>NZ_JBKJYW010000536.1:0-18678 GCF_046715635.1 Serratia sp. (in: enterobacteria)
GGCTATTATGCTAATATCTGCCGAATTTATTTTTATGACTTGTTTGGAGTTATCGGATGAAAGTTACACTACCTGATTTTCGCCGCGCCGGTGTGTTGGTGGTTGGTGACGTCATGTTGGATCGCTACTGGTATGGGCCGACCAGCCGAATTTCACCGGAAGCGCCGGTGCCGGTGGTCAAGGTTGAGACCATAGAAGAGCGTCCCGGTGGTGCGGCTAACGTCGCGATGAACATCGCCTCGTTGGGTGCCAATTCACGCCTGGTGGGCCTGACGGGGATCGACGACGCGGCGCGTGCGTTGAGCGCCAAGCTCAACGAAGTTAATGTGCGCTGCGACTTTGTCTCGGTGCCGACGCACCCAACCATCACCAAGCTGCGCGTACTTTCCCGTAACCAACAGTTGATCCGTCTGGACTTCGAAGAAGGTTTCTCCAACGTCGATCCGCAGCCGATCATGGAGCGTATCCAGCAGGCATTGCCGCAGATTGGCGCACTGGTGCTGTCGGATTACGCCAAGGGTGCGTTGAGCAAGGTGCAGGGCATGATCGCACTGGCGCGTGCTGCGAAGGTTCCGGTGCTGATCGACCCGAAAGGCACCGATTTTGAACGTTACCGTGGTGCCACGCTGCTGACCCCAAACCTGTCCGAATTTGAAGCCGTGGTCGGTCATTGTCAAAGCGAAGAGGAACTGGTTAAGCGTGGTATGAAGCTGGTGGCGGACTTTGAGCTGTCTGCACTGCTGATCACCCGTTCCGAGCAGGGGATGACGCTGCTGCAGCCAGGCCGTGAGCCGTTGCATCTGCCAACCCAGGCGCAGGAAGTGTTCGACGTGACCGGCGCCGGTGATACGGTGATCGGTGTGCTGGCCGCCGCCCTGGCTGCAGGTAATACGCTGGAAGAATCCTGCTTCCTGGCTAACGCCGCCGCCGGTGTGGTGGTAGGTAAGTTGGGTACCTCGACCGTCTCGCCAATCGAACTGGAAAATGCCATTCGTGGCCGTGCCGAAACCGGCTTTGGCGTAATGACCGAGGCCGAGTTGAAAAAAGCGGTAGCGCAGGCGCGTCAACGCGGCGAGAAAGTGGTGATGACTAACGGCATCTTCGACATTCTGCACGCAGGCCATGTCTCGTACCTGGCGAATGCGCGCAAATTGGGCGATCGCCTGATCGTGGCGGTGAACAGCGATGCGTCAACCAAACGCCTGAAAGGGGAAACCCGCCCGGTTAACCTGTTGGAAAACCGCATGGTGGTGCTGGGCGCGCTGGGAGCCGTGGATTGGGTGGTACCGTTCGAAGAAGATACGCCGCAACGCCTGATCGCCGAAGTTCTGCCAGATCTGCTGGTGAAGGGCGGTGACTACCAGCCGCATGAAATTGCCGGCAGTGCCGAAGTCTGGGCCAACGGTGGCGATGTGCGGGTACTGAACTTTGAAGATGGGTTATCCACCACCAACATCATCAAGGCTATCAAGGATGGTCGTGGTTAACTTTATTTATATATCTATACCCTATGGATTTCAAGCTGCAGCTAGGCGACAAGCTTACCCATCCCCAGGAGCTTACTTTTGTAAGTGACTGGGGTGGGTAAGCGCAGGTAACAACGCTGCAGCTTGAAAGACGACGGGTAAACAGGGTGGTTTGCAGTGAGTGGACTTAAGCAGGAGCTGAGTTTAGCGCAGGGCGTTGGGCTATTGTCCACTTCACTGCTGGGTACCGGGGTCTTTGCCGTTCCGGCATTGGCAGCGCAGGTGGCGGGCGGCGATAGCCTGTGGGCCTGGCCAATACTGATTGTGCTGGTATTCCCGATCGCCATCGCTTTTGCGGCGTTGGGCCGCCATTTCCCCAGCGCCGGTGGTGCCGCGCATTTTGTCGGTCTGGCCTTTGGGCCACGCATGGCAAAGGTAACCGCTTGGCTGTTCCTCTCTGTGATCCCCGTCGGCTTGCCCGCCGCTTTACAAATCGCCGCAGGGTTCTGGCAGGCGACCTTTGGTTGGGATGCCAACGGCCTGTTGCTGGTGCAAATTGTCACGCTGGTGGTGATTTGGCTGCTTGGCACACGCAGCGCCGGTTCCAGTGCCAATATTCAAACCTTGATTGCCCTTCTGGTGATAGCTCTGGTTGGGGCTATCTGGTGGCAAGGCGGCATTACTCCATCCCAAATCCCATGGCCCGCGGTCAGCGACATTTCTCCTCCTACTATGTTCCACGCGTTGGCGGTGATGTTCTGGTGCTTTGTCGGGCTGGAGGCTTTTGCTCATCTGGCGACCGAGTTTCGCCATCCAGAACGGGACTTTCCGCGCGCGTTAATGCTCGGGCTGTTGGTGGCGGGAGCGGTCTATTGGGGCTGTACCGTGGCGGTGCTGCACTTCCATGCTTACGGCGAACATCAGGCGGCGGCCGCTTCATTGCCGGGGATCGTGGTGCAACTGTTTGGCGAACATGCGCTGTGGATTGCCTGCATCATCGGCTATCTGGCTTGTTTTGCCAGCGTGAATATCTACACCCAGAGCTTTGCCCGCCTGGTCTGGTCTCAGGCCCAGGAAAAGCCGGCTAGCGGGCTGGCTAAACTCTCTGCGGGTCAGGTGCCGGTCAATGCATTGAGCGCGGTGGTAGGTTGCTGCCTGCTGTTCACTTTGCTGATCTACACCCTGAAGCTGCCGCTGGATACGTTGCTGGTGTATGCCAATGGCATTTTCGTGCTGATTTATCTGCTGTGCATGTTGGCAGGCGGGCGGATCTTGCAGGGACGTTCGCGGCTGATGGCGATCGTTGGCTCTGCGTTGTGCTTGTTATTGCTGGTGATTATCGGCTGGAAAAGCCTGTATGCGCTGGCGATGTTGGTGCTGATTTGGCTGGTGCTGCCGCGTAAAACGCCGGCGGTGGCCTCCAAGCACTAAGGGCGCACTGGTGCGCCCCTTACAATAATTTATTCGTCTGCTGGCTTGGCTACCGGGGCGGTATTCAGCTTGCCTTCCAGTTCGGTCAGACGCTGTTCCAGCAATGCCAACTTCTCACGGGTGCGCAGCAGTACCTGGGTCTGCACGTCAAATTCTTCGCGGTTAACCAGATCCAGACGGGTCAACTGCGCTTGCAGCACCTGGCGGATTTTTTTCTCAACGTCTTCCCCGAATTCACGTACGCCTTTAGGCATCGACTCTTGGACCTGGCGTGCGATCTGTTCAATTTTTTTCGGGTCAATCATGGCGTTTCCCTTTCTGATATTTGGTGGCAGATGCCTAGTGTAATGCGAGTTGCTCGCCGGATAAACCATTACCGTGTTTGCTGCGCGATCCCTCATTACGCGACCGGATGGCTTGAAACACCAAAGCGATGGGGTTATAGTCGATATGCTTATTCTCAGGGCGGGGTGCAAGTCCCCACCGGCGGTAAATCACCTTTCACGGTGAAAGCCCGCGAGCGCTCAACCTATCTCTCAGGAGTGGGTTAGAGGTCAGCAGATCCGGTGTAATTCCGGGGCCGACGGTTATAGTCCGGATGGGAGAGAGTAACGACACCTGTCGGGCATATGCCCCGCTTGCGTTATTTTTTTGGCTATTGGCATAGCCACTCCTCAAGATCGCCCTGGTTCTGGTAATCCATAATTTTAATGAGGTTTTTTACCATGAATCAGACTCTACTTTCAGATTTCGGCACGCCGGAAGAACGCGTTGAACGCGCTCTTGATGCACTGCGCAACGGGCGCGGTGTGATGGTGCTTGATGATGAAAACCGTGAAAACGAAGGTGACATGATCTTCGCCGCAGAAACCATGACCGTTGAGCAGATGGCGCTGACCATTCGCCACGGTAGCGGCATTGTTTGCCTGTGTATCACCGAAGATCGCCGCCAGCAGCTCGAGCTGCCGATGATGGTCACCAACAACTCCAGCCAGTTCCAGACCGCCTTTACCGTAACGATTGAAGCGGCGCAGGGCGTGACCACTGGCGTATCGGCTGGCGATCGCCTGACGACCATCCGTGCTGCCATTGCAGACGGTGCCAAGCCGAGCGATTTGAACCGCCCGGGCCATGTGTTCCCGCTGCGTGCTCAGCCTGGTGGCGTATTGAACCGCCGTGGCCACACTGAAGCAACCATCGATCTGGTCTCAATGGCCGGTTTCAAACCCGCTGGCGTGCTGTGCGAGCTGACTAACGATGATGGCAGCATGGCGCATGCGCCAGAAGTGATCACCTTTGCCAAGCAGCATGACATGGTGGTGCTGACTATCGAAGATCTGGTGGCTTATCGCCAGTCGCATGAAAAGAAAGCCAGCTGATTAGCTGACGAAATACATAGGGGCGCATGCTGCGCCCGTCTGTAGCATTATTTGCCAGTTATCAATCTGAAGCCGCTTAACACGCGGCTTTTTTTATACTCAATGTGTTTAACCGATGCCGCCGCTTTGCAACAGCGTCAGGCTAAATCCCATTACCGCCATGCCGCACAGCACGCCGTAACTTGGATTATTGTTGGGATCGATCTCTTTGGCCAACGGCATTAATTCATCTACCGACAGCGCCACCATAATCCCGGCCACCGCAGCCATAATCGACGCCATCACCACCGGTGAAACCATGGGGCCGAGCACCAGGAAGGCCAGTACGCCACCCAGAATTTCTGCCATCCCGGAGATCCCAGACCACAGTAGCGCTTTGGTTTTAGAGCCGGTTGCCGCATACACCGGCCCGGCGACCGCCAACCCTTCTGGAATATTGTGGATGGCAACCGCTAGCGCAATGCCCATCCCCAATTCCAGATCGGCGCTGGCGGTGACAAAGGTGGCAATCCCTTCCGGGAAGTTGTGCAGGCTGATGCCGAGCGTCAGCAGCATGGCGGTGCGTTTCAGGTTATGGGGCTTGATGGGTTTTTGCACCAGGTCTTGCGGGTGCTGGTGTGGCAGCATGCGATCCAGCGCAAAGTAACCTAACAGCCCGAGCATAAACATGCCGTAGCCAAGCATGGGTGACATGCCGACGGTGTGCAGCGCAGCGGGCAGCATTTCCATCAATGAAATTAACAGCATAATCCCTGCGGCAAAGCCGAGCGCAAACGCCAGCAGGCGGTTGGAGGGCTTCTGGCCAATAATGCCGAGCAGGGCACCGACAAAGGTCGCGCCCCCGGCTAACAAGGTCAGGATCAGCGGTACAGACATGCATTTTCCTTGTATGCCAATAATATTTATCAGTTTCTGATACTAACAGAGCCAAGTCATAAATCGAGTGGATTTGGCGGATGGTTTCAATCGTTCCAGCCATTCAAATTTCTTGAAGATCACCATCAGGGTTATCCGGCTGCCTTGGTAGGGCAAACAGCGTAATGTAGTCAGCAGAACACTTGTCATGCTAACCAAGGATATTTTATGACCACCTCTCGTATGCCTGCACTCTTTCTTGGCCACGGAAGCCCGATGAACGTGCTGGAAGATAACCGCTATACCCAGGCCTGGCGTGCGTTGGGTGAGCAATTGCCACGGCCAAAGGCGATCGTTGCTGTGTCTGCCCACTGGTACACTCGTGGAACGGCAGTAACGGCGATGGAACATCCAAAAACCATTCACGATTTTGGCGGCTTCCCGCAGGCGCTGTTTGATACGCAGTATCCGGCACCGGGTTCACCGGAGTTGGCGGCAGAGCTGCAAAGCCTGCTGGCCCCGGCGCAGGTGATTGCCGATACCAGCGAATGGGGTTTGGATCACGGTAGCTGGGGCGTGCTGATCAAGATGTACCCGCAAGCCGATATCCCGGTGGTGCAACTGAGCATCGATGGCACTCAGCCCGCGGAATACCATTTTGAGCTCGGCCGTAAGCTGGCGGCGCTGCGTGAGCGGGGGATAATGATCGTGGCCAGCGGCAACGTGGTGCATAACCTGCGCATGGCGAAATGGCAGGGTGACACCAGCCCGTATCCTTGGGCGGAGTCATTCAACCAGTACGTACGTGATAACCTGGATTATCAGGGCGAGCATCACCCGCTGGTGAATTTTATGCAGCATGAAGGCGCGGCGTTGTCGAATCCGACGCCGGAGCATTATCTGCCATTGCTGTATGTTCTGGGTGGCTGGGATGGTAAAGAGCCGATCTCGGTGCCGATCGATGGGATCGAAATGGCCGCGCTGAGTATGCTTTCGGTGCAGATTGGTTGAATAAAAAAGGCGCGAAATTTTCGCGCCTTTAGTCATTTCTGGTTTAACCGTTAGCCAAGAATAATATGCGGATAGAAGCGTGACAGATCCTGGGTGATCAACTCGCGATCTTCACGCAGGCCGATGCCGCAAGGCTGATCGTTGACCAGCCAGCTGCCGATCAGCGTATAGCTGCCTTCAAACTGTGGCAACTGATGGAACTGCTGCACAATCATGCCTTCTTCGCCGTATGGCCCATCTACGCGCGCCACTTCCTGACCGTTCTGCACGATCTGGATGTTGGCACCTTCGCGTGAGAACAGCGGCTTGGTGACGTAATGATCCATCTGCGGATGATCGTCCTCGGCAAAGTAGGCTGGCAGCAGGTTTGGATGGTCTGGGAACATTTCCCACAACAGCGGTAGCAGAGCCTTGTTGGAGATAATGCTCTTCCAGGCCGGTTCCAGCCAGCGTACGCCAGCGTCTTCCAGCTTGGTGGAGAACATCTCGCGCAGCATAAATTCCCACGGATAGAGTTTGAACAGGTTACCGATAACCTGATTTTGCAGATCGGTAAACTGGCCTTTCTCACCCAGGCCAATTTCTTCCATAAACAGGAACTCGGTCGGCAGGCCCGCTTCCAGCGCGCAATCTTGCAGATATTGCACCGTACCGCGATCTTCCTCGCTGTCTTGGCAGCAGGCCAGATGCAGCAGGCCAAAACCGTGATTGGCTTGCAGATCGGCGAAACGTTCAATCAGCTTTTCTTGCAGGCTGTTGTACTGGTCAGAGGCGGGATCCAGCTTGCCGGCATTGATCTGATCTTCCAGCCACAGCCATTGGAAGAACGCAGCCTCATACAGTGAGGTTGGCGTATCGGCGTTATTTTCCAACAGCTTGGGTGGATTGATGCCGTCATAGGCCAGATCGAGGCGTGAATACAGCGAAGGCTGATTAGTGCGCCAGGAACTGCGAACGAATTCCCAGGTGTGCTTGGGGATGCAGAATTTGGTCATCAGTTGATCGCTGTTGACCACTTTATCTACCACCTTCAGGCACATCTGGTGCAGTTCGGCGGTAGCATCTTCCAGCTCTTCGATCTGCGCTAACGTGAATTGGTAATAGGCATCTTCACACCAGTAGGGTTCGCCGTACATGGTGTGAAAGGCGAAACCAAACTCGGTGGCTTTTTCGCGCCAGTCTGGGCGCTCGCTAATCGCAACGCGTTTCATGCCTTAACCGCCCATGCTGCGTGAGCTGCTGGAAGTGGCGCTGCTGCGTTGCATGCTGGTCTGTTTGGCCACGGACTCACCGAAACCACCACGTGTAACGGTATTGGTCACAGCGGGTTTGGGGGCCATTGCGGTTTTGGGTACCGTCATGGAGCGGCCACCAGCGCTTGCCGGGCCATAGCTTTTACCGCTGGCGTCAACAAACTTGCCGTTTGCCGGGCTGGCGGCGTTTTTAGAGGTAAACAGCGGCTGTTGAGCGTAGCCTCCGCCACCCATCATGCGGCCCATCATGTAACCCGCCATCAGCGGCATCCACATGCTGCCACTGCTTTGTGATTCTGCGGCCATGCCAGCCTGTGCTGGAGCCTGAGTACATTGCGCTTCGCCGAATTCGGCTACGCAGTCTTCACGGGTGGCGTACTTAGGCGCGGTTTTTTCCGCTTCCTTCAGCGCGTTGTTATACGCGGTGGTGCACTGCTCGCTCATCGACGGGTTGGAGGTGGAACAATCGTCGGCATTTTTATACAGAGAAACCGTCTCATCCGCCTGTTCGCAGCCGGCCAGCATAAACACTGCGCTGATCGCCAAAGCCACGGGCGCAACACGGTAGCTGCGCCAGGATTTGCGGAAGGTGTCTTTGTTGATGTTTTTGGTCCGTTTCATCGCTATTTATCCCATCATGCGGGCTGTAGTCGCCCTTGCCCAGTAGTGGTCGATAGGATAGGGGAAAGATGCTCAAAATTAAAGCTGAAATGCCCGTAGGATCCACTCTTTACGCACTTATACGTTGCGATGTGCGCCAGTTCGCTTTACGGCGCATAACCACAGTAAAAGCGTTACATAATGGAACGTTTTGCCTGACGCTATGTTCCATTATGTAACGTTTTTTTCCTTAGTCGCCAAGCGGCTAGCAGGCCGTATAGTCAGAAATATAACAACGTGTTGAAACTGACATCTGCAATCTGAACGTTATCGGGTTAACGAGCCCGCAGTCCCCTACAGAGGAGTGAACCGTGAAGAAGCTTATCAATAAGGTTGATTCGGTACTTGATGAACAATTACTGGGAATGGCCGCCGCTCACCCGGAGCTGCAACTGCATCAGGATCCGGTGTTTGTGACCCGCACGGCGGGGCCAATCCCAGGCAAAGTGGCGATCCTGTCTGGCGGTGGTAGCGGCCATGAGCCGATGCACTGTGGTTTCGTGGGCGAGGGAATGCTGGACGGTGCTTGCCCAGGGGAGATTTTCACCTCGCCAACGCCGGATAAAATGTACGACTGCGGCCAGGCCATTGATGGCGGTGCCGGGGTATTGCTGATTATCAAGAACTACACCGGTGACATCCTCAATTTTGAAACGGCCACCGAATTGCTGCATGACAGCGGCGTGCCAGTGGCAACGGTGCTGGTGGATGACGATGTAGCGGTCAAAGATAGCCTGTTCACCGCTGGCCGACGTGGCGTTGCCAACACGGTACTGTTGGAAAAACTGCTCGGCGCGGCAGCGGTACGGGGGGATGATCTGGACGCCCTGGTAACGTTGGGGCACAAAATCAACAATCAGGGTCACTCACTGGGGATTGCTCTGGGCGCTTGCACCGTGCCTGCGGCAGGTAAACCGTCGTTTACCTTGGCGGATAACGAGATGGAGTTCGGCGTTGGCATCCACGGCGAACCGGGGATCGAACGGCGAACGTTCACCACCCTCGATCAAACGGTGGATGACATGTTTGCTACCCTGATCGATAACGGTGATTACCAGCGTACGGTCCGTGTTTGGGATCGTCAGCAGGGGGAATGGCGTGAAGACAAGCAAAGCAAGCGAGCCTTGACGCAGGGCGACCGGGTAATTGCGCTGGTCAATAACCTGGGGGCCACGCCGCTTTCCGAACTGTACGGGGTTTACCATCGTTTGGCACAGCGCTGTGCTGCGGCGGGGATTATCATTGAACGTAATCTGGTGGGGTCATACTGCACCGCACTGGATATGCAGGGGGTTTCCATCACCTTGCTGCAAGTGGATGACGAACTGTTATCGCTGTGGGATGCGCCGGTGAACACGCCAGCGCTGCGTTGGGGCTGAGGAGAGATCATGACATTAGGCAAACAGCAGGTGGTTGAGTGGTTGATGCGTTGTGGTGAGGTGTTTACCCGCGAGCGTGATTTCTTGACTCAGTTGGATAGCGATATTGGCGATGGCGACCACGGCCTGAATATGAATCGTGGTTTTAGCAAGGTGGTGGAAAAGCTGCCCTCGGTTGCGGACAAGGACATCGGCTTTATTCTCAAGAACACCGGTATGACGCTGCTCTCCAGCGTTGGCGGTGCCAGCGGTCCGCTGTTTGGCACCTTCTTCATCCGTGCAGCTCAGGCGGCCAATGCCAAGCAGAGCCTGGATCTGGCGGAGTTGAAGCAGGTGATCCAGGAAGGCGCAGAAGGCGTAGCGATGCGCGGCAAGGCAGAACCAGGCGATAAAACCATGTGTGATGTCTGGGGGCCGGTCGTCGCAAGCCTGGGCGAGTCGCTACAACAGCAGCTTAGCGTGACCCAAGCGCTCCAACAGGCCGCCGTTCGGGCGGAGCAGGCTGCACAGGCCACCATCGTCATGCAGGCCCGTAAAGGGCGCGCCAGCTATTTGGGTGAACGCAGCATCGGCCATCAGGATCCGGGCGCCACCTCCGTCATGTTGATGATACAAACGCTGGCCCAGGTGGTCGAGGAGGCCGGATGATCAATATCGTTGTGGTTTCGCACAGTGCACAACTGGCGCAGGGTGTTGAGCAACTCGCCCGCCAGATGATGCGCGGCGAGGGTTGCAAACTGGCGCTGGCCGCGGGGGTCGATGATGAGTTACACCCGATCGGCACCGATGCGGTGAAAGTGATGGCAGCGATCGAGTCTGTCGCTGACGGAGCGGCGATCGTGGTGCTGATGGATCTCGGCAGCGCATTATTGAGTGCGGAAACCGCGCTTGAGCTGCTCGACCCAGAAGTAGCGGCCAAGGTGGTGTTGTGTGCAGCACCGCTGGTGGAAGGTACGCTGGCAGCGGTCGTAGCAGCCAACGCGGGCGGTAGCCTGGAGCAGGTGCTGGCAGAGGCGAAAGGGGCCTTGCAGGCCAAGCAGGTGCAGCTTGGTGAGGAAATACCCGCTAGCAAGCCACTGAATTTACCGCTGAGCCAGGGAAAAAGTCTGAGTTGGACGGTACAGAATCCACACGGGTTGCACGCCCGTCCGGCGGCGCGTCTGGCAGAGGCTCTGGCTCCTTTTGCAGCGGAACTGGTGCTGGAAAAGCACGGCCAGTGCGCAAATCCGCGCAGCCTGAATCAGCTGGCTTTGTTGCAGGTTCGTCACGGAGACACCATCCGCCTGATTGCCGATGGCGCACAGGCCGATGAGGCGCTGGCGGCTTTCAAGGCGTTGGCAGAGCAGCACTTTGGCGAAACGGTTTCTGAGCAGCAGTTGCCTTCACTGCACGGTATCCCTGTGGAGGAAAGCGTTAGCAGTGGCCCGATATTCCAGGTGTCGAACTTCTGGCCGCACACGGAAGAACGCCAGCTAGGGGCCGATGACGTGCTCAATGAGCAGCATCGCCTGCGCATCGCATTGCAGCAGACGTTAGACGATCTGAACAAGCTGGCGGATCGCACTGGCAACCTGATCGGCAAACCGCAGGCGGCGATCTTTGGGGCGCACAGCATGTTGCTTGACGATCCCGATCTGCAACAGGCCGCCTTCACCCGTATCGCCCAGCAGCAGTGCAGCGCGGAACAGGCCTGGCGGCTGGAGCTGGAGCAGATTGCCGCCGAGTATCGGGCGCTGGATGATGAGTATTTGCAGGCGCGGGAACTGGACGTGCGTGACATGCTGCGCCGTACGCTGAGCCATCTGGCACGGCAGCCTATCCCGGCGATCGTGCTCGCTGAGCCAGCAATCCTGGTGATGGATGAACTGATGCCTTCCGACGTCGTGATGCTCGATCGGCGCATGGTGCTCGGTATTTGCCTGAGCGGCGGCAATGCCTTGTCACACACGGCGATCCTGGCCAAAGCGATGGGGATCCCGATGGTGGTCGGCATGAGTGAATGCATGAGCAAGACCCGTAGCGGCCAGAAAGCGATGCTGGATGCGGCGCGCGGTACTTTACAGCTCAGCCATTAACCCCGCAGCTTGAATTGGCTGATATCGATATTCAACTGTTTGATTTTACGCCATAAGGTGGTGCGGCTGATACCCAGCAGCTGCGCCATTTCGTTAAGCTGCCCGTGGCTGACGTTGGCCACGCGGATAATCGCCTGCAGCTCCATTTCCGCCAGCGTCAGCAGCGGCATGGCCGGTTGAGTGTCGCTTTCCACTAGCGGCTGGTGGCTGAGCAGATGAGCGGGCAGATCGGCCAGTTGAATATGGTGGCCGTGGCAAATCATCGCGGCGCGCTCTATCACCCCTTTCAGTTCCAGATCGTTACCCGGCCACAGGTACAGACCAAGCTGAGTCATTACTTCATCATCCACCCGGAAGCGGCACTGAAAGTGTTGTTCCAGGGCGCGCAGATGGTGCTGAACCAGCAAGGGAATGTCGCTAATTCGCTGGCGTAACGGCGGAATCTTGATCTCGAAGGCCTGCAGGCTATAAAACAGCTGGCGGCGGAAACGGTTCTGCTGCACCAACAGCGGCAGGTTGGCGGCGCTGGTAGCGATCACCCGCACGTTCACCGGGATCACGCGGCTGGAATCCATACGCATCACCACGCCGGTTTTTATCACCTGCAACAGGGCGGACTGCATGGCCAGCGGCAGGTATTCGACCTGCTCGAGATGCAGCGTGCCGCCATTGGCCAATTCGAACTTGCTGAGCTTGCCAGCTTGCTCTTCGTTGGCGTCACTGCCCAACAGCTCCTTCAGCCCCTGCGTCTCAGGCAATAACTGGCAATTCAAGGCGATATAAGGTCCGGCGGCACGCTCGCTGGCATTGTGGATGGCCTGGCTGACCAGCTCTTTCCCCACGCCTTCTTCACCGCACAGCAAAATCGGGTGATTGCCCTTCGCCGCCTGCTGGCCATAGCGGATCAGGCGACGCATTTCCTGGGTGCCTGAGGGCATCTGTTCGAAGGTATGGCTGACCCGGCCAATCTGGCTGCTGACGTATTGATGCAACCTTTCCAGAGGATGCAGCAAGGCGATAAAGCTACAGTGCTCGCCGTCCAGGATCGGTTTGAGGGTAAGCAACGCGGCAATAAACTGACCCTGGCTTTCAAAGGTGACTTCTACATGTTGTAACGGCTGGCGTTGGCTGATGGCGCGGTTAAGCAACGCCGGTAACGTCAGCAACTGTGCCAGCGGTTTGCCCTGGCTTTGCTGTTCGTGCAGCTTAAGCATCGCGGCGGCGCGCGGGTTGATATATTGCAGGTAACCCCGGTGATCCCAGGCCATGACGCCGTCGTCGACGCTGTCCAGTAACCCGTTAAGCTGATTGAGATGGCGGTTGGATTCGGCCAACAGGCCGTCGGCGTTCAGGGCATTGCCGATCTCCCGGGCGATTGCCAGGATCAGGGAAAGATCGCCCGCATTGCAATCGGCCAACTGGCAGCCCAAAGCCAACATACCGCGCTGGCGGCCGCTATTGTCATGCACCGGTGCGGCGCAGAATGACCAGCCATGCAGCGCCTGGCGCACGTGTTCATCGCTATGGATCTGTACCGGATGGCCCTCGGACGCGGCCAGGGAAGAGGCATTGGTGCCGATATCGCCTTCCGCCCAATAAGCGCCGGGTGCGAAGCCCAGTTCGAGCAGTTGCTCGCCGGTCGCCTTGTCGCCGCATTGCCACAGCGTGCAGCCGCTTTCGTCGAGGATCAGCAACACGCAGTGGCGCTGTTCCATATATTCCCAGGCATCTTCCAACGCCGCCTGGCCGAGCGTAATGAAATCATCCTTACGCCGGCAGATCGAGTCGAAGGTGGTGCCCAGGGCACGATGTGGGGCTTTCCACACGGCGGGTTGCATCAGGTGGCTGCAGCGTAGCCAGGAGGCATAAATGGCCGGGGAGGGGCGTAGCTGTGGCGGTAACGCGCCTTCGGTAATCAACCGTTGCCAGAGTGAAGCGTTGTCCATCAGATCCCGTTTAGCAGATAAACCCAAATAGGGAGCTAATCATAACATTAACCCATTTAGAGGGGCTGTGAGGCGATGGGCAGATGCGGGATTATTGGATAAAAAAACGGGGCGCGGTAAATACCGGGCCCCGTTATTCGGTAGCTCAAAGCTGTCGCAGGTTATCTGCTGGCCGTTGGCGGGGTGGTGCTGGAACCGTCAACATAGGCATCTTGCGCCGCTGTTGGTGGTGCTACCACGTCTGGCGCGGTGGAGATTGGCTTGCCTAGTGCTCCGTTCAGCATCATCAGATCGTTTTCGTTCAGCGTACCGAGCGCCGATTTGATGTTCAACTGGTTGATCAGGTAAGAATAACGCGCATTGGAAAGCTGTTGCTTGGCGTTATACAGCGTGGTGGTCGCATCCAACACGTCGACGATGGTACGGGTACCCACTTCATAACCGGCTTCGGTCGCATCCAGAGAACTCTGGGCAGAAACCACCGCTTGTTTATAAGCGCTGATGCTGCTGATGGACGCAGAAACGTTGTTGAAGGAGGAACGCACGGTTTGCACCACGCTGCGGTGGGCGCTTTCCAACTGCTCGCTGGCACCGACGAAGTTATACTGCGCCTGTTCTACCCGCGAGTTGGTTACGCCGCCGTTGTACAGCGGCACGCTAACGCTGATACCGACCTGGTTCTGGCCAGTAATTGAATCGCTTCCATTACCACTAATACCGGTATTAGCTCTGGAACCCGTGTATTTGGAATTGGTGATCCCGGTAGAGGCATTTAAATCAACGGTTGGCATATAGCCGGTTTGCGCTGACTTGATCTGCTCACGGGCCAGATCCTGGCTCAGGCGGGCAGACAGCAGGCTCAGGTTACGGCTTTCCGCTTCCTTCAACAGGCTGTTGACGGCATCCGGGCGCTTGGTGCTGAACTTGTCGGTATCCAGCGAGGCCAGTTCCGGGTAGAAGGTGCCGGTGATCTGGCGTAACACTTCTACCGCGTTATCCAGGTTATTACGGGCGGTCACTTCGTTGGCCAGCACGGTATCGTAATTGGCACGGGCGTTCTGCACGTCGGTAATCGCTACCAGGCCCACGTTAAAGCGCTGGGTGGTTTGATCCAAGGTACGGTAAACCGCCTGTTTATTTGCCTGGGTGTAGGACAGGGCATCGATCGCCTGAAGTACGTTGAAATAGGCGGTGGCCGTATCCAGGATTAATTTCTGGGATGACGTCTGGAAAGTGACATCGGTAATACCGGCGGCTTTTTCCTGCAGCGTCAGCGCACGCCATTTGGACATATCAAAGATAGTCTGGGTCAGGGCCAATGAACCGTTGGTGGTATTGCTGTTGAGGCCATTGGCATCACGGAAACCATTACCGTAGGTATAACCGGCAGATAAGCCAAGCTGTGGCAGCAATGGGCTGCGTGCTTCGTTGATTTTTTCAAACGCCGCATCACGGTCAGCAGCGGTTTTACGCAGATCCGGGTTACTTTCCCTGGCCTGTTTGTAAACCTGCAACAGGTTCTCTGCCTGGCTCATGGTACTGAAGCCGGCGAGGCTCAGACCAATAAGAAGGGGGAGCAGTTTCTTCATTTGCATTCCTTGTTGTGCAGCAATATTGCTATGTTAGCGCTGACGATAGACGAATAGTTGCCAATTCTAGCAGAGTCTTCCGAGCGCTGAGGGTGGCTTAATGTGCCATCTCACAGAACTTTTACCTTGGTGTACGCTACGTTGACTGACGCTGGGCTATTTGCATCGGCGCTACCTGATATCATGGTTCACAATCTAACACAAAGCGGGTGAAGATAACCCCGCCGTTTCTGTCATCAAATCCCTTTATTTTGCCGGCATAATCACACAGGAGAATCCGTAGATGAACCGCTCGCAACCCTCACCCGTTACTTTCGACAAAAATGATGTAGAAATTATTGCACGAGAGACGCTATACCGTGGTTTTTTTTCACTCGACTTATATCGCTTTCGCCATCGTCTGTTCAACGGCGAGATGAGCGGTGAGGTCACTCGCGAAGTTTTTGAGCGCGGCCATGCGGCGGTGTTGCTACCCTATGATCCCATCAGGGACGAAGTGGTGCTGGTTGAACAACTGCGGATCCCGGCCATCGATAGCTCAGCTTCCCCTTGGCTGCTGGAAATGGTTGCGGGTATGATCGAAACGGGAGAAGGCGTTGAAGACGTATGCCGCCGCGAAGCATTGGAAGAGGCTGGCGTGGTGGTGGGGCGCTGCAAGCCGGTGCTGAGCTATCTGGCCAGCCCTGGCGGCACCAGCGAACGCCTGTCGATTATGGTCGGCGAAGTTGATGCCCTGACGGCCGAAGGGATCCACGGATTACCCGAAGAGCATGAAGATATCCGTGTCCACGTGGTCAGCCGCGAGCAGGCTTACCGCTGGGTTGAAGAAGGCGCGATTGATAATGCCGCATCAGTGATTGCATTGCAGTGGCTGGCGTTGCACCATGAATCGCTTAAAGCAGAATGGGCCAACTAAATGCAAAAGCGCTATACCCCTGACTTCCCCGAAATGATGAGATTGTGTGAAACCAACTTCGCGCAATTGCGGCGTTTGATGCCGCGTAACGACGAAGTCGATGAAACCATCACTTATCAGGTGAATGGCGCCCACTATCGTCTGACTATTGTTGAATCTACCCGTTACACCACGCTGGTGCAGATCGAGCAGACTGCGCCTGCGGTCAGCTACTGGAGCCTGCCTGCGATGACGGTGAGGCTGTACCACGACGCGATGGTTGCGGAAGTGTGTTCAAGTCAGCAGATCTATCGGTTTAAAGCGCGTTATGATTATCCGAACAAAAAGTTGCATCAACGTGACGAAAAGCATCAAATTAACCAGTTTCTTGCTGATTGGTTGCGCTACTGTTTAGCGCATGGAGCAATGGCGGTTCCGGTTTTGTAGTTACCCTATGGATTTCAAGTCGCAGCTAGGCGACAAAGGTAGGAGTCCCCAGGAGCTTACTTTTGGGTAAGTGACTGGGGTGAGTACCTGCAGGTAACAACACTGCGGCTTGAAATACGACGGGTATAGGCAGACTGAGATAACAAAGGACACTATTTGGAAAGCCTGTTTAGACTGCCCGTGGCGAGTGGGGCCAAGGTCAGGATCTTACAAATAACAGATACCCACCTGTTTGCTGGCAAGCATGAGACCTTGCTTGGCATAAACACCTATGCCAGCTATCACGCGGTGCTGGATGCGGTGATCGCGCAGCAGCGTGAGTGCGACCTGATCGTGGCAACCGGCGATCTGGCGCAGGATCATTCCCAAGCGGCATACCGGCACTTTGCCGAAGGTATCACCCGTTTGCCCGCGCCCTGTGTCTGGCTGCCGGGGAACCACGATTTTCAGCCTGCGATGGTAAATGCGCTGGCCGCCGCCGGTATCTCGCCTTCCAAGCAGGTGCTGCTGGGGGACAACTGGCAGGTGTTATTGCTGGATAGCCAGGTGTTTGGCGTGCCGCACGGCGAGCTGAGCGAATACCAGTTGGAGTGGATGGAGCGTTGCCTGGAGGCTCATCCAGAGCGTTATACGCTGCTGTTACTGCATCACCATCCGTTGCCTTCCGGCTGCACCTGGCTCGATCAACACAGTTTGCGTAACCCGCATACGCTGGCGGCCATGCTGTGGCGCTACCCGAAAGTGAACACCCTGCTGTGCGGGCATATCCACCAGGAGTTGGATCTGGGCTGGCACGGGCGTCGGCTGTTGGCCACGCCGTCCACCTGCGTGCAATTCAAGCCGCACTGCACCAATTTTACGATCGACGACGTTTCCCCAGGTTGGCGCTATCTCGACCTGTTGCCGGATGGCCGGGTGGAAACCCAGGTATTCCGGCTGGAAAACGATGACTTCCGCCCCGACATGGATTCGGACGGCTACTGATGCCTTCAACCTTACTTTACCTGCACGGTT
Organism: Serratia sp. (in: enterobacteria); assembly: GCF_046715635.1. Lineage (GTDB taxonomy): Bacteria > Pseudomonadota > Gammaproteobacteria > Enterobacterales > Enterobacteriaceae > Chania. The sequence goes on from NZ_JBKJYW010000536.1 coordinate 17,401, forward strand.
TCAACAGCTCGCCGCTTTCGGCCAAGGCCACGGCGTTCAAAGCCTGGCTGGCGGAACATCATCCCAATATCGACATGCTGGTACCGCAGTTGCCGCCTTACCCGGCGGAGGCGGCGGAAATGCTGGAAGATATGGTGATGGCGCGGGCAGGCCAGACGATGGGGATCGTAGGCTCCTCGTTGGGCGGTTATTATGCCACCTGGTTATCGCAGTGTTTTGCGTTGCCGGCGGTAGTGGTAAACCCTGCGGTGAAGCCGTATGAGCTGCTGATCGACTATCTCGGGCGCAACGAGAACCCCTACACCGGGCAGCAATATGTGTTAGAGTCACGCCACGTTTATGATCTGAAAGTGATGCAGGTCGATCCCTTGGAGTCGCCGGATTTAATCTGGTTGCTACAGCAAACGGGCGATGAAATTCTCGATTACGGCCAGGCTGTGGGTTATTACACCGCCTGTCGGCAAACGGTGGAGTCGGGCGGAAACCACGCTTTCGTCGGTTTCGAGCACTACTTCCCCCAGATTGTGGATTTTTTAGGGCTATGACGCCGCAGCAACTTCAGCTATCACAGATATACTGAACAGGCAGCAGGCGATTTCGGCACCTTCCCTCAACCACGAAAAAATAATCAACGATGACTCAATCCAGCTATAACGCTGATGCCATTGAAGTACTCAGCGGTCTAGAACCAGTGCGCCGTCGTCCCGGTATGTATACCGACACGACGCGTCCGAACCACCTCGGCCAAGAGGTGATTGATAACAGCGTCGATGAAGCGTTGGCGGGCCATGCCAAGCGTATCGACGTGATCCTGCACGCCGATCAGTCACTGGAAGTGATCGACGACGGCCGCGGCATGCCGGTGGATATCCACCCTGAAGAAGGCGTACCGGCGGTTGAGTTGATCATGTGTCGTCTGCACGCGGGCGGTAAATTTTCCAACAAGAACTACCAGTTCTCCGGCGGCCTGCACGGCGTGGGGATTTCGGTGGTTAACGCCCTGTCGAAACGGGTGGAAGTCAGCGTTAAGCGCGACGGTAACGTCTATAGCATCGCCTTCGAAAATGGCGATAAGGTGCAGGAATTGGCGGTAACCGGTAGTTGCGGCAAACGCAATACCGGCACCAGCATCCATTTCTGGCCTGACGAGCAGTTCTTCGACAGCCCGCGCTTCTCGGTTTCCCGCCTTTCGCACCTGCTGAAAGCCAAAGCGGTATTGTGCCCCGGCGTTGAAATCTACTTTATCGACAAGCTGAACAATACCGAGCAGCGCTGGTG
>NZ_JBKJYW010000537.1:0-46241 GCF_046715635.1 Serratia sp. (in: enterobacteria)
GAAAGAGGTCACCATCGCTCAGGCCAGCCTGACGGCCAGCAATGCCGAAGCGGAAATCGATCGCTTATTGACGACCGCACTGTACGAGCGCCGCCCGGTGTACCTGCTGTTGCCTAGTGATGTCGCTGAAGCCCCGTTAGTCTCGCGTCCGGCACCTTTGGTATTGCGCCAGCCCAATCTCTCCGAAGTCTCTCTACAGGCATTTATCGTCGCCGCGCGGGAAAAACTGCAGGCAGCACAGCGGGTGTCCCTGCTGGCGGATTTCCTGGTCGAACGCTTCGGTGCCGAACCGGTGCTGGATCAGTGGATGAATGAGGTCAATATTCCCCACTCGACGCTGTTGTTAGGCAAAAGCGTGTTGGATGAAACCCATGCCTGCTTTACCGGAACCTATGCCGCAGCCGCCAGCGATCCTCAGGTCAAGCAGCAGATTGAGGGGGCCGATGTGGTGATTAACGTCGGGGTGCGTTTCACCGATACCATCACCGCCGGTTTTAGCCATAACCTGCCCGTGGATAAATGCATCGATATCCAGCCGTTCGAGGTGCGGGTCGGCCAGCAGGTGTTCAGCCAGATCCCGATGCGGGACGCGGTAATGGCTCTACACCAATTGACGTTATCGTTAGCCAGCAAGTGGACGTTGCCGTCGATCAAACGGCCAGCGCTGCCGGATCCGAATAGCAGTGGTCTGGATCAACATGGTTTTTGGCAACAGATCCAAGACTTCTTGCAGCCGGGGGATATCCTGATTGCGGAGCAGGGCACTGCCTGTTTTGGCGCGGCGTCGTTGACGCTGCCGCAGGGTTGCCGGTTTATCGTGCAGTCCTTATGGGGATCGATCGGCTATACCTTACCGGCGGCGTTTGGCGCGCAGACTGCCGAACCCCATCGTCGGGTGGTGTTGTTGATTGGCGATGGGGCCGCTCAGCTTACCGTGCAGGAGTTGGGCAGCATGCTGCGCGATGGGCAAAAGCCGGTGATCCTGCTGCTGAATAATGAGGGTTACACCGTAGAACGGGCTATCCACGGGCCAGAGCAGCGCTATAACGATATCGCTCAATGGAATTGGACGCGGTTACCGCAGGCTTTATCGCTCAATCATCAGGTGAAATGCCTGCGTGTCACTGAGCCTGAGCAGTTGCGTGCGGCGCTTGGTGAGGTCGGTGGCAGTGAGCAACTGGCGTTTATCGAGGTGGTGCTGCCAAAAATGGATATTCCCGAACTGCTCGATAGCGTGTCACGGGCCATTCAATCGCGTAATGCGGCGGCTTGATCGGTGGCATTTTCCAGCAGGCGATCCAATAACCACAGCCCCGCGGGCCCCGGCGGGGTAAGCTTGGACCAGACGGCGTCGACCGAGATGGTTTGCGGCCAGCCGCGCATTTTCAGCTCTGTCAGACGTTGCTGCCCGTACTGTTTGACCAGCCAGTGCGGCAGCATTGCCCAACCCGCCCCCTGTTCCGCCATCTCCAGCAGCATCAGATAGCTGGGCGCCGACCAGGCCCGACCGCGCGGTTTTGGCGCGCTGTTGCTGGTATAAGTGTTGAGGTAAAGTTGGCGGCTGCTGGCAAGGTGTGCCTGTGTCAGGGCTGGGAGGTGGGCCAGTGGATGATCATGAGCGACAAACAACCCCATTTCGGTCTGTTCTGGCAGCCTGGCGACGGCGATCTCGGGGGGATAGGTGGGTTGTACCGCCAGCATCCCCAGGTGAGCGCGGCCGGTCTGTAGCAGATCCAGCACATCCTCCCCTTCGGCGATCATACATTCCAGCTCAATATCCTGATAACGCCGCTCGAAATGTTTCAGCAGCTTATCGTGATGGTTGGGTTGATAGGTATCGGAAAATACGATGGTCAGCCGTGGTTCGATATTGTCCCCCAAGCGGATGCTCAGCGCATCGAGTCGTTCGCTGGCCGCGAGAATTTCCTGCACGTGCCCCAGCACCTTGCGGCCAGCCTCCGTCAATACCGGTTGGCGCGCTTGGCGATCGAACAGCGTCAGCCCAAGATCCGCCTCCAGATTGGCAATGGCGGTGCTGATGGTGGATTGGCTTTTGCGCAGCCTGCGTGCGGCGGCAGAAAACGAGCCTAACGCGGCGGCCTCAACAAAGGCCAGTAGGGCTTCTGGGGAATAGCGCATGATATATCTACTTTATCGATGGAATCTATTTTTAATCTACGCAAAAAAGCGATGATAATCACCTGACTTTTTCAATAATGATCATAAAGCAGGTGAAGTATGCAGTTGCAAAACAAGTCGTTGGTTGAACGTATCGTTCACGCCGTGGGGTTCGAAGCTATCGCCGTGATGATCTGTGCCCCTTTGGGGTCATGGCTGCTTAACCGCTCGATGGCGCAGGTCGGGGCGCTGGCGATCATGTTATCTACCGTCGCCATGCTGTGGAACATCATCTATAACTCGATCTTTGATTGGCTGTGGCCGGTGAGCCGAGTGGTCAGAACGCTGAAAGTACGTATAGGCCACGCCTTTGGCTTTGAAGCCGGGTTTGTGCTGATTGGTCTGCCGATAGCCGCCTTTATGCTCAATATTTCGTTGTGGCAGGCCTTTGTTTTGGAGCTCGGTTTCTTCCTGTTCTTCCTGCCCTATACCATGGCGTATAACTGGCTCTACGATACCCTGCGCCAGCGTTGGTTCGAGCCGCGTCAGGCACCGGCCAGCAGTTCGCGCAGCAAATAATTGCTTCGTCAGTCAGGTCGTTCTCGGGTAATGTCTGGTTGATAGTGAGTCAAAACCAAGGAGAACCGAATGAAAGTGTTGGGATTGTTGGGCGGGATGAGTTGGGAATCCACCATCCCCTATTACCGAATGATCAACGAGCAGGTGAAACAGCGGCTTGGTGGCCTGCATTCAGCCAAAATCGTGCTCTACAGCGTAGATTTTCATGAAGTGGAACGCTTGCAGCACCAAGGTGATTGGGAAGGGGCTGGCCGTTTGCTGGCAGGGGCCGCCGCTTCGCTGCGTGCTGCCGGTGCCGAGGCTATCGTGATTTGTACCAACACTATGCATAAGGTGGCGGATGCGGTGGAACAGGCCAGCGGCTTGCCACTGATCCATATTGCCGATGCCACGGCATTGCAGGTGCGCCAGCAAAATATCCGCCGTATCGGCTTACTTGGCACGCGCTTTACCATGGAACAGGATTTTTACCGTGGGCGTTTGCAGGATAAATTTGCTATCGAAGTGGTTACGCCGGATGCCGCCGATCGCGAGATCGTACACCGCATCATTTATGAAGAGCTGTGCCTGGGCAAAATCGTTGATACCTCACGCGATGAATATCGCCGGATTATTGCCAAGTTGGAACAGCAGGGCGCGGAGGGGATTATCTTTGGCTGCACCGAGATCGGCCTGTTGGTTAACGCACAAGATGCCACGGTGCCGGTATTCGACACCACGGCCATTCATGCGCATGCCGCTGCCGAGTATGCTCTGGCCTAGTCTTCATGCGGAGGCTGGTATTTTACTACCAGCATTAAAGGTTTGCCCGCCAGCACCAACCAGGCGGGCAACATCACAATACACAGTATCGGTAACAGGTGCAGCTCTGGCACCACCGCTACGGCCATAAACAGGCTCAGCCAGCCGTCGCGAGTGACCACCAGCACCAACCCCATAATGGCACAGGAAACGGTGATCGCTGCCGGAACCGCCGGGACATGCTGATGCAACATCAACCCCAGCGCGACGCCGATAAATACCGCCGGGAAAATACGCCCGCCGCGGAAGCCACTGGCGGCAGCTACCACCAGGGCGGCCAGCTTGGTCAGGGTGATGACCAGCAGTTGGCTGGTGGTGAAACTGCCGTCGACCACCAACAGTTTCATCTCATCCAACCCTTTGAATAGGGTGATATCTCCGCCAATGACCCCAAGGATACCCAGCAGCAGGCCACCTAGCCCAAGCATCAATACCGGGTTTTTCAGCGAATGGAACAGGTGGTGCATGCGTGGGAAGCACCAGATCGCCACCATCCCCAGGGCAATAGCGATCAGCGCGACCACCGAGCCGCTGAAGATATCGCGTAGCCGGGTCACATCGTAAGCATCAAGCTGTAGGGTAAAGTTCGGGGTAAAGAACATCTGGGTAGTGACGGCCCCGGCGGCAGCGGCCATCAGCGGGGCAAACAGCCGATCCCACAGGGGGACTTCGTTATTTCCCCCTAGCGTTTGCGAGAAAATCAGGGCGGCGGCAACCGGTGTGCCAAACATTGCGCCAATCGTGCCAGCGGCGGCGAGGATGATCCAATCCATCTTTGGCACCTTTGGCAATAACCTGGCCCCTAGTGCGACCACCAGGGCAATATTGATGGCGGTGATCGGGTTTTCCGGCCCCAAACTGACGCCACCTGCCAGGCCGACCATCAAGGCTAACGCCAACCCCGGCACGGCGGCCAGCGGCAAAGGCATGCCGATCAGCGATTCGGTAGCCGGATCTGGCCCGGCATGGCCCGGTACGAAACGTATGATCAACCCAACGGCGATACCGGTCAGCGTAAGAATACCGATGGTCCACCAGGGGGAATGGCTATCGATATTGAGCAGTTCCGGGAGGCGAGTCCATAGCAAATTCTGCAGCACGTTGGCACTTTCCATCAGCAATATGAGGATCAGACTGGAGGCGGAACCGATAACGATCGCGGGCAGGGCGAAGGCCAACATAGCATTGGCGCGCGGATGCAGCATGCGGGATCCCTTGTTGTCACGTCCCTGATTGGCAGGGAAAACAGAGAGTAAAGCCAGCAGAATCGCCAGGCCCCAGAGAAATGGTTTGCATAGTATATAGCCCCAACGGAGTGATTTCGCTAATGGTAGCCGTGCGCGATCGCATTCATCTCACGTTTTTTGCGCCAATCTGTTACTGCCGGTATAAATCGGTGAAAACGGTGCTGGCTGAAACGATTTTTGTGATCGAGATCGCTATTGAGCAGCGGGCCGCAGAATGCCGATTGTTGTTTGGGCGGCGTGATTTTACAGTGTACCCAATTTCGCATTATTCATTTTAGGGAGAAACACCGATGACCTATGCCCTCGTAGGTGATGTTGGCGGCACCAATGCCCGCCTGGCGCTGTGCACTGTCGAGACGGGAGAGATCGCCCAGGCCAAGACCTATTCTGGTCTGGAGTTCGATAGCCTGGAAGCGGTGATCCGCCAATACCTGGCCGAGCTGCAGCTGGAGGTTCAGGATGCCTGTATCGCCATCGCCTGTCCGGTAACAGAGGATTGGGTCGCCATGACCAATCACACCTGGGCTTTCTCCATCAACGCGATGAAAGAGAGCCTGGGCTTAAAACACCTGGAAGTGATTAACGATTTTACCGCGGTTTCGATGGCGATTCCGATGCTGTCCGAAGATGACGTGTTGCAGTTTGGCGGTGGCAAAGCGCAAAAGGATAAACCGATTGCTGTTTACGGTGCGGGTACGGGCCTGGGGGTGGCGCATCTGGTACACGTAAACCACCGCTGGGTGAGCCTGCCGGGTGAAGGCGGCCACGTAGATTTTGCACCGAACAGTGAAGAAGAGGACATCATCCTGGAGGTGCTGCGTGGCGAAGTGGGGCACGTCTCTGCGGAGCGCGTGCTGTCTGGCCCTGGGCTGGTGAATCTGTACCGTGCCATCGTCAAGGCGGACCAGCGCCTGCCGGAGAAGCTGGAGCCGAAAGACATCACCGAACGTGCGCTGGCGGATAGCTGTACCGATTGCCGCCGTGCCTTGTCTCTGTTCTGCGTGATCATGGGGCGGTTTGGCGGCAACCTGGCGTTGAATCTGGGGACGTTTGGCGGGGTGTATATTGCCGGGGGCATCGTGCCGCGCTTTATGGAATTCTTCAAGGCCTCGGGGTTCCGCGCTGCCTTTGAAGACAAGGGCCGCTTCAAAGACTACGTTCGTGAAATTCCGGTGTTTATGATCACCCATTCCCAACCGGGATTGTTGGGGGCTGGCGCTCATCTACGGCAGACGCTGGGGATACCCCTCACCGCAACCCTCTCCCACAGGGAGAGGGAGCTGATAGCCCCTGCTCGTTTAGAAGTAAACAGATAATCTCAACAACTGCGATCGTCTCTTCAGCCAGTTCTGATGAAGAATCACGATACTTTCAGCCCAACTCGATCGGTCCCCTCTCCCTTTGGGAGAGGGTTAGGGTGAGGGGTCATTAGCCGTTGGCTTTAGCCAATACCGGCTCTGCGTGAGACTCTTCTTCCTGCTCAACCGCTTTTGGCGCTTTGATAAACAGGGTGATCAGCAGTGAAATCACCGACAGTACACCCATCACTATGAAAGTCGCGTGGAAGCCGCCGAAGTGGTTGGCAACAAACGACCCTGCCAGCGCGCCTAGGCCAAAGCCTTGATAAATGATGCCGTAGTTTTTGCTGTGGTTTTTCAGGCCGAAGAAGTCACCGACGATCGCCGGGAAGACGGTAATGTTGCCACCGAAACAGAAGGCGACCGCACCGACGCAGATAAAGAACAGCGTATGACTCAGCGTCAGGAAACTCAGTGCGGCAATCGCCAGAATGGTGACCAGCATGGTGAAGCTGATGACGCGCATACGGCCCACTTTATCCGACAATGTGCCCAGAATGATGCGGCCTGCGGTATTGAAGATTGCCACGGCGGAAACGGTGTTGGCGGCGGTGGCCAAATCCATCCCAGCCAACTGTACGCCCATGTCTTTAACGATACCGATCAGATACAAACCGCTCATGCAGGCCGCGAAGAAAATCACGAACAGCATATAGGCCTCTTTGCTGGCCAGCATCTGGCGCACGGTATAATCGTTGCCCAGCGTGCCGTGGTTAGCCTGTTGGTTAACCTGCCCCGGTTCTTTGAGCAGCATGGAGCCCAGCACAATCAGCGCCATCACGATCACGCCCCAGTAGAAGAAGGCGGCAGAGACACCGGCACCGCTAATCAGGGCGGCGTTAACGTATTTGAACAACAGACTGCCGCTACCGAACGCCCCGACGGAGATGCCGGAAATCAGCCCCTTGTTGTCCGGGAACCATTTGATCAGGTTGGACAGCGTAGAGATGTAAGCGATACCCACCGCAAAACCTACTACCACGCCTGCTAACAGATAAATCATATCCAGCGATTGCACGTGGGCGCTGGCAATCAGCCCCAGGCCGACCAGCACGCCGGAGAACAGCGTCAGATTACGAATACCGAAACGCTCTTGTAGCTTACCGGCGAACAGCGTAGCGAAGGCCAGGAAGAAGCTGGTGATCGAGAAGGTAGTCGCGACATCGCCAAGGCCCCAGTGGAACTTGTCTACCAGCGGCTGGTTGAACAGGCTCCAGGTATAGATAGTGCCGAGGCCCATCTGGCAGATGATGGTGCCGAGAACGATTAAGCTGCGATTTGCCGGTTTGCTGTTCATAGCCGGTCTCCTTCCTGTAATGGCGTTGCCTATTGGCAAAATTAGCAAGGCAACCTGAGCCCTGCGGTATGGGCCTATTATAAAGGGGGCGATCGTTGCCAATGGCGGATCGGGAATGAACTGCCGTTACCGAGGAATGAAATGCCATTATCGCTGCATGAGTTGCCGAATAAGGGCTAAAAAGCCGTTGGAATGCGGCCTGCCAGGCGTGATCTACATCAAAGATATGTCAGAATTATGGCCAACCCGACGGGGCAACTGTGTAGTAATTGTGAAGGATATGCCTGAAAGGTGTAATTGGGCTTTCGTCCTATAGAGAACGTAACGGTGCGGAACTACTGTGATCGGTAAATGGACCCGTTCCATTCTCTGGGAGAGACCTGATGAAAAAAGTGCTGTTGTTATTGGCCGCGTTGTTGCCGCTGTCACTGCCTGCGGTGAGCCATGCGGATATTTCTGTCGGCATCAACGTGCCCGGTATGTCGGTGCATATTGGCGATCGTGATGACCGTGGCCATTACTGGGATGGCTACCGCTGGCGTGAGCCGCGCTGGTGGTACCAACATCGTCCGCGCGAATATTATGGCCCACGTGAACACTATGGCCCGCCGCCACGGGTGATTCACTACGGACCGCCACCACGCCAATGGCGTGATGGACCGCGTTATCATCGAATGCCACCTCCGCCACCGCCGGGTTATTACCAGCGAGAGCACGGCCCCCGAGGCCCGCGTTGGTAATTACAGACGCATCAGTTGGCGGAACGCTTTAACCTTGCTGCGGCTGACCGGGACTTCAAAATCCAGATCGCTCAGCCGCAGAATATAGGTGTTGTTGAACCATGGAACGATTTCCCGGATCTTGGACAGATTGACGCAATACGAACGGTGGCAGCGGAAGAAAAACTCTTCCGGCAGCCGCTGGTAAAACTCGGTGATATTCATCGGCATCACAAACTCTTCGCGCCGGGTATACACCCGCGTGACCTTCTCATCGGCGGCGGCGTAGTAGATGTCGTTGATGTCCGTGACGATGATGCGTTCGTCTTTGATCAGGTTGATGCTGTGGCTGGTGCGATTCGCCAGTGTGCTAGGTTCCGGAGTCTGCGCCGGTCGGTTATGCAATGCCTCCAGCTTTTGCAGCATGGTGATGATACGCGCTTCATGATACGGCTTGAGGATGTAGTCGAACGCCTCGATCTCAAACGCCTCCACCGCATGCTCTTTATAGGCGGTGATAAACACGATTGACGGGCGATGGGCAAATTTGCTGATGTTCTGCGCCAACAATACGCCGTCTAACGACGGAATATTGATATCGAGGAAAATGGCGTCTACCTGATGGTTTTGCAGGTATTTAAGCACGTCCAAGCCATCTTCAAAGGTGGCTTCGATGGTGATATTGCTGTGTTTATTAATCAGATAAGTCAGCTCTTGCTGGGCGAGAAACTCATCCTCCACAATGATGGCTTTCATAACGGTTCCCCGGCAGGTTGTGGGCTGTTTTCGCTATGCAGCTTATTACCGTTTTTGGTGATGTAAAAGGCGATTTCCGTTCCTGGCTCCAGCCTACGGATGCGCAGCCCTTCGCCGTACAGCAGTGAAACCCGGTGATGTACGTTGAGCAGGCCGATATTGTGGCCCGGCATTTCATTGCGCGCCACGCGTTCGATCACTAACGGATCGATGCCGTTACCCGTATCTTTCACCGAAATCTTGACGCGATCGCCCCGATCTTTCACCGCGATCACCACCACGCCTTTCCCTTTACAGGGCTGAATGCCGTGCACGATGGCATTTTCCACCAGCGGCTGGATCAGCAGGCTAGGGATGCGCACGGCAATATCGTCGTCGATATCATAAATCACCGTCAGCTTACTGCCGAAGCGTGCCTGCTCAATGGCGATATAGTCCTGGATCTGATGCAGTTCCTTACGGATATCGATCAGTTCGTCGTTCAGTTCCAGGTTATAGCGCAGGTAACGCGACAGGTTGATGATCAACTGGCGGGCGGTATCCTGATTAAGCCGGATTGAAGACGAGATAGCGTTCAGGGCATTAAACAGAAAATGCGGATTGATTTTGCTTTGTAGCGCGCGCATTTCGGCCTTGTCGGCCATTTGGCGCAGATGCTCGATGCGCGAGACTTCCATCTGGGTAGAGATAATCTGCGACAGGCCAACCGCCATCACCTTCAGCGTATTGGTGATCTGATGGGCATGGCAGTAGTAAATTTTCAGCGCCCCGGTCACCTCGCCCTTTTCCCATAGAGGGATCACCAGTTGGGAATGGATCTGCGGTGCGGTCTGGTTCTCCAGGTTGTTTTTGATGATGATTTTGCCCTGCTGGATACTTTCCAGCGTGACGCTGCTCAGTCCCGCGCGACCGAGTGGGTAATGTTCTGCTCCCACGCCAACGTAGGCCAGCACATGCTGGGTATCGGTGATGGCGACCGCGTCGGCATTGATATCGTGGCGGATAATTTCGCAAATGGTGGTCAGCGATTCGCCGTTGATATTACGGAAATAGGGCAGCGTTTTGCGGGCGATATCCAGCGCCAGCTTGGCCTGCCGCGCCGCAATCACCTCTTTTTCGTCTTCGACGCTTTGCACCAGCAGCACGATCAGGCCGATACACACCGTGCCGAGGATCATCGGCAGGGCAATTTTAGACACGATATCCAGCCCGAGTTCGGTGGGTTTGGCCCAGGCAACGATCAGCAGCATGGTGAGTGATTCACACAGCATGCCCCCCAAGATCCCGGCACGCCAGCGCTGGCCTTTCTTCACCTTCAGGTTGATATAACCGGCGCCGATCCCGGCAATAATGCTGGTGATCAGGCAGGGAACCGAGGTGATGCCGTCGATATCGATCAGGTAGCGGTGCAATCCGGCGATAATGCCGGTAATGATGCCGACCCAGGGGCCAAACAGGATCCCCCCGGCCATGATGGCGATCACGCGCACGTTAACCAGGGAGCCTTCGACGTTGATGCCAGAATAGGTACTGAACAGGGCGAACAGAGAGAAGATGGCCGTGACTGCGGCCAGTTCCAGCGGAGTATGATCTTCCTTTTGCAACAGCTGGCGAAACAGCCGGGTGCGGGTGAGGAAAAACAGGCAGATCAACATCAGGGCGGCACGATCGAATACCGCTAACAACATTTCAAAAACAGGGTGCACAACGGCGGCTCACTGCGACAAACGGGAGAACAGAGTATATCACAGCGCTGCAATGACCGCGGTGGCCGTAGCACACCGCGGTCATCAGGGCTATTTAAACCCCAACTGCTCCTTGCCGAGCGGTGTCAGTAGCTCAACGGTGGCGCGGCCAATGAAATCCACTTCGAAATCATCTGCAGCAAAATCCACCGGACTTTTGCCCGACAGGAAGCTTGGCAGCTGCCGTTGCAGATAGGCATCGTTCTTCTCGCAACCCGGCGCGGCGGCAATGTACATCACGTTGCTGTCGAACTCGCCATTATGCTCGTTTTCTACCGAATGGATCACGTCACAGTGCCAGAAGACCGTATCTCCCGGCTCCAGATCGGGAATAGGGGATAACCCACTTAATAAAAGGGGATGCCACTGTTCCGAGATAGATAATGCCCGGCCCGGGGCGGCTCCACACAAATCGTCATCCGCCACATCGTCTTGCAGGGCACGCAGCAGTATATAGGCCATAGCGTTGGCGATCGGCACCACGTTCAGCGTACCCGCGTGGGTACGTTGCGGCGTCAGCGCTGTCCAGCCCTGGAAGGTGCGGAACATGGAGCAGACCGCCGGTGAGGCGATCTCGCGTACTTCGGTGCGGCCATCGGCGGCAAAGGGATCGTATTGCTGCCAGTTACCGGAGAACACGTGACGATAGACATAGCGGAAATTCTCATCCAGCCAACGTTCAATGGTACCGCTATCCACATGCGGGGAAAGGCCCAACGAAGAGGAGTTTGGCGGGCGGCGGCGGGTACGGTCGGCATAGGTAGCAACACGCGTTGGGTCAAAGTGCTGTTTGCCGTTGCTTTCGGTTGCCCACAGGCTGTTAAGGAACACCTGCACCGCGTGCATGCGCTGGTCCTGACGGGCTTCGACCTGGGGTTTCGACCAGTAAATGCCGTAGATCTGTGGCTTACTGGCGGCCAGTTTGCCAAAGTAGTTATCTTCGGCGGCATTTTTTAGCCGCTCGACGAAGTTATTGCGTTCGAGATAATTGCCGATCTCCTGGTTCCAGGCCTCGGCTTTGCTGCGTGGGAATACGCCCCGAATCGCGCATACGCCGCGCTGTTTGATCAGGGCAATTTGTTGTTCGGTAACGCGTTGCTGCAAAATATCTTCAGCGTCCACCTGCGGCACCGGGTCCTGGCCGTTGGTCAGTTCCTGACGGATTTGCTCCACCTGTTGGCGAATATTGTCTTCCAGCGCCAGGAAGACTTCGCGATAGTTGGGCAGAGCCTGGCGTAGCTGCTGCTTGACGCTTTTAATTGCGGCAGGGATATCATCGATGAGTAATGAAGCCATGGTGTTCTCCTTGGCCCGCCGGTGGGCGAGGATGGTGGATGGTAGAGTAGCGGTATAAAGTTGCCATTTTGTTGTAACCTCGTTAATGATTATCTGGATTTAATAGGGGAAAATAAAGGGATATCTTTCATTCGTAACTTCCTCTTTTTCGTTTTTCGGAGATTGACCTGATGAAATTGGAAACACCCCGCTTGCTGCTGACATCGCTAACGGCAGATGACTGGCCATTATTCCTCCGTCTGTTCCAGGATCCCCAGGTGATCCGTTACATTGCCGATCCGCTGCCGGAACACGAGATCCGCGAACGTTTCGCAGCACGCTTGCCCGCATGGGATAAGCATTGCGATCGCTGGTTGTGTCTGGTGATGAGAGAAAAAAGCAGCGGTAAAGCGGTAGGAATGACCGGGTTTCGCCCTGAGTGGACCCCTTGCCAGCAGGCCGAAGTGGGTTTTGGCAGCCTGCCGGAAGGGCAAGGGAAAGGTTATGGCAAAGAGTCACTGCCCGTGGTCTTGGACTTCGCCTTCAATGCCTGTGGGTTTCACAAAGTGTATGCCACGGTGACGGAAGGTAATCTGGCCTCACGGGGTCTGTTGGAGAGCTGTGGTTTCCAATTGGAAGGGACGCTGCGTGACAATTTCCGCCTGGCAGGCCAGTGGTGTAATGACTGGCAGTTAGGGTTGTTGGCGAGGGAATTTGCGGCTGCCAATCGGTAAAAAAAATTGTTATGCGGGGGCTCGACAGCCTGACAAGGCTGAGTTATGTTCGATGTTCGGCCATTCTGTGGCCAGCGTCGCTCGGATGGTCCGGGCGCTAACGTCTCTTCGAGGTAGCTATGTCTGATAACAACCCGCGCCGTTTCACGCGCATCGAACGCCTGCCCCCTTATGTATTTAATATCACCTCCGAACTGAAGATGGCTGCACGCCGTCGCGGGGAAGATATTATCGATTTCAGCATGGGTAACCCGGACGGCCCCACGCCGCCGCATATCGTAGAGAAACTCTGTACCGTAGCCCAACGTGACGATACGCATGGCTACTCGACTTCACGCGGCATTCCGCGCCTGCGCCGTGCTATTTCGCACTGGTATCAAGAGCGCTATCAGGTCGATATCGATCCCGAAAGCGAAGCCATTGTGACCATCGGCTCGAAAGAGGGCCTGGCGCACCTGATGTTGGCGACGCTCGATCACGGGGATACGGTGCTGGTGCCCAATCCAAGTTATCCGATCCACATTTATGGTGCAGTGATCGCCGGTGCGCAGGTACGTTCGGTGCCGCTGGTGGACGGCGTGGATTTCTTTGGTGAGCTGGAGCGCGCCATTCGTGAAACCATTCCACGGCCAAAAATGATGATCCTGGGCTTCCCGTCCAACCCGACGGCGCAGTGTGTGGAGCTGGATTTCTTTGAGCGGGTAGTGGCGCTGGCGAAGCAATACGACGTGCTGGTGATCCACGATCTGGCCTACGCCGATATCGTCTATGACGGCTGGAAAGCGCCTTCAATCATGCAGGTGCCGGGAGCCAAAGACATTGCGGTAGAATTTTTCACCCTGTCGAAAAGCTACAATATGGCCGGCTGGCGTATTGGCTTTATGGTGGGGAATCCTGAGCTGGTTAACGCGTTAGCACGGATTAAAAGCTACCACGACTACGGCACCTTTACGCCGCTGCAGGTGGCCGCCATCGCCGCATTGGAAGGCGATCAGCAGTGCGTGCTGGACATTGCCGAGCAGTATCGCCAGCGCCGTAACGTGCTGGTGAAAGGGCTGCACGAAGCGGGCTGGATGGTCGAGAACCCCAAAGCCTCGATGTATGTGTGGGCGAAAATTCCTGAGCCTTACGCGCATCTGGGGTCGCTGGAGTTCGCCAAGCGTTTGTTGGCGGAGGCTAAGGTATGTGTATCGCCGGGGATCGGCTTTGGCGATTACGGTGATACCCATGTGCGTTTTGCCCTGATTGAGAATCAGGACCGTATCCGCCAGGCGGTGCGCGGTATCAAGGCGATGTTCCGTGCTGATGGGTTAATCAAGCCAGCGACCAAATAACATCGAGTTGTTGCCTGAGACCCGGCAATCGCTGTTACCCCTCACCCCGACCCTCTCCCATAGGGAGAGGGAGCCAGTCCGGAGTGGTATTCAAGTGCGGTGAGCGGTCTGTTTTTCTCGATGAGGGGGCTGATTCAGTCCGGTGGCCAAGTAAGTTTCTGTACCTATAGCAAACTCGATCGGTCCCCTCAGGGAGCTGACAGTCCCTGCTCGTTTTGAAGTAAAGCGATAATCTCTGCAAGCTCGATTGTCTTTCATCCAAGGTAAGTCACTACAATTTCAAACACGCTCGATCGGTCCCCTCTCCCTGTGGGAGAGGGTTAGGGTGAGGGGCGTGTTAAGTACCCACAATCCTGATTTTTCTTCTACTTAAGGTTCTCTTCAGTTGTTATCCGCTATGCTCAGCTAATACCGTATTTAGTGGGAGTCTCTATGAGCGTTCGCTTTGCAAAATCACAAATCCTCCTGCACTGGCTGACACTGGCGATGGTGATCCTGACTTACAGCGCCATGCTGCTGAAGGACTCGGTGCCGGATGACAGCGTAGCGTTGGTGAAGGATCTGCACTTTAACTTTGGCCTGTCGGTGTTTGTGCTGATGTTTATCCGCTTAGGGCTACGCCACCGGCATCCTACGCCGCCGATCACTCCGGCTTTGCCGGAATGGCAGGTGCTAGGGGCGAAGATTTTCCATGGGTTGCTGTATCTGCTGTTTTTATCGTTGCCGATATTAGGCTTCTTGACGTTGGCCTATAGTGGCAAACAGTGGATGCTGCTGGGCTGGCAGGTGCCGCAGTGGGTCACGCCCGATGCGGGCATACGTCGCACGCTGAAAATGGTGCACGAAACCTTGGCAAACACGGGGTATTTCATCGTCGGCATCCATGCCCTGGCCGCGATATATCATCACTACCTGCGTGGTGACGACACCTTGCGCCGGATGATGCCCGGCAAATAGTTCGCGGTGCCAGAAACAACAAAGGGGCACTTCTGCGCCCCTTTATCTATGTACCTGGTGAGGTTGCGGTTAGGCAACCATCAGCATGAAGGTGCCTACCCATGCAACCAGCATGAATGAAACGCCCATCAAAAAGTATTTCACGGAACAACTCCTTGTGGAGTCCTCGCAAGCCAACGATCCCGATTGTTGTCTGAGTATTTTGTGGCAAATCAGCGGCGGGTGGCGAGTTCTTCAATCAGAAAAACAACGTCCCGAGCGACGATTTACCGGTCGTTGCGATTCAAGTTCCTTGAGGTTAACCAGGAATCACAACAGGATCGGCGCTAATGTACTCCCAAAATCCTACCCATTTCAATACTGTGTTTTTGATCACACTTTTGCCGATTTTTTACTCTGCCAGAGAGCATTGGGTAAACTATTTATTCTGACGGCTGGCGCAGTGCCACCACCGTGGTATGCACTTCGTAGCCTAGTAAAAACAGGGCTTGCTCCAGGGCTTCGACCTTCGAGGCATAGGCCACATCCAGCAACCGATCGATCTGTGCGCCGTTAAGCCCCATCTGGCGGGCCAGCAGCGCTTTTGAGGTGTTGCTGCTCAACATATGGTTATGCAGTTCCAGCTTTAATTTCACCAGCACGGGTAGATGCAGGGCGATGTCACCTGCCTGCAACGAGGAAGCTGCAGGTACCGGTCGACCTTCTTCCATTTCAATGGTGATAGCCGTCAGCAGGCTTTCCTGCGCCTCCAGTTCGATGTCCTCACGTTTGTAGCAGGCGGCTTGCTGCTCGGGGAAATCGCGTAAAGTAATTTGCCAGGCATCGCTTTCGCTATCGAAGGCGTAATGGGCGGGATAGTGGCAAGGCATCATATTTCCTGCTTGGGCGAAGTGAACCGCATTGTGACCGGTTGGCAACAACAATGCCAGAGATTGGCGTCCTTAAAGCGCGGGGATAATCGCTGCGTCGGCCGCCAAGCTGAAAACATTGTTGCACCGTATCTTTTTTGGACGACGACTGATGTTTTATTAGCAACTTATGCCAGAATTATCCCATAAGCCCAGTGATAATCCGGATTAACATGAAATACAGATTTAACGATCGTGTGCTGTTTGATGATGATAGTGGAACGTTGGGTCCAAGCGACTTTTCCGACGAGCCGACACCTATTTCTAATCCTGCCAAACGTCTTTTGCTATTACTGATCGCCAACTATGGCCAACCCGTGGAACGGGAGGTGATTTTCAAAAAGGTGTGGGACGACTACGGCATGATCTCCAGCAATAACAACCTTAATCAATGCGTGAGCAAGCTGCGCCGAGTGCTTAAGGTGATGGGGATCGATGATGAGGTGATTGTCACCGTTCCGAAAATGGGGTTTATGTTGCGCCGCGAGATCCAGGTTGAAATCAGCCAGGAAGACGATGGGCATTTTACCCCGCTTGTCCCTGCACAGACCGTGGGTGATGAGGCCTATTTGCCAGTAGAGAGCGGGTTGGAAGAGGAAACGGTGGCTGAGACTGACGATGATCTGGCCATAGTAACCGAACCGGACCAGGAGCCCGATATACCGACAAGCGCAGAGATTGTCACTCCTGCCAACAAAAAACGTATTGGTTGGGGGCTGATCGCTGCGGTTGCCGGTTTGGTCTTTCTGCTGGGGATCGCATCTACGATGTACGCCACCAATTCGCTTGCAAGGCAGGAGGTGTTTCTTGGCCGGGCGGGAAGTTGCAAGGTGTTTATGTCGACATCCACGCAATCAGGTGTCCCCAGCACCAGTCTGAATCAGGACATGCTGTCCTATGTTGAGCAACGAAAAGCCGAATGCCGGGCCGATGAATATCTGCTGGTGGTACGCAGCAACCAGGTTCGTTCCTTAATTTCTGGCGTGAGCCGCCTGTTCTTTGTGCGCTGTACCATCGTGCGGGAGCACAAAATAGAGTTTTGCTCAGGCATGGAGAACGACAGTTTGCCGTTGCTGCAGTGAATTGAACGCAGATGATAACCAAATTGTTTAAAAATTGTTTAATTCGAACATAAAACAAACAAGTTTTTTGTGCTTAACAAAGAGACCATGCAGAGTTTTGTACATTAAAAAAACCATTTAAAACATTAAATTTAGGTTTTAAACCTAAATAATTTCAAGTTAATAGTTAATGATTCTTTTGTACCGATTGTGGGTTAAGATTTTTCTTGTCAATGGGCGGTTAGGATTGTTCTTAAGTAACTGGCTGATGACGTTCACTACGGAACCTGCGGAGTTTTCGCAGAACGGTGGAAACAAACAAGTACGGCAGGATGGTAAATAAAGGACCGATGACAGTAAAGCTTCTCGGGCGCACCAATCGGCAATGTGCTTAGTTAACTACAGTTATCTTATAACGGATTAGGATCATTATGAAATTTTACAACACCAAAACTACCCTGCTGGCCGCTATTATCGGTATGACTTTTGCGGGCTCTGCCCTGGCAGCCGATGGCACCATTACCATCAACGGTACCATTACCGACACCACCTGCGATATTTCGGTCAACAACCAGTCTAAAGACGCCACGGTTACGTTACCGACAATTTCCATCTCTGCGCTGCCTGCCGTTGGGGCAACCGCAGGGGCAACACCTTTCAGCATCGCACTGACCAACTGTGGAGGAACTACACTCAATACTGCTAGCACCTTCTTTGAGGCTGGCACTTATGTTGAGCAAAGCACCGGTCGCCTGAACAACTCGGCATCGGGCACGGCGACCAACGTCCAGGTTCAGCTGTTGAACGCCAATCTGGGCAGCATCATGGCGGGTAACGCACATAGCCAAGGCGATTTGGAAGTTGATATCAGCTCCAGTGGCGGCGTAATGAATTATTATGCGCAATACTATGCGAAAGGGATAGTCACGCCAGGCACGGTGAATACCCAGGTGGATTACACCATCATCTACCTGTAAGACAGCCAGCCGTGGATGGGGGCAGCCTCATCCCTTTCAGAGGATAGCGCCATGTTAAGAACTCTATTTATCGTTTCTACCCTTAGCTTGGCGCTGACATGGACACCTGCCGCTGATGCTGGTGTGATCATCAACGCCACACGCATTATTTATAATGAAAACAGCGGCGAAGCGATTACCCAACTGCGTAACCAAGGGACCAGTCCGGTGTTGATCCAGTCCTGGATCGATAACGGTGATGTTAAATCCAAACCCGACACCGTCAAGGTGCCCTTTACCCTGACGCCACCGGTTGCCCGTATCGATCCGGGTAAAGGGCAGGCGTTGCGGATTGTGCGTACCGGCGGCGGATTGCCGAGCGACCGTGAATCACTGTTCTGGCTCAATGTGTTGGAGATCCCGCCCAAGGCTTCCCAAAAGATAGCCGCGGGCGACAACCTGATGCAGTTCTCTTTCCGTACCCGCATCAAACTGTTGTACCGGCCGAATAACCTGCCAATAACCCCGGCTCAGGCTTACGAAAAGCTGGATCTGAGCTTACGCAAAGGGGCTGGGGGTTATGAAATCGTCGCCAAGAACCCATCGCCTTATTACCTTACTTTCCGCCAGATTGAAATTCGCAGCGCCAAAGACGCGCCAGTGCTGGGCGATTTGGGGAAAACGCAGGAAAGGATGGTGGCACCCTTTGGCGAGTTGGTGATGAAAGTTCAAGGAATGAAATCGGCACCGTCAGCAGGCTTAAAAGCGTTTTACAGCCTGATTGATGATTTCGGTGGGGATAACAAAAATGAGCGGACGTTGGCAGGCAGTGGTAAGTCTTGATTGGCGGCCCTCTTTTCTCAACCAGGTTTACATTGCGGGAGCCATTTTACTGGCTCCCATAGCGTTGGCTTATGCGGATGAAAGCGAGGCTATTGAGTTCAACGAGTCTTTTCTGCGTTCGTCCGTCGATGTCAGCCAGTTCTCCAGCGGTAACCCGGTTGCTCCCGGCATTCACCGCATCGATCTCTATCTTAACGACCAATGGAAAGGGCGGCAGGACGTCAACTTTTCCCTGGCAACGCCGCAAAGCAGCATCGCTCAACCTTGCTACGATCTGAAACTGTTAAGCCTGTTCGACATTGCCTTGGATAAACTGGACAAAGCGGTGCTGTCGCGCTTGCAGCAAGGGGAGCAGTGTATTGCGCTGAGTGAACTGGTGCCCGGTGTGGAGGGCAATTTTGATAGCGGTGGCCAACGGTTAGATGTGCGTGCGCCGCAGTCTTTGCTGCAGCATGAAGCCCGTGGCTATGTCAGCCCTGAGCTGTGGGATAACGGCATCACGGCGGCTACCCTGCAATATGACTACAACGCCTACCGTGCTGAA
Source organism: Serratia sp. (in: enterobacteria) (assembly GCF_046715635.1). GTDB lineage: Bacteria > Pseudomonadota > Gammaproteobacteria > Enterobacterales > Enterobacteriaceae > Chania. The sequence goes on from NZ_JBKJYW010000537.1 coordinate 19,233, forward strand.
CATTCCGACACATCTGCTCAAACCACCCAGTTTTTGGGGTTGCGTGGCGGATTGAACTGGGACGTGTGGCGTCTGCGTTACCGGGCGTCGGCCAATTGGAATGATGACGAAGGTTTTCGCTATCAAAGCAATGAAACCTATCTGGAGCGGCCTTTGGTTGGCTGGCGTAGCCGGATGGTGCTGGGGCAATCGACCACCGACGGTCAAGTCTTTGACAGCATTGGGTTCCTTGGCGCTCAGATCAGCTCGGACGATCGGATGTACAGCGATTCCCAACGTGGCTTTGCCCCGGTGGTGCGCGGTATCGCCAATACCAACGCGCTGGTGCGTGTAAGTCAGCGTGGCAGCCAGATTTATGAAACCACCGTACCGCCGGGTCCGTTTGTTATTGACGATCTGTATCCTACCGGCAGCGGCGGCGATCTGCTGGTCACGGTAACCGAAGCCGATGGCACTGAACGTAGCTTTACCGTCACCTATGCTTCGATAGCTGAACTGCTGCGGCCAGGTGTAACCCACTATTCAGTGATGGCGGGGAAATATCGCAATAACTCGGTGAGCGAGGAACCTGCCATTGCGGTGGGCACTTTGAGGCATGGTTTCACTAATCTGCTGACCGGCTATACCGGCGTGATCGGTGCCGATGGCTATGCGGCCGCCTCGGGCGGTCTGGCTTTCAATACCGATTTTGGTGCGCTGTCAGTGGATATTACCCAGGCGCAAACGCAGTTTGATCACCGCCCTAACGAGCAGGGGCAGAGCGTGCGGCTCACCTATGCGAAAATTTTGCCGGTGGTGGATACCAACATCACGCTGGCCAGCTATCGCTATTCCAGTTCCGGGTTTTACAACGTGGATGATGCCATGCTGCTGCGCGATCGCGACAGTAACGACAGTGGCTTTGCTGACTATAACAGCTGGAAACGGCGCAATCGTTTCCAGATTAACGCCAGCCAGTCGTTGCCGGAGGGTTTTGGTACTGTCGCGTTGAATGCCAACGTGCAGGATTATTGGGATCATGACCAGACCGACCGCGAATATCAGCTCAGCTACAACAATCACTATAAAAAGCTGAATTATGGGGTTAACTTCGCACGTACACGCAACCTGGCAACCGGAAACTGGGATAACAAAGCCATGCTGACCCTGTCGATCCCATTGGGCTCCAGCCCGCGCGCGCCCAACCTGACCAGCAGCTATATCCAGCAAAAGGATCATCAGGGGTTGCAGAACTCGCTGTCCGGTAGCCTGGGAGAGGATCGGCAGTACAACTACAGCGCCTTTACCAACTACGACTATTATAAAAATAGCAACAACAACGTCAGCGGTGGCGTCAACGGCTCATGGGCCGCGCCTTACGCCTTTGTGGGGGGCAGCGTTTCCGCAGGCCAGGGCTATCAACAATATGGGGCCAATATGTCCGGTGGTCTGGTGGCCTATCGCGGCGGCGTGGTCTTGACCCCGATGCTGGGAGAAACGTCGGCGATCGTTGAGGCAGAAAACGCCAAGGGGGCCAGAATCACCAACTACAGCGGTCTGCGCCTGGATAACAGCGGCAAGGCCGTGGTCCCTTACCTCAGCCCGTACCGGCAGAATACCGTGGAGTTGGATCCTAAAGGGCTTTCCAGGGACGTGGAGTTGAAATATACCAGCCAGAAAATCGCGCCTACTGCCGGTGCCGTGGGGCTGTTACGTTATGAGACCGAAAGCGGCTACTCAATCCTGGTGACCGCCCGCGATGTTGCCGGTAATCCGCTGCCCTTTGGCGCGAACGTGTCCGACGAACAACAGCGTAGCGTGGGGTATATCGGTCAGGTTGGTGAAGCCTTACTGCGGGTCAACCCCCCTAAAGGCCAGTTGGAGGTGAAATGGGGCGAGGGGGCCGGGGAAAGTTGCCGGTTCAACTACCAACTGCCAGCCGCATCGCCTGGGGATGAGCCGGACTATCGCCGCCTGGAGGTTATATGCCAATGAAGCAACTACTGACTTTGACCCGTTTTTTCACTCGCTGGCCTGACGCTTGGTTCCAACTGCGGGGTAAGCGCTTGCTTCTCGGCTTATTGCTGATGTTTGGCTACGGTGGAGCGGCCAGTGCCGAAGGGTTTGCGATCGGCTGCGCGCGTAACAGTGGTTATTATCAGTTTTTCGATACGGCCACCATTGAGATCGGCAAAGACAGCGCCGTTGGCGACGTGATTGGCCCCTGGATCAACTCATATAATTCCACTACCTGGAATTGCACGCCGAACAGCAGTTATCAGCTACCGGTGCAGTTCAGCGTGCAAGGAGCTTCACCTTACACCACGCGCAACACTATCGTGGTCGATGGGCAAACTTACATGTTGTATAACACCACGGTAAAAACTGGGCTGGGCTATATTGTTCGTTGGCGCTATACCCTGGGTGGCAAAACGACCGATTGGCAACCGCTGACCGTCGCTACCGGCGTGCAGCAGACTCATGCTGAGTCAATCACGGTTAATTACGGTACGGGAAACCGCTTCTATATGGGGGCAGATGCCCAGATTCGTTTCGTTAAAACCACTACTGGGTTGACCAGTGGTGCAATCCCATTATTCGATCCGATATATATGCGCCATCTGCAGACCTATAACGGCTTTGCTGCGCCCGGCGATCTCACCTATATGATTGCCCAGTTCAAAAGTGGTAGTACGATCGCCAGCGGCGGCACCTGCACGACGCCCAATGTGAACGTTGATCTACCTGAAGCCAGCGTCGGCCAGTTCAACGGCGTAGGTTCGGTGGCAGGGCGCAAAGCTTTTGAGCTGGCGTTCAACCAATGCCCGGCCGGTTTGGCCAGCATTGGCTACAGCTTTGCCGCCACGACGCAGGTGCTGGACGCTACCAATGGTGTAGTGGCACCTAATGCCACCTCAAGCGCTGGCGGCGTTGGGATCCAGTTGTTGCGCGGTAATAACGTGCCGGTGACGTTTGGCACCATTTATCTGCTGGATAACTATGATAGTTCGGCCAAGGCCAACTATCGGGTTCCCATGCAAGCGGGCTTGTTCCAGGTGGGGAATGCGGTAACCGCAGGAACGGCCAATACCGCAATCACTTTTACGCTGAATTATAAGTAGGGTGAATATGGTCGCTATCAATGGTTTCGCGCCACAATACCGCAGGCTTTGCCGTTGGCTATTGATTACGCTGATGGCCTTATTTATCCCGCTGAGTCACGCCGAGATATATCTGGGAGCGACGCGCCTGATTGTCAACGGCAAGGATAAGGAGGCGACGCTGCGCGTCACGAACGAGGGCCGCTCTGCGGTATTGCTGCAAATCTGGGTGGACAATGGTGATAGTGAGGCGGAACCGGAGAAAATCGCCACGCCATTTACCGTGGCGCCGCCAATCTTGCGCCTGGACGGGAAGCGGGCACAGCGTCTGAGAGTGCTGTTTACCGGGGCAGAACACACGCTGCCGAGCGATCGTGAGTCGGTGTTTTGGCTCAACGTGTTGGAGATCCCGCCGAAAGTGGCCAGCAATACGGCCAGCCAGATGCAGATGGCGTTCAGAACCCGGATAAAACTATTCTACCGGCCACGATCATTGCAGAGCATCAATATGACCAACGTACAGGATCAGCTACGCTTTAGTCTGGCACAACGTGGCGGCAATCCGGTACTGGTGGTTAGTAACCCCACGCCGTTCCACCAGACATTACTAGAAATGACGGTGGGCCGCGATAAGCAGCAGGCCGTCGCCACCTTGGTGCCGGAAAATGGCATGGTTAAGCCAAAAGGGCAGGCTGATTTCGCCTTAACAACGGCTAAAGCCCCGGTCAATGCTGGCATGAAGGTATTTTACTCGGTGCTTGACGACTTTGGCTCTGTGGTGACGGCAGAGCAAGTCTTGCAAGCTGCGCAACCGACCTTGCCACGATAAGTGCTTTTGCCTGTTTTTTCACCCTGTCGCAATTATGGCTTATACTTTTTAGTCGCCGAGACTATTCTTAGATCTGCAGCACACTTAACGAGCGATTGTCATTCTGCTTGTGGCACGCCAACTTTACTGTAAACGTTGAGGAGGAGATCATGGAAACTTTAGAAAAGTGCTATGTCTATGCCAAGAACACCAGCAACATGGATTTTCTCGCTTCTACGGTGGCATTCTTGGAGTTTCAGGGGCGCGAAGTCGATGCTAACGGCGTTGCGGGTAATATGTCGCGTGAACAGAGCGATAACTTCTTCGAACGGCTCAATCACTACCGTTCCATCTACAAAAAGCAGACCCAGCCCATTTGAATGCCACCTCAAGGCCCCGTTTTCGGGGCTTTTTCATGGTGTGCCCTACCTACATTCTGCTTTCCTTTATCCTGAGCGGTGAGGCGGTTCTGTATCACTGCCTGGCGACAGGCGGGAAGTTGCCTATGCAATTACCTGTTCTCGCGTCAGGTCCGCCAGGGATTTTTTCAATTGTGACTGATTGAACCATTCACAGTAGAGCGGCGAGCCGCGCTGAAAACGCCAGCCTTCTTTCAGTGCGCCCGCATCAACCACGTCAAAACCAAACTGGTCGATCAAATCGCTAACCCGTTTTTTGGCATCTTCACTATCCCCAACGATGGGCAGGGCACGGCGCCGCTCATCCCCTTGTGGGCGGCCATCTTTATTCAGATCGATGACGCGTATGGAGTTAAACGCCTTCACTACGTGAGATGCATAAAGATGATGGGCGAGCATTTCGCTGGTGGTGGTGAGTTGTTGATCCAGTTCGACGAAATTACCGTCGCGTTCGGGATAATAGTTATTGGTATCGATGACGATTTTGCCGCGCAGTGCCTCAGCGGGCACTGTCGCATAGTGTTTGAACGTGATCGCAATAACGACGATATCACCAAATTCTACGGCTTGTTGCACCGTTCCCGTTTCACACGCCAGAGCGACTTTCAGGCTGTATAAAGTTTCCGGCCCGCGTGAATTACTGAGCATAACCTGATGCCCGTTAGCCAATGCATGTTCCGCAAGTGAACGTGCGATAAAGCCTGCGCCGATGATGCCAATTTTCATGGTGTGAACTCCTCGATTAAGTTCAGCTACTGTAATTCATCATTTTTATATGATAAATAGAGTGAGGGTTGCGACACTCGAAACTAAAAGTAGGGAATAATGGATCGGCTTAAGTGCATGTTGGTGTTTGTGAAGGTTACAGACTGCGGTTCGTTTGCTGCAGCGAGCGAGGTGTTGAATTTGTCACCGCAGATGGTGGGTAAACATATCAGCATGTTGGAGGAACACTTGGGGACGCGTTTGCTAAACCGTACGACCCGGCGGCAAAACCTCACCGAAGTCGGGCGGATTTTTTATGAGCGTTGCAAAATTGTGCTTGCCGAAGCGGATGCGGCTGAGTCTGTTGCCCAGGATATGACCGCAATGCCGCGTGGAATGTTACGGGTCAATGCGCCTGTCACATTCGGGGCGTACGGCCTGTCACCTTTAGTGATTGACTACATGCGTCGTTATCCGGATGTTCAGGTTGAATTGACGTTGAGCGATCGCTTTGTGGATCTTGTCGATGAAGGGTTTGAGGCGGTCATCCGCATTGGACCGTTGGCAGATTCGGCACTGATTGCTCGCAAACTCAAGCCTTATCAATTAATCGCCTGCGCATCCCCGGGGTATCTGGCTGAATATGGCACTCCAGCCCACCCCGAAGATCTGATCGATCATGAATGCCTCGGATATACTTACTGGTCCCGCCGCTCAGAGAAAGAATGGGTTTTCACCAAAGGGGAGGAGCAGCACGCCGCCAAGGTAAACAGCCGTTTACAGTCAAATAATGCTACGGCGCTGCTGTCTGCAGCGCTTAGCGGCGGTGGTATTATTTTGGGGGCAGAAGTGGTGCTCAGAAGTTACATTACCTCCGGCCTGTTGATGCAGATCCTAGCCGATTATCAGGCACCTTCGCGCGAAATGCATTTGCTGTATTCGCCGAACCGTTATCCGACACAGAAACTGCGCTGCTTTATCGATGCGGTAATGGCGGAGTACGGTTAAACACCGGGCAATAGTACTTACCACATCAGATCGTCAGGCACGACAAAATCGGCATACGGATCTTCTTCATCTTTAGCCTCTTTACTCAGCTCGGCATTTAATACAATACTGCTCGCATCACGCTGTGCAATTTTATCTGCCACGATCGCGGGTATAATCGCGTATTCGCCATCAGGGTTTTTATCGGTAATCAGACGAGCAATGGCAAGACGGCCACTCATCAATTGAGATTGGGTCGTCTTATCCACATATATTTTTTTAATTAAATTATTATCTGTGAAGTTATAGCCAATATCGCCATTTGAAATAACGATCCGATTCATTTCAATGAGCTGCTTTACCTGGGCTTTATATTCTTTGGCCAAGGCGGCCTGTTTTTGCTGCTCATTCAACTGTTTATCACGCTCAACCTGTGCTTTTTTGTTTTCTTCCACGGCCTCTCTTGCCTCACGAGCCTGAACCCGCGATTTTTTAGCCGTTCTTTCTACTTTCGCCAGTTTTTTACTGTTAACCAATCCAGCTTTAAGCAGCTGCTCTTGTAATGTTAGCTTTGCCATGTTCGTTTCCGAAACCGATTAAATAATACCTTGGATTATACCCTTAACCTACGAGGTTGTGCTAGGTCGCGGGAGTTGGCCGCGCATCATATTGATAATAAATGGTTTTATGCTCTCTGTGACAGCAAGAGATGCCTCTCACCCTAACCATCACCCAAAAGAGAGTGAACCCGACGTGCTACGAATCGGCTCCACTATCTGACCGCGGCTCTGGACTCACTCCCTCTCCCCAAGCAAGTGTTCATGGGTTCCCGGTATGTGCTGTGGGAGAGGGTTGGGGTGAGGGGATATGAGTAGGCTTAACTGATGAGAATTACACTATTGGGGACACTTTTCATTAAAATGATTACTATTCCAAATTTAAATATGTATTATTTTTCAACCTATTCAGGACGAAAAAGATGAGTTTTTGCTTTATAGCGTCAACTCGGTGCTATCATTACGGCAAATCAACAACAAGAGAAATCTCTGTGAAACTACGGTCTTTAATTTCATTGCTGGTAACTCTATCTCTGACGGGGTGCATTGGGCTGGTAACGGCTAATGACGGGAATACAGTATCTATAGAGCGCGATTTCTGGATATCTAAGGAGTCATCACAAGAAAGTGCCGATAGGGCATGCATTCAGGCAGGGAAGTACAAAGCGGTTTATCAGATGACAGCGAACAAAAACCCGAGATTTGAGAAGGGGAACGGCGTGCAGATTGACGCATTTAAGTGCGAGTAATCGGCCTTCGTCATCCTTTGGTGGGTGGACTATTTGTGATTGAGTTAAGAAAGTCCTTGAGTAGGGTAATATGACGGGATCAACTACTCGGGTAAGCAATCATATAGCGCTGCTAGCTTTTCGCGAGTTCACTTCCGAGGATGACCGGATGCCTTGTAGTGAGTGCCTGTTTCACCATCACCATGGGTAAAAATTTGGCGGGTAAAATTATTTACCCGTTTTTATTCGCGATGGTTTCCGTCTGTCAACGAACTCATGTGAACAGCGATGTTAGGCGGTGACTGGATTTGAACGGTTTTACGAACTAATACGGAGGGTGGCGAACGATGGACTGGTGTCCCCTGCAGGAATCGAACCTGCAACTAGCCCTTAGGAGGGGCTCGTTATATCCATTTAACTAAGGGGACACGGCGGGCGCAGTATACCTATTTTTACGCCAGGGTTTAAGGGGTTATTGGTCTGATTGCCTGAAATATAATCGGTTTTCTCTCGTTATGCCCCATTTTCCCGATTATTCACCTTTTGCTGTGCCGCGAACGGGTTGACGAAGTTTTATTCGCGGTCTGATTTATCCGCGTGTTCCTTCTTGGGTTGATTCTCCCGTTGAGCCTTCAGCCGTTCGGCCTTGGCCTTGTCACTCATATCATTACGGATCTGCGCATGGCTGATCAGGGCGAAGATAAAGCTGCCACCGATGATATTGCCCGCCAACGTCGGGATGGCGAACGGGTAGAAGAACTCCTGCCAGGGGAGTGCGCCGCTAAACACCAGATACAGGATCTCGACGGAACCGACCACGATATGAGTAAGATCGCAAATCGCCACCAGGTAGGTCATCAGTACGATTACCCAGATTTTAGCGGCCCTGGCCGAAGGGAACATCCACACCATGGTGGCGATGATCCAACCCGCCAGGATGCCGTTGGCAAACATCTCTCCTGGGGTGTTATGCATGATTTCTTGTGACAAGCTGGCGAAGGCCGCACGGGTATTTTCATCAAAAATAGGCAAATGGATAAACGCCAGCGCGGCCAGGCCGGTGCCGAGCAGATTCCCCAACAGCACTATCCCCCACAGGCGGAACAGAATGACGAAGTTCTTCGGCGTCGGTTTATGCATGATGGGTAATACCGCAGTGACGGTGTTTTCCGTAAACAACTGCTGGCGAGCCATGATGACGATGACAAAGCCGAAGGTATAGCCGATGTTCTCGATAAAAAACCGGCTTGGGTCGTCCGGTAGGCGTGCGTGAAAAATCCCTTTCGCTGCCAGGGAAGCCCCCATCGATAAGCCTGCCGCCAAGGCCGACAGCAATAGCGCCAGCCAGTCACGCTCCAGTTCTTTCTCCCCCTCCATACGGATTTGCTCATGCACGGCAGCGGCGCGCGAGGGCAGTTTTTCCTCATCGACCTCAATGGTGGATTTGCCCCGGTCGTGCTCTTTGCTTTCGACCTTGACGCTGCTTTTATCGCTGTCGGCAGGACGATCTGATTGCGTGCTCAATGGTCATTCTCCTATTGGCTGATAACTAAGCGTAGTTGCTGATGGAGGGAAGGAAAGTGCGCCGGAAAAATGATTAAAAAGTAACGAAATTTTAACGTTGCTGATTTTTTCTACGCAATTTTGATCTGATGCGCAATATTACCTCTAATGGAGTACATTCAAGCCAGGCTGCGGGCTTCGAGCGCACTGTGGCTTATGCTATGATTCGCTATCCCAAAGAAAAATATGAGTCCTCCATGCTGGAAGCCAGAAATCTTAGTTGTGTACGAGATGAACGTATTCTGTTTGACAGGCTGAGTTTTTTGGTGAGCCCGGGGGACATTATTCAGGTCGAAGGCCCTAATGGGGCTGGCAAAACCAGCTTGCTGCGCATTTTGGCCGGGTTGGCGCAGCCAGACGCGGGTGAAGTGCTGTGGCAGGGCGAAAATACGCGTCATCGTCGTGAGCAATATCATCTGGATCTGCTGTTTCTGGGGCACCAGCCGGGGATTAAATCGATGCTGACCCCGTTTGAGAATTTGCAGTTTTACCAGGCGGTTAACCACTCATCCGATCGTCAGGCCATCTGGCAGGCGTTGGAGCAGGTCGGCTTGGTGGGATACGAGGATTTGCCGGTGGCGCAGCTTTCCGCCGGGCAACAGCGGCGGGTGGCGCTGGCACGGCTTTGGCTCAGCAAATGCCCGCTGTGGATCCTGGATGAACCTTTGACGGCCATAGATAAGCAGGGCGTGGTGGAGTTGACCGCGCTGTTTGGGCAACACGCACAACAGGGCGGTATGGTGCTGCTAACCACGCATCAAGATTTAAATGACACACTGCAGGCGGTAAGGAAAATTCGCCTGACACAGACCAGCGCGGAGATCGCCTGATGTTCTTCATCATCCTGCGGCGGGAACTGAAAATCGCCTTTCGTAAAGGCTCCGAGATCGTCAACCCGCTGTGGTTCTTCCTGATCGTGATCACGCTGTTTCCGTTGGGCGTTGGGCCAGAACCGCAATTGCTGGCGCGGATTGCGCCGGGGATCATCTGGGTAGCGGCGCTGTTAGCCTCGTTGCTTTCGCTGGAGCGATTGTTCCGTGACGACTACCTGGATGGCTCATTGGAACAGTTACTGTTATTGCCAACGCAGCTTCCCATGACGGTGTTAGGCAAAGTGTGTGCTCACTGGGTAGTGACCGGATTGCCGTTGTTGATCCTGTCGCCGCTGGTGGCGCTGCTGCTGTCGCTGGATGTGAATACCTGGATGTCGATGGCGCTGACCTTGCTGCTGGGTACCCCAACGCTGAGCCTGATTGGCGCTATCGGGGTGGCGTTGACGGTAGGGCTACGCAAAGGCGGGGTGCTGCTGAGTTTGCTGGTGCTGCCGCTGTATATTCCGGTACTGATATTTGCCACTGCGGCGATAGATGCCGCCTCGATGGGGATGCCGATTGACGGTTATCTGGCCATCCTGGGCGCAATGTTGGCGGGCAGCATCACGCTGGCACCTTTTGCCACCGCAGCTGCGTTGCGTGTAAGCGTACACTAGCTGCAGATTTAAACGCGGATGAATGCCTATAAGAGCTTTTCCGTGTGCAAGACTTTCGCCGTTCTGTCATCAGGGAGCGGTTACCGAATGATTTCTTACCGTGAGCAATGACGACAATGTGGAAATGGTTACATCAATTTGCCAGGCCGGAACGGCTGTACCATGTCTGTGGCCGCTTTGTCCCCTGGTTGGGGATAGCAGGCGCCATCTGTCTGCTGGTCGGCTGGGTGTGGGGCTTTGGTTTCGCACCTAAAGATTATCAACAGGGTGACAGCTTCCGTATCATGTACATTCATGTTCCGGCGGCCATCTGGTCAATGGGCATTTATGGCTCCATGGCGATTGCGGCGTTTATCGGCCTGGTCTGGCAGATGAAAATGTCCGATACCGTGGTCGCGGCCATGGCTCCGGTCGGCGCGGTGTTCACCTTTATTGCGTTGGTTACTGGCTCTGCCTGGGGCAAACCGATGTGGGGCACCTGGTGGGTGTGGGACGCACGTCTAACCTCGGAGCTGGTATTGCTGTTCCTTTATATGGGCATCATTGCGCTGTATAACGCTTTCGACGATCGCCGCCTGGCCGGGCGAGCCGCCGGTATTCTGGTGCTGGTGGGGGTGATCAACATTCCGATTATTCACTTCTCGGTCGAATGGTGGAATACCCTCCACCAGGGCTCAACCAATATGCAGCAGAGCATTGCGCCAAGTATGCGTTACCCGCTGCGTTGGGCGATCTTCGGTTACCTATTGTTCTTTATTACCCTGACCTTGATGCGCCTGCGCAACCTGATCCTTTTCCAGGAACGTCAGCGCCCTTGGGTCGCCGAATTGGTTAACAAGGAGCGTCAATCATGAATGCTGCATTCAGTTCCTGGCAGGCGTTCTTCGCCATGGGCGGTTACGCGTTTTATGTTTGGTTGGCCGTGGCCGCCACTCTGCTTTCCCTGCTGGGGTTGTTGGTCCACACCCTGTGGCAGCGCAAGCAGCTTCTGGCCGAAGTCAGCCGCCAAGAATCGCGTGAACGGCGTATCCGTCAGTCACAACAGTTAAAGAAAACAGCGGCCATACCGCAGTCTGTTAACTCGCGGGAGAAATCACAGTGAATCCACGTCGTAAAAGCCGCCTCTATCTGGCCATTGTCGTACTGATTGGCGTCGCACTGACCGCCACGCTGATGCTGTATGCCTTGCGCTCCAATATCGACCTGTTCTATACCCCGAGCGAGATCTTGCAAGGCAAGGGCGAAAAACATGAAAAGCCGGAGGTGGGCCAGCGCCTGCGAATCGGTGGCATGGTCATGCCTGGCTCGGTCAAACGCGATCAGCAAAGCCTGCAGGTGAGCTTCAAGGTATATGACGCCCACGGGGCCATCGAAGTGACCTACAACGGGATTTTGCCGGATCTGTTCCGTGAGGGGCAGGGCGTAGTGGCACAAGGCGTGTTGGGGGAAGGTAACGTGGTCAATGCGCGCGAAGTGCTGGCCAAACACGATGAAAAATATACGCCACCAGAAGTCGCGGATGCCATGAAAGAGAATCATAAAAGCCCGGCCGCTACCTATAGCGATTCGCCGGACGGGGGCAGCAAGTCATGATGCCGGAACTTGGGAGTTTTCTGCTGTGCCTGGCGTTGGCGATTTCGTTGCTGCTGAGCCTATATCCGCAATGGGGAGCGGCGCGTCAGGATACGCGCATGATGGCGGTAGCCCGCCCGTTAACCTATGGCATGTTTATCGCCATTGCCCTGGCATTTGCCTGCCTGGTGTACGCGTTTATTACCAATGATTTCACCGTCTCCTATGTCGCAGCCAACTCCAACACCAAGCTACCGGTGTATTACCGCATTGCGGCGACGTGGGGAGCGCACGAAGGTTCCCTGCTGCTGTGGGTGTTGCTGCTGAGCTGCTGGTCCTTGGCGGTTGCCATGTGCAGCCGTGCAATGCCGCAGGATGCCGTGGCTCGTGTATTGTCGGTGATGGGGATGATCACCGCCGGGTTCTTGCTGTTCATCATTATGACCTCCAACCCGTTTACCCGCACCTTGCCGAGTTTCCCGATCGACGGGGGCGACCTTAACCCGCTGTTGCAGGATATCGGACTGATCTTCCATCCGCCGTTGCTGTATATGGGCTACGTAGGTTTCTCGGTGGCGTTCGCCTTCGCCATTGCTTCACTGATGGCCGGGCGGCTTGATACTGCCTGGGCTCGTTGGTCGCGTCCGTGGACCACGGCGGCCTGGGTCTTCCTGACCATGGGCATCGTGTTGGGGTCAGCGTGGGCTTACTATGAGCTGGGCTGGGGCGGCTGGTGGTTCTGGGACCCGGTAGAAAACGCTTCCTTTATGCCATGGCTGGCCGGTACGGCCTTGATGCACTCGCTGGCGGTCACCGAAAAGCGCGGGACTTTCAAAGCTTGGACGGTGCTGCTGGCGATCACGGCCTTCTCCCTGTGTCTGTTGGGCACCTTCCTGGTGCGTTCCGGCGTGCTGGTTTCCGTTCACTCCTTTGCCTCCGATCCGGCGCGTGGGATGTTTATCCTCGCTTATTTGGTGATCGTGATTGGCGGCTCGCTGTTGCTGTATGCCGTGAAGGGCGGGCAGGTGCGTAGCCGGGTGCAGCATGAAACCTTCTCGCGGGAAACCTTCCTGTTGGGCAACAACGTCCTGCTGATCGCCGCCACGCTGGTGGTGTTGTTGGGTACTCTGTTGCCGCTGGTGCATAAACAGTTGGGGCTGGGCAGTATTTCCATCGGCGAACCGTTCTTCAACACCATGTTTACCTGGCTGATGGCACCGCTGGCGCTGCTGCTGGGCATCGGGCCGTTGGTGCGCTGGCGTCGTGATGAACCTACCAAGCTCTGGCGTCGCCTGGGCGTGGCGCTGGTGATCACGCTGGTGCTGTCAATCCTGCTGCCTTGGCTGCTGCAAGACAGTATCGCCGGTATGACGGTCGTCGGGCTGATCATGGCCATCTGGGTGATCCTGCTGACCCTGATGGAGCTGCATGAGCGAGCCACCCATCGCCACGGTTTCTGGCAGGGGCTCACGCACCTTTCCCGTAGCCATTGGGGCATGGTGTTAGGCCATCTGGGTGTGGCGGTGACGGTGATCGGGATCGCTTTCAGCCAAAACTACAGCGTTGAGCGTGATGTGCGCATGAAAGCCGGTGATAGCGTGGAAATTCACGACTATCGCTTCATCTTCCGCGACGTTCACGATATCCGTGGCTCAAACTATACCGGCGGCGTCGGGATTATCGATGTCACCCGCAACGGCAAGGCAGAAGCCACATTGCATGCGGAAAAACGCTACTACAGCGTGGCGCGCAGCATGATGACGGAGGCCGCCATCGACGGTGGCCTGACGCGCGATCTGTACGCCGCGTTAGGTGAAGAGTTAGACGATGGCTCCTGGGCCGTGCGGCTTTACTACAAACCTTTTGTCCGCTGGATCTGGTTCGGTGGCGTGTTTATGGCGATCGGTGGCGTGCTGTGTATTCTCGATCCGCGCTATCGCATGAGCAAAAAACTCAAGCGTGAAGCCAAACAAGGGGAGCAGGCATGAACCGCAAACTGTTATTTATTCCGTTAATTCTGTTCCTGCTGTTGGTGGTGGCTTTGTTGGTGCAGCTGACGCGTAACGCCGGCGGGGAAGATCCCACCATGCTGGAGTCTGCGCTGATCGGTAAACCGGTGCCGACCTTCAAGCTTGAATCCCTGGAACATCCAGGTAAAACTTTCGATCAGGCTGTGTTGCGCACTGGCAAACCGATATTGCTGAACGTGTGGGCGACCTGGTGCCCCACCTGTCGGGCAGAGCACGAGTATCTCAATACTCTGGCGGCTAAAGGCATCCGCGTAGTGGGGCTAAACTATAAAGACGATCGTCAGAAGGCGGTGGTGTGGCTCAAACAGTTGGGTAACCCTTATGCGCTGAGCCTGTACGACGGCGACGGTATGTTGGGGCTGGATCTCGGCGTGTATGGCGCACCAGAAACTTTCCTGATCGACGGTGAAGGTATTATCCGCTACCGCCACGCCGGGGACATGAACGAGCGTGTCTGGCAGCAGGAAGTGTTACCGCTGTATCGTAAATATGGGGGCGACGTATGAGGCTGATAACCTTACTGGTGGCGGCATTGCTGAGCTGGAGTGCTGCTGCAGCCATCGATACCTACAAATTCAATTCGGTGGAGCAGGAACAGCAATACCGCGAGTTGACCGAACAACTGCGCTGCCCTAAATGCCAGAACAACAGCATTGCCGATTCCAACGCCATCATCGCGGCGGATATGCGTACCAAGGTCTATGAGCTGATGATGCAGGGGCAAGACAAGCAGCAGGTCATCGATTATATGGTGGCGCGCTACGGCAATTTTGTGACCTATGAACCCCCGATGACCCCAGCAACTTTGATCTTGTGGATCGGGCCGCTGCTGTTTGTGCTGATTGGCGGGGCGGTGGTGATACTGCGTACCCGCCAACGTCGGGCGGGCGTGAGCAACCAGGAATTCTCCGAGCAGGAGCAGCAGCGTCTGGCGGCGTTGTTGAAAGAGACTGACAGGAAGAAACCCTAATGGCTTTTTGGCTGATAATTATAGTGCTGTTGGTCGGTACCGCTGCGTTGCTGGTGGTGCCTGCGATGCGCCAGGGCAAAGAGAGTACGGCGGCCAGCCGCGATACGCTCAACAAGGCGTTCTACGAGGATCGCCTCGACGAACTGGCGCAGGATGAAGATCAAGGGGTGGTTGCAGAACGCCCGGAGCTGGTCAAAGAGCTGCAACAGAACCTGCTGAACGATATCCCCGGGCAGGCGGATGAGCAGCCTGCACGGCCCATCAATCGTTGGGCGTTGGTGCCTGGTGTGGCGGTACTCGTTGTGGTGTCGGTTGGCTTTTATCTGAAAACCGGCGGTTTGGCTCAGGTTATGTCCTGGCTTCAGGTAGAATCCCAAATGCCGGAACTGCGCGCGCGGGTAGCCAATGAACGTGCCCAGCCGCTGAGCATGGAGGAGATTGCCCGTCTTGGCTTGGGATTACGTACCTCGCTGCAGCAAGATGATAGAAATCTGAATGACTGGATGATGCTTGGCCGTGTCGGGATGGCGTTGAATAATGCAACCACGGCAACGCAGGCGTTTGCTCATGCGTATAGCCTGGATCCGAGTAATATGGAAGTACGCCTGGGTTATGCTGAAGTGCTGACGCGCTCTGGCGATCCGGAAGACAACAAGCAGGCAACCGCGATGCTGCGTACGATGGTGGCAGAAGATCACACCAACGTGCGTGTACTGAGCTTGCTGGCGTTCAACTCCTTTGAGCAGGGCGATTACCAACAGGCGATCGGTGCCTGGCAGGTTATGTTGAAGCTGTTGCCAGCCGACGACCAGCGTGTTGCAGTGATAAAGCGTAGCATTGAACAAGCAAAAGTTCAGGTGGGCGCAGAAACTGTTAAACTCTCCGTTAATGTCACGCTGTCGCCAGAGGCGGCAAAAGCATTACCACCACAAGGAACGCTGATCGTTTCGGTTACCGATGGAACCAATCCGGTGCCGGTAGCGGTCAAGCAATTGCCGCTTAGTCGTTTCCCGCTGGCATTCACGTTGGATGACAGCAACGCCATGATGCCTGAGCGTCTGCTTTCAGCTCAGCAGCAGGTGAAGGTGCATGTCAGGCTGTCACAGGATGGCTTGGCAACGCCACAGTCGGGCGACTGGTTTGGCGATAGTACACTGCAAGCCTATAGCGGCAAGGAACAGGTCAGCGTTCAGATAGATAAACAGGTTCCCTGATAAAAAGAATCCAAGGGTTTTCATGGAGATAAATATGAACTTTCGCCTGACTGGGCTGGCTTTCGCAACGGTGTTATTGGTAGGGTGTGCCAGCTCGCCTGGTGACGATCCGCAAGGACGTTCCGATCCTCTTGAAGGGTTTAACCGGGCGATGTTTAACTTCAACTATAACGTGATGGATCCCTACGTGCTGCGCCCGGTCGCGGTGGTATGGCGCGATTACGTCCCGACGCCTGCGCGTAATGGCTTGAGCAACTTTACTTCCAACCTGGAAGAGCCAGCCAGCATGGTGAACGAATTTCTGCGTGGTAACCCTTATCAGGGCATGAAGCACTTCAACCGTTTCTTCCTCAACACCCTGTTGGGAATGGGCGGGCTGATCGACGTGGCCGGTATGGCTAACCCGAAACTGGCGCGTGAAGAGCCACGCCGCTTCGGTGGTACCTTGGGGAACTACGGTGTCGGTTACGGTCCGTATGTTCACCTACCGGTCTACGGCAGCTTTACCATTCGTGAAGACGGTGGCGACTGGGCGGATAGCGTTTATCCGGTGCTGAGCTATCTCACCTTCTGGATGTCGGCGGGTAAATGGGTGGTGGAAGGGGTCGAAACCCGTGCTCAACTGCTGGATTCCGATGGGTTGCTGCGCAACTCTTCCGATCCTTACATGATGATGCGTGATGCCTACTTCCAACGCCATGACTTCCTGGCGCAGGGCGGGGTGCTCAAGCCGCAGGAAAACCCGAATGCCAAGGCGATCCAGGGCGATCTGGACGAGATCGACTCCGCTAACTAAGGCCGGCCTGTTCCCTCTTTGGGAGCAGGTTTCCCATTAGCTTCTGCGTCTCATGGGCCTCACCCTAGCCCTCTCCCACAGGGCGAGGGGACCGAAAGTGCCACAACTTAATTACGGTACTTATCCTCAGCATCTATCCTGTTACAGATTAACTTCCGCACCTAATCACAACAGACAGACCTTGCCACAACTTAATTACGGTACTCATCCTCAGCATCTACCCTGTTACAGATTAACTTCCGCACCTAATCACAACAGACAGACTTTGCCACAACTTAATTACGCTACTCATCACCAACTTCAAGAGCTACAGACTGATTCCTGTACCTGATAGCATCGCCGTACCAGCTCCCTCTCCTTGGGGAGAGGGTTGGGGTGAGGGAGATTGTGAGGGGAAAATCGGCGCTGGGATCTGCGGATTATCTGGGCGAGCGGGGCCGTAAATGTTAAAATCTGTGACAGGAACCAACTTCCTGTTATCTTGCAGGAAAAGCCTGCGGCTAGGGAACTGGCTTATGTGGAACAGGGAGCGTTTATAGCGGATTGCATCACTACCTTCACCGCGTCTAGTATTCTCTTTCCTGCCATCCTCAACGTTCTCTGCGGCCGCGATATTTTCGCTGTGATGCGCACGGAGAACGCCATTATGGACCTACTTTCTTCAGGCAATGCCCCTTTCGCAATCGCTCTGCTTCTGCTGCTGTTTATTGGCGTGCTGGAAACGTTGGCGGTCTTTCTCGGTGCTTCCCTTTCCAGCCATTTCGACGCAGCTATAGACTCCCATCCGGACATTACCCTGGGTGAGAACGTCTTCGCTCATGGTCTGAGCTGGCTGCACATCGGGCGTTTGCCGTTGCTGGTCATCATCGTGCTGTTTCTCGGCGGTTTTTCTCTGAGTGGCCTGATACTGCAATGGCTGGCAGGCGGTGAGCTACCGGTGTGGCTGGCGGTGATAGTTGCCTTTATCGTCGCTGTATTCAGCGTGCGTTGGTGTGGCCGCGGCATTGCTCGCTACTTGCTACGTGACGAGAGCAGCGCCGTTTCCACGGACAGCTTTATTGGCCGGATGGCAATTATGACCGGCGCAACGGCTACTGCGGGCACCCCGGCAGAAGCCAGGTTGACCGATGAGCACGGGCGTACCCATTACATTTTGATCGAGCCAGATGAGGCGGACGTCGCCTTTGTGCGTGGAGCCAAGGTGTTGGTTACGGCGCGCATCTCTGGCTCTCGCTTTAGCGGCATTGCCAACCCTTGGCCTGACCTGCTGTGAACGCGGTTTTTAACGGAATTATTTTGATAATGCTTATGGAGAGGTAACCCTAGTGATAATGAGTGATGGTCTTACATTTTGGGGTTCGATTGCAGGTGGCATCTTTGTTGTCCTGCTGATCATCGGACTGATTTTTTCACGCCTGTATCGCCGCGCCTCGGCGGAACAGTCTTTGGTGCGTACCGGCCTGGGCGGGCTCAAGGTCGTGCTGAGCGGTGGTGCCATCTCCCTGCCGGTGTTTCATGAGATTGTTGAAATCAACATGAAGACCCTGAAGCTGGAGGTCAGCCGTGCCATGCACGACAGCCTGATCACCAAAGACAGAATGCGCGTGGACGTGGTGGTGGCATTCTTTGTCCGCGTGCAACCGACCATTGAAGGGATCTCCACCGCAGCACAGACCTTGGGCCAGCGCACGCTATCCCCGGAAGATCTGCGCCAACTGGTGGAAGACAAGTTTGTCGATGCCTTACGTTCCACCGCTGCGCAGATGACCATGCAAGATCTGCAAGATACGCGCGAAAACTTCGTGCAAGGTGTGCAGAGCACGGTATCTGAAGATCTGGCGAAAAACGGCCTGGAGCTGGAAAGCGTGTCGCTGACCAACTTTAACCAGACCTCGAAAGAGTATTTCGATCCGAACAACGCCTTCGATGCCGAAGGCCTGACCAAGTTGACGCAAGAAACCGAGCGCCGTCGCCGCGAGCGTAACGAAGTAGAGCAGGACGTGGAAGTCGCGGTACGCGAAAAAAACCGCGATGCCCTGTCACGCAAGCTGGAGATCGAGCAGCAGGAAGCCTTTATGTCGCTTGAGCAGGAGCAGCAGGTCAAAACCCGCAGCGCCGAGCAAAGTTCCCGGATCGCCACCTTCGAAGCGGAACGCCGCCGCGAGGCCGAGCAGAGCCGTATCTCCGCCGAGCGCCAGATCCAGGAGGCGGAAATCGAGCGTGAGCAGGCGGTACGGACTCGTAAGGTAGAGGCGGACCGTGAAATCCGCGTCAAAGAGATCGAGCAGAGTAAAGTCACCGAAATGGCCGCCATCGAGCAAACAAAAGTGACGGAAATCGCCGAGCAGGATAAGGCCATCGCCATTGCAGCCAAGTCTGAGCAGCAATCCCAGGCCCAGGCGCGCGCTAATGACGCGCTGACCGAAGCGGTGAAAGCGGAGCAAAACGTGGAAACCACGCGCCAGACCGCCGAAGCCGATCGTGCCAAACAGGTTGCTCTGATCGAAGCCCGCCAGGGAGCGGAAACCGAGGCAATGCAGCTGACGCTGAAAGCCCGCGCGGAGAAAGAGGCCGCCGAACTGCAGGCCGCAGCTATCATCGAATTGGCCGAAGCGGCACGTAAGAAAGGCCTGGCAGAGGCGGAAACCCAGCGCGCGTTGAACGAAGCGGTCAACATGCTTTCCAGCGATCAGACCAGCCTGAAGTTCAAATTGGCGCTGCTGCAGGCGCTGCCGGCCATCATCGAGAAGTCCGTTGAGCCGATGAAGGCCATTGACGGTATCAAGATCCTGCAGGTTGATGGGTTGAACCGTTCTGGCGGTACCGCAGGTGCAACGGCGGCTTCGGTCGGCGGCGGTAACCTGGCCGAGCAGGCGATGTCTGCCGCGCTCGCTTACCGCACGCATGCCCCGGTTATCGACTCCCTGCTACAGGAAATTGGTATCAGCGGTGGTTCATTGCAGGCGTTGACGGCTGCTTTACCGCAGGCGCAGCCAGTTGTTCCGTTAGCTGAGCCTAACGCTGTAGTCGTGCAGGAAGAGATTGCGGACCCCAAAGTGGAGTCGTATACACCGTCAACGGAGCACAGCATCACGACGGTAAGGCTTTCCTGAAAGATGACAAAGTGGCAATGTTGCTAAATTTGTAGGGGTGCTGCATGCTGCGCCCGTTTAGAGTATCAGCAGAAAAAACCAACGGCGGGATTATCCCGCCGTTTTTTATATCTGTATTGAGGAAAACAGATTAGAAGCTGTAGTTGAAGTTGGCACCGTACAACCAGGCTTTACCCTTCGATTCGAAGGTGTAAGGGCCTTCGTTGATGGTCACTTTCTGGCCGTGCATGTAAGACACACCCACGTCGACAGAAGCGTCTTTATTGAACGCGTAAGTCGTACCTGCGCTCAACCAGAAGCGATCCTGATCCGGGATTGAGATAGAGCGGTTTTGTGCCGGGACCGGGCTGTCATCGAAGGCGATACCGGAACGGAAGGTCCAGTTATCGTCGTAGAAGTAGGTGGTACCCAGTGCGATACGGTAAGCGTCACGGAAGCCTTCATGCTTCTGGAACAGCGTTTTGCCGTTGCTGTCTGTCGCTTTCAGCTCCTGAAACTGGCTCCAACTGGTATAGGCCATGCTGTAGTGGATCGCCCACTGCTGTGCCACTCGGTTATACCCAGAGATCTCCCACATTTCTGGCAGGTTCAGGGTCAGAGAACCCGGGACGTTGTTACCGTCGGTCCCCATTGGCAGGCCAAACTGCCCGAGCAGGCCGTTATAGGCGGAAGGCAGGCTGCTTCGGTAGTCGCCGTCAAAGTCGATTTTCACTTCAGAGCGGTAAGTAAAGCCGTAGCGGTTTCTGTCGTCGACTTCATACAAAATGCCTGCGTTCCAGCCGTAGCCCCATTTGCTACCTTCCAGATGAGAGATCTGGGTATCCGCAGGGATTGAACCAATTGCGGCCGCCTGCTGAGGGGTTAATGCCCCCTGTTTAAGACCTTGACCAGCTAGCAGTAGTGGCAAATCACCGGCGAAGCGATCGATTTTAGCTTTGGCATACACCGCATCGAAGCCCAGACCGAAGCTGAACTGTTGGTTCAGGCGGTAAGCGAGGCTCAGGTTGAGGTTTGCCGTGGTCAGGTCGGTAGTACCGCCGACGGAGCCAGCCGTGTAGCCCTCGTTGTATTCGGTGGCCAGGCCATAGTTGCTGGTCACGGAGCCACCGATGGCCCATTGGTCATTCAGCGGTTGAATGTAGTGCAGGTTTGGTACCCAGGCGGTCGGTGCAATGTTCTTCGCATCCAGGCTCCTGCCTGAAGGCGAGGTACCGGTAATGTTAACGTCTGGGTCAATAAAGATTGCGCCCGCAGAGAAAGAAGGGCGGCTAAACATCATCATGGTTGCCGGGTTACGGCTTGCTGAGGCTGCGGTATCCGCTACTGCGCCTTCGCCAGAATAAGCTCGCCCTAAACCAGCAGACGAAAACTCGTTCAGCTGGAATCCTGCGGCATAGACGTTTGAAGAAATAATTGCCACTGCAGCTGCGAGAGCTGATTTAGTGAATAGGTTTTTCTGGCTCATGACCAAAACCTCATTTTATGTGTTTATTATTTAAACAATGTTACACAAAGTAACATGGAGCGCGCGATTGTAGGGTCCGTTATCAATCTGACAAATCAGACCAGTGGCTGAATTATAGGTCCGACCTGTTAAGATGTTGCAAGTTTGTTTTTGAAATATTTCCAAATTGATATCAGAAAGGAGATCCACATAACAAAAAATGACCTGTACATAACAAAACTCTTATGTTTTTTTACCGCAGGGCGATTTAGTTATGTGATTTCCGTCACTTAAAGTGCTTAAAAAAAGTAAGGCTAGTGATTGGCATGCCCGAGGAGTAAAATAAACACAGAATTTTGTTTATTTGCGCCAGATCAAAATGGCTATTTGGGCCAGCGTAATCGCGGCCCGTGAGGAGATTTCAACTATGTCAGATGCAATCAATAAATGTAACGCTCAGGAAACTGCGGCCTGCTGCTGTGTCGATGTCGGTACCGTGATGGATAACACCGATTGCACCGCATCCTACAGCCGAGTGTTTGCCAATCAGCAAGATGCGGAGCAAACCCTGGCAGCACTGACTGAAAAGGCGCGCGGCGTGGAGTCCGATCCGTGTGACATCAGCAGTAGCATTAAACCGGTTGACGGCGGCGTGCAACTGGATGTGGATTTCACCTTCTCCTGCCAGGCAGAAACCATGATCTTCCAGCTCGGCCTGCGTTAATCCCCACAAGATCGGCAGGGGGCCGTATACCGCGCCCCTGCTGATATCCACCCCGCGTTACCCCTGCCCGAAAGTTGCTCCCGCTCTCAGTTTTCACTTCTGCCGGTTTGCCAAATGTAAACATTTGGTTAACAATGACCTCATCAGGTCAGACCTCTTTTTGTCCGTTGTGTTGACGGCCTCTCTTCAGGAGCGTTTATGAGTAAGGCATTGCCGCTGGTTACCCGTCTCGGCGACCGTATCGCCATTGTTCAAGGGCTGCGTACCCCTTTCGCCAAACAGGCCACCGCTTATCATGGCATCCCTGCGGTCGATCTTGGCAAATCTGCGGTGAGCGAGCTGCTGGCGCGTAGCGGCATCGATCCCGCCTTGATCGAGCAACTGGTCTTTGGCCAGGTGGTGCAAATGCCTGAAGCGCCCAACATTGCGCGGGAAATTGTTCTGGGTACTGGCATGAGCGTGCATACCGATGCCTATAGCGTTTCACGTGCCTGTGCCACCAGCTTCCAGGCGATTGCCAACGTGGCGGAAAGTATCCTGGCTGGCAGCATCAGTGTCGGCATCGCAGGTGGGGCAGATTCTTCTTCCGTGTTGCCGATTGGCGTCAGCAAAGCGCTGGCTCGCACTTTGGTGGACGTTAACAAGGCGCGCACACTGTCGCAGCGCCTGAAGCTGTTCAGTAAGCTTAAGTTCCGCGATCTGATGCCGGTGCCGCCCGCCGTGGCGGAATACTCTACTGGCCTGCGCATGGGGGATACTGCCGAACAAATGGCGAAAACCCACGGTATTACTCGCGAGCAGCAGGATGCCTTGGCACACCGCTCACATCAACTGGCCGCCAAAGCCTGGGAACAGGGGCTGTTGCGCGATGAAGTGATGACCGCTTATGTGCCGCCATATAAAAATCCGCTGGCCGAAGATAACAACGTCCGCAAAGATTCCAGCCTGGAGTCTTATGCCCGCTTAAAACCGGCATTTGATCGCCGCCACGGTACCGTCACGGCCGCCAACAGTACGCCGCTGACCGATGGTGCGGCAGCGGTGCTGATGATGAGCGAGTCCCGTGCTAAAGAGCTCGGCCTGGAGCCTCTTGGCTACCTGCGCAGCTTCGCCTTTGCCGCCATTGATGTCTGGGAGGATATGCTGCTCGGCCCTTCCTATGCCACCCCGTTGGCGCTGGATCGTGCCGGTATTACCCTGGCCGACCTGACCCTGATCGATATGCACGAAGCCTTTGCGGCGCAAACGCTGGCCAACCTGAAAATGTTCGCCAGCACCGAGTTTGCCCAACAGAAGCTGGGGCGTGAGCAGGCGATCGGCGAGGTGGATATGGAGAAATTCAACGTGTTGGGTGGTTCTATCGCCTATGGCCATCCGTTCGCCGCGACCGGCGCGCGCATGATCACCCAGACGCTGCACGAGCTTAAACGGCGTGGTGGCGGTCTGGGGCTGGCCACCGCCTGCGCGGCTGGGGGATTAGGTGCGGCGATGATCGTGGAGGTGGACAAATGAGTTTCGAGAACGCATTGCACGAACAGCGTGCCAAGCCTTCGGCATTTCATCTGACTTTACGCCCGGACAATATTGGCGTGATCACCATCGATGTGCCTGGGGAGAAGGTGAATACGCTGAAAGCGGAGTTTGTTGAGCAGATCAACGACGTGCTGCTCAAGGCACAACAACTTGCCACCCTGGAAGGTTTGGTGATCCTGTCTGGCAAGCCGGACTCGTTTATTGCCGGGGCAGACATCACCATGATCGCCGCATGTCACACGGCGCAAGAGGCACAGACGCTGGCGAAGAAGGGGCAGAGCACGTTGGCACAGATTGCCGCGTTCCCGGTGCCAGTGGTTGCCGCCATCCACGGTACCTGCCTTGGGGGCGGGCTGGAGTTGGCGTTGGCCTGCCATAGCCGCGTCTGTTCTCTGGATGACAAAACGGCACTCGGCCTGCCGGAAGTACAGCTGGGTTTACTGCCTGGCTCAGGTGGCACCCAGCGCTTACCACGCCTGATTGGTGCCAGCAAAGCGTTGGATATGATGCTGACGGGCAGACACGTTCGCGCGCGTCAGGCGCTGCGCATGGGCCTGGTGGACGAGGCCGTACCGCAATCTATTCTGCTGCAAACCGCCATTGAGCGTGTAAAACAGGGTTGGAAATCGCGCCGTGCGTTACCGTGGCAGGAACGCCTGCTCAACGGTCCATTGGGCAGAAGCCTGCTGTTCAGCATCGTGCGCAAGAAGACCCTGGAGAAAACCCACGGTAACTACCCGGCAGCGGAGCGTATTATTCAGGTGGTGCGCACCGGTCTGGATCAGGGCAGTGCCAGCGGCTATGAAGCGGAGGCCCGCGCCTTCGGTGAGCTGGCAATGTCGCCACAGTCTGCCGCGTTACGTAGCTTGTTCTTTGCCTCCACGGCGCTGAAAAAAGAGCGCGGTGGGGATGCTCAGCCCCAGGAGTTACACCGTGTAGGTGTACTTGGCGGTGGTTTGATGGGCGGCGGTATCGCCTGTGTCACGGCGACTCGTGGCGGGCTACCGGTGCGCATTAAAGACGTGAATGAGCAGGGGATCAACCATGCGTTGAAATACACCTGGGATCTGCTGGGTAAGCGGGTACGCAGCAAACGCATGCGCCCGGCAGAGCGCCAGAAACAGATGATGTTGATTTCCGGCAGCACCGATTACAGCGGTTTTGAACGGGTTGACATCGTGGTGGAGGCGGTATTTGAAGATATCGCGCTCAAGCAGCAGATGGTGGCCGATATTGAGCAATATGCCGCGCCGCATACCGTATTTGCCTCCAACACCTCATCATTGCCGATCGGCCAAATCGCAGCGCAAGCGGCCAGGCCGCAGCAGGTCATTGGTCTGCATTACTTCAGCCCGGTGGATAAAATGCCGCTGGTTGAGGTGATCCCGCATGCCACTACCAGCGAACAAACCATCGCCACCACCGTTGCTCTGGCCCACAAGCAGGGGAAAACGGCGATTGTGGTCGCCGATCGCGCCGGTTTTTACGTCAACCGTATTCTCGCTCCTTATATTAATGAGGCGGCGCGCTGTCTGCTGGAAGGCGAGCCGATCGAATCGGTGGATAAGGCTTTGGTCGATTTTGGTTTCCCGGTGGGCCCCATCATGCTGTTGGATGAAGTGGGTATCGACGTCGGCACCAAGATTATCCCGATCCTGACGGCGGAACTAGGGCCACGCTTTGCCGCTCCGGCGGCGTTCGAGGCGGTGCTGAAAGACGGCCGCAAAGGGCGTAAGAATGGCCGTGGTTTTTATCTGTACCCGGCCGAGGGCAGCAGGGCACGCCAGAAACGCAAGAGTGCAGATAACAGTATCTATCCGCTGCTGGGTATCACCCCAAGGCCCATATTCAACATGCGGTGATCGCCCAACGCTGTGTGATGATGATGCTCAATGAGGCGGCGCGTTGCCTGGATGAAGGGGTGATCCGCAGCGCACGCGACGGCGATATCGGTGCGGTATTTGGCATTGGCTTCCCGCCGTTCCTTGGCGGCCCGTTCCGCTATATGGATGAGCTAGGCGCGGAGAAAGTGGTAAAAACTCTGCGCTATCTGCAACAGCAATACGGTGAAAATTTTGCTCCTTGTGAACGCGTGCAACGCATGGCTGAGCAGGGGGAACGGTTCTATCCGCAAGGTAGTTAACCAGCATAGCGGCCCGGTTTGCGCTACAGTTTGATCAGGGCCGCACTGTGATCGCTATCACTCCTTGCAACTAGGGCAATCCCGGAGGCTGTACAGGGAGATTGGGGAGGGGTAACGTAGCGTTTTGGTTGGTGGCTCATTCAGCGCTATCAAAAATTTCATAACAACAAGGTTAAAATTTAACCCGTTGAATTGGTTGTTATGTCAGCGATGAATGGGTGCAAGGGCGCAAATGTTGTAAAAAACAGCGTTTTCTTTACGCGAACTTTCAGGCAAAATGCCCGACCGCCATAGAGAGACGGCGCGTTATCGTTTGAAGCTGGCCTGCGCTTTTGAGTGCAACTCGGCGATACAGCACGCTCGGCGTTTCTGTATAGCGTTATTTTGTCAACAACAGCGGTGCAATATGCAAGTTTTGATTATGCGTCACGGAGAGGCGGCACTCGATGCAGCCAGCGATTCGGTAAGACCTCTTACTGTTTGTGGCCGTGATGAGTCACGTCAGATGGCGGCCTGGTTAAACACCAAGTCTGTGGATATTGAACGAGTGCTGGTCAGCCCTTATTTGCGGGCCGAGCAAACGCTGGAAACGGTACGCGAAGCGTTAACGCTACCCGAAGGCGAGGAAGTGCTGCCGGAGCTGACTCCAGGGGGCGATGCTGGGCTGGTGAGCTGCTATCTGCAGGCGCTGGCTAAAGAGGGCATAGGTGCAGTGCTGGTGGTTTCCCATCTACCGCTGGTGGGTTATCTGGTGGCTGAGCTGTGCCCTGGGGAATGCCCGCCAATGTTTGCTACCTCCGCTATCGCTAATGTAGAGCTGTCCGAGGATGGCAGCATCGGCAAGTTTGAATGGCAGGTTGGCCCGTCACAGGTGATGGCCAAGGTCTGAACGGGCGCAGCATGCAGCGCCCCTACGTAGCGTAGTCGATAAAGGTTTGTCAGTAGTCTCAGGGCGATGTTGATCATCGCCCTTTGTAATTTTTATTCCGCCAGTTCAACCAATAACAACACCGCCGCGCTGCCGCCCCATTCTTTAGGAGCCTGGTGGAACGCCAGCACGTCCGGATGTTGCGCTAACCACAGCGGCGTTTGCTGCTTGAGGATATGTTTGCCGTGGCCGTGCATCACGCAGGC
>NZ_JBKJYW010000538.1:0-52282 GCF_046715635.1 Serratia sp. (in: enterobacteria)
CACTCCGGTTATTCTGTGTTTGCGGGCGTGGGTGAACGTACTCGTGAGGGTAACGACTTCTACCACGAAATGACCGACTCCAACGTACTGGACAAAGTTTCCCTGGTTTACGGCCAGATGAACGAGCCACCAGGTAACCGTCTGCGCGTTGCGCTGACCGGCCTGACCATGGCTGAGAAGTTCCGTGACGAAGGTCGTGACGTACTGCTGTTCGTCGATAACATCTACCGTTATACCCTGGCCGGTACCGAAGTGTCCGCGCTTCTGGGCCGTATGCCATCGGCGGTAGGTTATCAGCCAACGCTGGCGGAAGAGATGGGTGTTCTGCAAGAACGTATCACCTCTACCAAGACCGGTTCAATCACCTCTGTGCAGGCCGTTTACGTTCCTGCGGATGACTTGACTGACCCATCACCAGCCACCACCTTTGCTCACTTGGATGCAACCGTGGTACTGAGCCGTAACATCGCTTCTCTGGGTATCTACCCGGCCGTTGACCCACTGGATTCTACCAGCCGTCAGCTGGATCCGCTGGTAGTTGGCCAGGAGCACTACGACGTAGCGCGTGGCGTGCAGTCTATTCTGCAACGCTATCAGGAACTGAAAGATATTATCGCCATCCTGGGTATGGACGAGCTGTCAGAAGATGACAAGCTGGTTGTATCCCGTGCGCGTAAAATCCAACGTTTCCTGTCTCAGCCGTTCTTCGTGGCAGAAGTCTTTACCGGTTCTCCGGGCAAGTTCGTATCGCTGAAAGACACCATCCGTGGTTTCAAAGGCATTATGGACGGCGACTATGACCACCTGCCGGAGCAGGCGTTCTACATGGTTGGCACCATTGAAGAAGCAGTGGAAAAAGCCAAGAAACTGTAACGCCTTGAGAGGAGGGTGATATGGCTATGACTTACCATCTGGATGTGGTCAGCGCGGAAAAACAGATGTTTTCCGGCCTGGTGCAGAAGATCCAGGTGACAGGCAGCGAAGGCGAACTGGGGATCTTCCCTGGCCATGCGCCGCTGCTGACTGCCATCAAGCCTGGCATGGTGCGTATTGTTAAACAGCACGGTGAAGAAGAGTTCATCTACCTGTCCGGCGGTATCCTTGAGGTACAGCCGAGCGTGGTAACCGTGCTGGCGGACACTGCCATCCGTGGAACGGACCTCGACGAAGCGAGAGCGCTGGAAGCTAAGCGTAAAGCTGAAGAGCACATCCGTAGCTCTCATGGCGATGTCGACTATGCTCAGGCATCTGCTGAACTGGCGAAAGCGATCGCGAAACTGCGCGTTATCGAGCTCACCAGAAAAGCGATGTAAACTCCCGCGTTGCCTGCAGCGTGTGGAAATAAGAAAGCGGCCCCTGTGGGTCGCTTTTTTTTTGTTTTAAAATAAGCGTTTCAACCGGCTAGGCATTGTGCTGTATTAGCGCTTCCAGTGGAATTAATCGTCGCCGATCGCCGACAGTTTTTTCGCAGTTGAATGAGAATACTCCGGATAATGGCAGGCTTAGAGCCACGGGGCCTGCACCGGATTCGTGTAGAGAAATATGTAGTAATTCCGTCTGCAAACGGGTTTACTTTCGTCCATCAAAATGGAGTTATCAGGTTGCTTATGTCTAACAGTGCATTAAGCGTGGTTATCCTCGCCGCGGGCAAGGGAACACGCATGTATTCCGACCTTCCCAAGGTGTTACATCCGCTGGCGGGTAAGCCAATGGTGCAGCACGTCATTGATGCCGCCATGAAATTAGGGGCTAAAAACGTCCATTTGGTCTACGGCCATGGCGGCGAGCTGCTGAAAAGCACTCTGCGCAATGATGCACTAAACTGGGTATTGCAGGCCGAGCAGTTGGGAACCGGTCATGCCATGCAGCAGGCGGCACCGCATTTTGCTGATGATGAAGACGTACTGATGCTGTATGGCGATGTGCCACTGATCGCCGTCGAAACACTGAAACGTCTGCTGGCAGTTAAACCTCAGGGGGGGATTGGCCTGCTGACGGTGAAACTGCAAGACCCGAGTGGTTATGGTCGTATCGTGCGTGAAAATGGCAATGTGGTAGGCATAATCGAACATAAAGATGCCAGCGATGAGCAGCGCCAGATTAATGAGATCAACACCGGCATTCTGGTGGCCAACGGTCGCGATCTGAAGCGCTGGCTGGGCAAGTTGAATAATAATAACGCGCAGGGTGAATTCTATATCACCGATATCATTGCTCTGGCTCATGCCGAGGGTAACAGGATTGAGGCGGCACACCCGGCGCGCCTGAGCGAAGTTGAAGGCGTGAACAACCGCCTGCAACTGTCGCAGCTTGAACGCGTGTATCAGGCCGAGCAGGCAGAGAAGCTGCTGCTGGCTGGGGTGATGCTGCTGGATCCGGCACGCTTCGATCTGCGTGGCGTGCTGGAACATGGCCGTGATATCTCCATCGATGCCAACGTGATTATCGAAGGCATGGTCAAGCTGGGTAACCGCGTGAAGATCGGTGCTGGCTGCGTACTGAGAGACTGCGTGATTGGCGACGACTGCGAGATCAGCCCTTACAGCGTGCTGGAAGATGCGCTGCTGGAAGCCGCCTGTACCGTTGGTCCGTTTGCCCGTTTGCGCCCTGGTGCTGAACTGGCGGAAGGTGCCCACGTTGGCAACTTCGTGGAAATCAAGAAAGCCCGTCTGGGCAAAGGCTCGAAAGCCGGTCATTTGAGCTATCTGGGCGACGCCGAGATTGGCGACGATGTGAATATCGGTGCCGGTACCATCACCTGCAACTACGATGGTGCCAACAAGCATAAAACTATTATCGGCGACGGCGTGTTTGTCGGTTCGGACACTCAGTTGGTGGCTCCGGTCACCGTAGGCAAAGGGGTGACGATCGCTGCCGGTACCACGGTGACTCGCGAT
This sequence comes from Serratia sp. (in: enterobacteria), assembly GCF_046715635.1. Lineage (GTDB taxonomy): Bacteria > Pseudomonadota > Gammaproteobacteria > Enterobacterales > Enterobacteriaceae > Chania. Next base: position 2,898 of record NZ_JBKJYW010000538.1, read on the forward strand.
ATTGCGGATAATGAGCTGGTATTGAGCCGGGTCAAGCAGGTGCATATTCAAGGTTGGGAGCGCCCAACCAAGAAGAAGTAACACCCCTCACCCCAACCCTCTCCCACAGGGAGAGGGAGCTGTTAGCCCTGCTTTGTTGGGATAGCAGGGGGTAATCTTAGCAACCGCGATCGCCCCTTCAACCAAGGTGAATCAGCCGGTGCTAATGTAGAAGATGTAAGTTCAGACTCTCTCGATCGGTCCCCTATCCCTGTGGGAGAGGGTTAGGGTGAGGGCGTCACTGTTTTGCTCTGTACTTTCGCTAAAGAGCACAGAGCAAAACATAATAATCCCCATTCTCTACAGGCTCGGGGAAGCACGGTAAAACCGGCAAAAATCAGGTCAAGGCATCGCAAGTGCCCTGAAAGGCACTTAATTAGGAATACGACTAATGTGTGGAATTGTAGGTGCAGTAGCGCAACGTGATATCTCAGAAATCCTGTTGGAAGGTTTACGTCGTCTCGAATATCGTGGCTATGACTCAGCGGGTCTGGCTGTCGTTGATAGCGAGGGGAACGTCAGCCGTCTACGTCGTGTCGGCAAAGTACAAAAACTGGCTGAAGCGGCAGAGCAACAGGATCTGCATGGTGGTACCGGGATTGCCCATACCCGTTGGGCTACGCACGGTGAACCTTCAGAGGCGAACGCGCATCCTCATGTTTCAGATTACATCGCGGTAGTGCATAACGGCATTATCGAAAACTATGAACCGCTGCGCGAACAGTTGATTGAGCGTGGTTATCATTTCAGTTCTGAAACCGATACCGAGGTGATTGCTCACCTGGTGCATTGGGAACAAAAGCAGGGCGGTACGCTGCTGGAAGTGGTTCAGCGTGTGATCCCGCAACTGCGTGGCGCTTATGGCACCGTGGTGATGGACAGCCGCGATCCGAGCGTATTGGTTGCTGCCCGTTCAGGTAGCCCGCTGGTGATTGGCCGTGGCGTGGGCGAAAACTTCATTGCCTCCGACCAACTGGCCCTGTTGCCGGTAACTCGCCGCTTTATCTTCCTGGAAGAAGGCGACGTGGTAGAAGTGACCCGCCGCACCGTCAACATTTTTGACAAGCAGGGTAATGCTATTGAGCGCCCAGAGATCGAATCTCAGGTGCAATACGACGCCGGTGACAAAGGCGCGTACCGTCATTACATGCAAAAAGAGATTTTTGAGCAGCCAATGGCGCTGAAAAACACCCTTGAGGGGCGTTTTAGCCATGGCAAGATCGACCTGAGTGAGCTTGGCGCGCACGCCGACGAACTGCTGTCAAAAGTTCAGCACGTGCAGATCATCGCCTGTGGGACTTCCTACCACTCCGGAATGGTGGCGCGTTACTGGTTCGAGTCACTGGCCGGCGTGCCTTGTGATGTCGAGATCGCCTCTGAATTCCGTTATCGCAAGTCAGCGGTACGTCCGGGCAGCCTGATCATCACCCTGTCTCAATCCGGTGAGACTGCTGATACGCTGGCAGCGCTGCGCCTGTCCAAAGAGCTGGGTTATTTGGGTTCTCTGGCCGTGTGCAACGTGGCCGGTTCTTCCCTGGTGCGTGAATCCGACCTGGCGTTGATGACCAAGGCCGGTACCGAAATCGGTGTTGCCTCCACTAAAGCCTTTACCACTCAGCTTGCTGTGTTGTTGATGCTGGTGGCGCGTCTGGGCCGTCTGAAAGGGATGGCGGAAAGCGTAGAACATGACATCGTGCATGGCTTGCAGGCGTTACCTGCGCGTATTGAGCAGATGTTGTCACTGGATAAGAGCATCGAAGCGCTGGCAGAAGGTTTCTCTGACAAGCATCACGCACTGTTCCTTGGCCGTGGCGATCAATACCCGATCGCGATGGAAGGGGCGCTGAAGCTTAAAGAGATCTCCTATATCCACGCTGAGGCGTACGCCGCCGGTGAACTCAAGCACGGCCCGCTGGCATTGATCGATGCCGACATGCCGGTGATCGTGGTTGCGCCTAACAACGAGCTGTTGGAGAAGCTTAAATCCAATATCGAAGAGGTGCGCGCCCGTGGCGGTCAGCTGTATGTGTTCGCCGATCAGGATGCCGGCTTTGTCAGCAGCGAAGGGATGACCATCATCCAACTGCCGCACGTGGAAGAAATAGTCGCACCGATCTTCTACACCGTGCCGTTGCAGTTGCTGTCTTACTACGTGGCGCTGATCAAAGGCACCGATGTGGATCAGCCACGTAACCTGGCGAAGTCCGTTACTGTGGAATAATCGCTAACCTTCCTGCTGTGAATACCGTGTTGGGTTCAACACGGTATTTTTTTATCTTCATTGTCGCTATTGACGCTATGATTGGCTGGCGATACAGCAGGGAATGGGTTGGCAATGAATATTTTGATTACTGGAGCACGGGCTCCTGTCGCGATTGAGTGGGCGCGTATTGCGTTGCGCAGTGGGCACCGTGTCTGGTTAGCAGATAGCCTGAAATGGCCGCTGGGCCGCTTTTTACAAGGGATTGAAGGTTATCTTCGGCTTCCCTCCCCACGCCAGGACCTTGCCGGTTATCAACGGCAGCTGCAAGGCTATCTCGACCAACATGACATTGGGCTGCTGATCCCCACCTGCGAAGAGATCTTCTATCTCTCACAGGCATTTGCTGCGTATATCGGGCCCACCGAGTGGCTGTTACCCGAACGGCGGTTGCTATTTGAGCTGCATCATAAGTACCAAAGCCTGAGCCTGTTAACGGGATTGGGGGAAGTGCGGACTCCCGCAACCCGATTGTTGACCTCCTGCTCGCAAATTGCCGACGACCCCCAGACCATTTTGAAACCGGTTTATTCGCGCTTTGGTCGTAAAGTGATCCGCACGCCAAAGCCTGATTTGTTGAACGATCGGCAGCTCAACGAGCATATTCCCTGGGTCCAGCAGCAGAAATTAAACGGCGTGGCATTGTGCAACTATGCCGTGTTTGAGCACGGCAGGCTAATCGCGCATCAGGCTTATCAACCCAAATACTGCTTCAATCAGGCCGCAGGCAGCTACTTTGTTCCCTATCAGGATCGGCGGCTGGACGATTTTGTCCGTCAGTTTGGGGAAAAAACCGGCTTTCATGGCCAGGTGGCTTTCGATTTTATCGAACAGGACGGGGTGATTTTTGTTATCGAGTGTAACCCCAGGGCCACCAGCGGCCTGCATTTGCTGGGCGCTCAGATGTCGATTGCTGCCGATGGGCAATTGCAATACCTGCCAGCGCCGCCCAAGGCGGGACATGTAGGAGTGATCGTTCTGTTATTCTTTGCCCGGCAGGCTTGGCGCGATAAGCAGCTGGCGACGTTATGGCGGGATTTTCGCCAAGCGCCAAATCTGCTCAACGATCAACGTTGGCCGATCGGTGCCGGAGCGCAGTGGTGTGCTCTGCTGGAAATGGGATACCGCAGCTTACGCTATCGGCGGCCCCTCACCGATGCCAGCACCTTCGATATCGAGTGGGACGGCTAGCATGGAGCCAGTTAATCATTGGCAACGCCTGCAAGTGACTCTGTTGCAACAGCCCGGCATGATCGCCAACCTTCAGACATCGTTAACCGAGTATCAGCAGGATGGCGTCTGGATACCGGCGACGGTCAATGATTACGTGCCCGGTAATTGCTACGTGGTTTCCCCGTTGGCACTGATCGTCGATTATGCTCGGGATGAGATTATCAAAATCGATAACGGCGCGTTGCGGGTGCTGTGCAACGGGCTGACGCTGTTGCTGAAATGGCCTCTATTGCTGGCGCATGTCGATCGGCTTCAGGTGCTGAATAATCAGTGCCTTTCCACCAATATGACCAGCAGCGATTGGCAATCCCTGGATACCGACATACTGCGGCAACAGGCATTGCAGCGCTATCCCCTGCATACTTTGATGATCCGTTCTCTTAATGGACAGCAGACCCCCGATCTATTGGCACGGCTCTCCCGGCAAGGTTGGTTGCCTATCGTCAGCCGTCAGGTTTATTGTCTGGACGATCCTTTACGCTGGTGGGGTAAAATCAATGCGCGCCGGGATGACAAATTACTGCATCAGAGGGGATGGGAGTTCAAACGGCTATCTGCCGATGACCCAGAGCAAATGCAGTGTGCCGAACGCCTGTATAACCAGCTCTACCTGGAAAAATACAGTCGCCAGAATGTGCAGTTCACCGCCGGTTATTTATCTCAGGCCTCGCAGCTTGGCTTGTTGCAACTGTACGGGTTGTTCCACCAGCAGCAAATGGTGGGGGTGTTGGGAATGGTTCAGTTAGAACAGACGGTAACGGTGCCGATCGTCGGCTATCGAACGGAATTACCTGCATCATTGGCGCTATATCGTCGTCTGATCGCCTTTGCGTTACGCTACACCATGAAGCACAAGCTGTTTCTCAATTTGAGTTCCGGTGCGCCGGATTTTAAGCGGTTGCGGGGTTGCCAACCGGTGATTGAGTACAGCATGGTTTATGTCCGGCACCTTAACGGCTATCAGCGTGGCGTCTGGGCGGTGATCTCCTGGCTTTCCCGCCAGGTCTATCAGCCATTACTGAGGCGCTATAAGTTATGACCCGCCCGACTTTCCCTTACCCACATTTACAGCGCTACTGGTATCCGGTGTTATCGCAAAAGCAGCTGGGCCAGAGGCCTCACGCTATTCAGCTGTTGGATCGTCAGTTGGTTCTAGTACGGCTGGCAGGGAAAGTTTGCTGTTTTCTCGATAGTTGCCCGCATCGTTTGGTCCCCCTATCTTTGGGCCATGTGGAACAGGGGCGTTTACAGTGCTGCTACCACGGTTGGCAATTTGATGACCAGGGCGAATTGCGACATACGCCGGGCAGCCAGCAACCAGCCTGCTGTGCCCGGCTACAGCGTTTTGCGGTGAAGGAGTTTCAAGGGCTTATCTGGGTCAGACTGCAAGAGGATGACGGTAGCGCCCCGCTGGTTGCGATGCCTGAAATTAACGGGATGTCGTATCGCCAGGAATACCGCCAGGTTGACTGTGGTGTGTTCCATACGGCCGAAAATTTTCTCGATCCCTGTCATACCCCTTATATCCACCGCAAGCTGTTGCGCCAATCGGGGAAACAGGCCATGACGGTGACGCAGCAAGTTGATATAGAAGAGATCGTCACCGATTACGCTTTACATCAACGGCAAAACGGCTGGATTAACCGATTGTTCGATCGCGGAATCGATCGTAACCTGGCCCGCTTTACGCTGCCGGGCATGATCGAGTTGGATTATTATCAGCAGCAGCGGCTGGTGTTTAAAACGTTGCTGTATTTAATCCCGCATCAGGCTGGGCGTACCGGCATGTGGGTTCGGATCTATCTTCCCCGTTCGCGCGCGATGCCAGACGGTTTGCGCTTTGCCCTGCTGCGGCCGTTTTTGAATCTGCTGTTTCGTCAGGATGGCCAAATCCTGGCTATCCAGCAGCAGGCGCAGCAACGTTATGGTGAGCGGTATCTGTTCTCGCCGACGGACATGGTGGCCAAGCCATTATGGCAACTGCTGCACGGAAAGCATCCGCAGGCGAGTCAGGCTCGTGATATCGAGCTTTAACGTGGCTGAAAAGGTAGCGCTCCAGCCCCTGTTTCAGAATCTGATTTCGGCCTCCAACCCAATAGAATAGGCTTTCTCACTGCGAGGGCTGTGGGGGCTGCTGGCAGAGGCAAAGCGTTTGGATGGTGAGAACATCCCGACGATAGCCTCAACCTTGGTGTTATCCGTTGGCTTCCACCCTAAAACCATATCGACTCCGGATCCCAGGTAGCGGGTATTCTGGCGATCGTATTTGCTGGATAACGCTGTCTGGTTGTTGGCAAAATCGCTTAGTCTGGCCTGGTGATAACGGTGGTAGACGACGTCCAGGGTTGCCTGCTGGGAGAGTTCCATTCCCAAGCTCGCGGTGAAGATATGGAGGTTTGTCAGATCCGGATTTAATGTTTCCCCGTATATTTTGAATTTGGTACTGCCGCCCAAGGTGGCCTCGTTGGAGTGCAAACCCGTTTGCCGGTAATCTTGGCTACCGAAGGCATAGCCTAGCGTCACTCGTGGTTGTAGCGCCCGATCTTCAAATCGATAGGTTCCCCCCAGATCGACCGCATAACCTCGTTTATCGCTATCTGATTGATGTTTTTCAGACATACCCAGCTCAACCCAGTGCTGCAGTCCCTTTTTGGCCGGGTTATGGGAGCGCAGGCCGATATTGAGCTGCCGATCGTAATTATCGCCATGGTATTGGGCGACGGTATAAGCCCCCATTTGCCACTTATTCGCTATTTTTTTGCGTAGTATCAGGCTACCGATATTCACCGGCTCGGTACTGCGGGTGGAGCGATCGAGCAAATCTTTCTGCCAGTAGTTAACCCTGCCACCCAGCGCCTCCAGGTGCCAGTCACCCAGCTTGCTCTGCGCAACAATCCCATCCAGATTTTCATCAAACAGCCACTCGCGTTCATCACGGTACAGCCAACGCCCCAGACGAAAGTGGGTATAAGGAATAATATTCTCTGCCAAACCCACGTAAGCCTGATTCAGCTCCAGCTTGGTCTGCCTTTCCGGCTGTGCCGCCGATTTTCGTTTGGTTTTGCGTTGCCATTCGATTTCCGCACGGCCATAAATCGGGTTATTTTCCATCACCCCCACATTCATCCGCAGTGACGGCTCTTGGGCCAGTTCGTTTTCTCTTTTATCCCCGTGCCTTAATTTTTTGTTGCGCAGATTATACAGCTCCATCTTGGCCCGGAGATTGATACTGATGACCTTCACGGGCTTGGGGCCTTGGGTTGGTCGTTTGGTGTCGTTATGGGTATCAACAATTTCAATCTGATCGTGGCTATCCAGTTGGAGAAGACCAGGGATGTCCTGTTCTATGATGGCCGCCAACAGCGCGTTTTTTTCCCGCTCTTTAAACCAGCGGCCTGGCACCTCATCCGCCAAGGAAAAAAGCGGTGTTAATAACAACCCCAGCCCCATCGCGTGGGTAAAACGATCGCATTGCGTCAACATATCCCTATTCCTGTTTTAATTCCTTAGCCAGGGCTTGTTCACACACAGCGATCAACGTCGCCGTGGTGTGGTGCCGCTCGGTAAACTGCGTGCTTAGAAAAATATGGCGGGCTAACGCCAGGGTGGTAAATGCCATAACGGATCGCGGATCCACCTCCGGCGAATCAGTGAGAAAAGCGGCGGTAAAAGCCTGCTCATGGCTATCTAACGCATGCATATCGCCATACTGGCGTAACGCCAGTTCACGCACATGTGCCAGATAGTTGCCAGCATCCAGAGCTGGGGCACTGGTGCAGCACAGATCAAAATCCAACAGGGTAAACCGTAGAGGGTGTTGGTTACTTATCAGGACCTGATCGGGGTAAAAATCACGGTGGACGCAGGACGTTTTTTCCCTGTTCAACGAAAGGCTTAGGCGTTCACAAGCACGCAACAGGCGAATAAGGTGGGCTTGCCAATAGGGATATAATGTTGCCACTTGGTGCAAGCCTTTGCGCAATACCGCCAGTTCGTCGGCGATACGCCACGTTTTTGCCGCTACGGCAAGTTGTAGCCCTTGATGCTGGTGTAATGCGGCCAAAGCCTTACCCACCTGTGTTCCCAACTCGGCTAGCCGCGGCTCGTTGGGCATGAGCCGTTCGGTTAATGCAACGGCATTGACCTTACGTTGCAGCCAAATATTCCACTCGGGCAGCAGGGCCAGTGGCTCGGGGACGGTGAAAGGGGCTGTGTCATGCCAACCTTGTCGCCAAAGGAGTTGTTGATAGTCAAAGGCGGCACGGTTTACTCCCTTTTTACTGTATTTCCCCAATACCTCATGCAGTTGGTCTGGATCGGCGATCTGATAGTGGATAAGGGCGCGCCGGCCAGGCTTATGCCGTGTAATCCTGCAAGCCTGTAACCGGCTTTGTGGCGGCAGGTTCAATGCCGCGATCAGCGGGTGTGCCATGATCGATGGGGTACTGAGTTGCACCAGCAACTTTTCCGGTGGTGGAGAGACCGGCGAGGTGGTCTGGGCTAGCAGTTGTTGTACACGATTGAGTAATGCCTCGATCTGCTCTGGCCAATCTGTAGCCCTTACGCGAAAGGGCTCTGTCGCCAGACACATTAGCGCCCAGGCCGCATACCAGGCCAGAGCCGGCTTCTCCATCGGGCTGGTACGGGCAGCCGAGTAACCGGACAGAAAAGCGCTCATCACGGCGTCAACGGAGGGATATTGCAGGGTTTTATCAATAGCCTGGAGCTCTAAACGAGCCTGAAAGGAGGCTAAATCCATTAGGGGAACGCCGTAAGTACAACGATCCCAATCGATAATCTGCAGTGCGCCACCGTCGGCGGGTTTCACCACCTGATCGGCGGAAAAATCACCGTGGATCAGTACCGGTTGGATCCGGCAAGCCATCAGGTATTGAGCAATTTGGCTGGCTAACTCACGATAGCGTACGGCACCCGACGGATAGATAACGGTAAGGATATTCAACACGCGCCATAACGCCTGGATGTTCTCATTGTTGCCTGATGCCTGGGGAAGCGAAAACGGCGTGCTGTGGACCTGAGCCAAGGCGCTACCTGCTGCCTCCATGGCGCTCAGAGAGAGCGTTCCGCTATGTTCTGGCCCCAGGCTCTCACCCGCGATCCAACGCGTTGCCAGCATCTGCTGATTGCCGAGGCAGCCAAGCAATGAGATATGGCCTAAAGCCGCGCCTACCGCCGTTCCCTGTAGCATTCGCCCATACTCTTTGGCACTGGCGCAGCGCAGTATGGCTATGGGTTCATTGTGATAAGAGAGTTGGATGATGCTACGGCGCTCTGGTTTATAGCGTAGAAAACGCCAGTCGATATGCTCCACCTCGTTGAAAGAGGGCAAAAGCTGGCGTAATAACGCCTGGCGTGTCTCGTCATGTTTGAGTAAATGCAAAAAACGCAGGGTACGATCGTGTAGCGGATGTTGTAGCAGGATGGCATTCGCGTGCAGAGCCTGAGGAGCATCTGGATCGCCAGCGGCGATCAGTGCCTGGCGCTTGGGGTGTTGCCAGGACTGAATAAACCGCTCGGCGGTCAACGCTTTGGCAAAATAGGTTTTGCGCTGTTGTGAACCCAGCGTCACGGTCAGGCTTGCGGCACAGCTGTTGCCGGGTTTATAGCGTAAATAGTCTAGCGTAACGGATCGGGCATCTTGCAAGGTGGGCAGACCCCGTAGCGCCTGGAGCAGGGCGTCGTTATCCAGCAGCAGTGCCAAACCGGGTAGCTGGAGATCCTGAGCGATGATGCGAAGATCGGCTGCATGTTTTGTCATAGGGGTTATTTTGCCTCCTGGCTTGATTCAGACTGGCCGTTGTAACTGCCACAACTCCCAATAACGGCCCTGCTTGGCCAGCAGCTCGTCATGTGTACCTTGCTCAACGATCGTTCCCTGGTCCAGAAACAGGATGCGATCGGCTCTGCTGGCGAAAGAGAGGTTGTGCGTAATGACCAGGCTGGTGCGGTCATGCATCAACCGTGACAGGGCTTCTATGACGGCATTTTCGTTTTTGCTGTCCAACCCGACGCCTGGTTCATCCAGTATCAGGATTGAATTTTGTCTGATGGCAGCCCGGGCGATGGCAATGCGCTGGCGTTGCCCACCAGACAGTGAGCTTCCTCTCTCGCTGATGACGGTGTCGTACCCCTGCGGCAGGGCCATGATAAATTCATGGGCATTGGCCAGGCGCGCGGCCGCGATTGTCTGTTCCTCTGTGACCTCGCTATGGGCTGCCAGATTGATATTCTCGCGAACCGAGACGCCAAATAGCAGGTTATCTTGCGGAACATAGCTTATCCGCTGGCGAATGCTGTTGAGGGTATAATCGCGAATATCCCGGCCACCGATCTCGATGCGCCCAGAGCCTGGATCGTACAGGCGCAGCAACAGGCCGATCAGGGTGGACTTACCCGCGCCAGAAGGTCCGGTTACCGCCATGCTTTGACCTGCGGGGATATAAAAGCTGGCCCCTTGCAGCGTCTGTCTGAACTCCGCCGCTGTTGTTGTTTGATAGCTGAAATGGATATTGTCAAAACGGATATCCCCACGCGTGGCGGCCAATTCGCCCGCATTGGGGCGCTCTACGATCGCTGGCTGGTGGTGCAGCAGATCGACGATACGCTCTCCTGCCGTGATCGCTTTTGATAAGCGCCCGGTGTACTTGGCGTATTCTCTAACCGGACGAAAGGTATTCTTCAGATAGGACAGGAAGATCAGCAGATCGCCCGGCGACATGCGGCCAGCCAGGACTTCCATGGCGCCGTTTAACAACACTAATCCGGTGGTGAACGCGATCAGAATATCTACCCGGCGTTCCAATCCGGCGGACAGACGCTTGGTTTGCACGTTCTGTTGTAGGCTTTGCGCATCGTCGCCGCGAAAGCTTTTCATCGTCGCCGACTCCAGCGACAAGGCTTGCACCGTCGCAATGCCACCTAGGTATTCGGCTGCCTTGGCGGCCAAAGCCCCTTCCCGTTTACGCTGCCCGCGGCTGACGTGGCTGATTTTCTGGCTGGCACTGCGGGTCATCCACACCAGTAATAGCAACGGCAGCAGGGCGATCAGCGTCAGCTTCCAGTCGAGGAACAGCATAATGCCGAGCATGCCTAACAGGATCACGATGCTCGACAATAGCGGCATGAGTGCGGTAACGGTCACTTCGCGCAGCATGGCTATGTCGTTAACCAGGCGCATCGTCAAATCGCCGGTTCTGGCCTGATGATGAAACTTGAGGGGAAGGCGTAACAGATGGGCAAACAGATCCAGGCGGATCTCGCTGAGCACTCGGCTACCTGCCAACGCCAGGCCAATGGTGCTGAAATAGCTGATGGCTGCCTTGAGGATGGCAATCACGAAGACGCCACCTGCGCACAACCACAGCCCGGTCTGGATGCTCCAGTCACCATAAGTGGCCAGCTTGCCGGACACGGGTTTGTCTGAGACCTCTGCCAAAATGAGATCGATGGCAAACGCCAACGGCCACGGCTCCAGTAAACGTATGCCGGATGCCAGCAACAGCGCCAGAAAGGCGCTTTGGATCAACCTTCGCTGTTTGCGGATATAGGGCAGGAAGAGACGCAACATCTTCGCGTTATTGTGGCTATTCACTTCAGGCCCGCCAAACGCCAGATTTGCGCTGTAATGCTCTGCCAACTCTGGTTTTGTTCTACCTGTTGCCGCCCGGCATCTCCCAGCCGCTGGCAGAGCGGAGCATCGTCCAACAGGCGCTCAATCGCGATGCACAGCGCCAGGGTATCATCCGGCGGGACCAGCAGCCCGGTCTTTCCTTCTGCCACCACCTCAGGCAAATGTCCGACCCGGGTGGTGATCACCGGTAACCTGGCGGCCATGTACTCATAGATTTTCAGCGGTGAGAAATAGAACCCGGCCAACTGCGGATAGGGGGCGACGGCAATGTCCATCGCTGCCAGTAACCTTGGCACGCTGGCATGATTGACCGCACCGGAGAAATAGCAGAAAGAGAGTAACCCATACTGCGTCAATTGGGCACGCAGCTGCGGATATTCGGGGCCATCACCGACGATACAAAGCCGGACAGGGCGGCCGTGCTGGTGCAGGAGGTGAAAGGCTTCAACCAGGGTCTGCACCCCATGCCAAGGTTTCAGTGAACCCACAAAACCAATCACCGCCGGATTATTGCGTACCGTTTTCCGTGCTGGGTATCTTGCCGGATCGACGCCGTTGGCCACCACATGAACCTTACTCCCAGACTCTGGGAAGTTCTCCAGCCAGGTTTTCACCCCAGAGGATACTGCGATGATAGTATCGGCGTTCGTGAGCACCTGGCGTAATGTCTGCTCGGCTTCCTGCTCCAGGGGGAGTTGCCGATATTTACGCTGTTCTTCGATCAATGGGGCATTCACTTCCAGAATACCGGTGATGCCTGATTTACGGGCAAAGGTCATACCCGCATGGCTCCACAAAGAATAACGCTCATAGACCACATCATAAGGCCCGGTGAGCGCCAACTGTTCGGTCACCCAGCTATTGGCTCCCAATGCCTGCCGCGCACGTTCTTCTTCTTGGGTATTAGGTGACACGGACGGCAGTGGCTTAATTTTGATCTCTTTAAACTCAGCGGGCACCGGCCCGCCAAAGCGTTGGGCAAACAACGTAATCGTCATCCCCTGAGCCAGTAAGGCACGTAGCACTTCCTGAATATGTATCGATGCGCCTTTATGGCCAAATACTGGAATGCCGGGATCGGCACAGAGATAAGCGACCTTCACGATAAGCCCCCTTGGGTAGCAGGTATGGGGTGAGCATTGGCTCGAAAGATAGCCCGTAGCTGGGTGGTGTTTTTGTCGATGTCATAGTGCTGCTCGATACGCTCTCTGGCCCGTAGCGATAAAGCAAGACCGGTGGGAGGGTCATCGAGCAGTTGTAACATGGCTTTGGCGAGGGCATGCGGATCCTGAGGAGCGACGCAAAGCCCGGTTTCACCTTCAGTGACCAATTCGGGGATACCCGCGACCCGCGTTGAGATAACGGGGGTTCCCAGCGCCATGGCTTCCAGCAGGATGGTTGGCAAGCCATCCCGATCGCCCTCTTCACTCACGACACAGGGCGCCACTACCATCGCGGCATTTTGCATGGCATAAATGATGCCGGGCTGAGGTAATGAACCCGCCAAAGTGACCCGGTGTGCTATTCCTGCGGCTTGAATCTGTGCTGCCAACGCATCTTGTAACGGGCCATAACCCACGATCGTTGCGCGAAATGCAACGCCGCGTGAATGTAGCAGGCTCAGTGCTTCAATCAGGGTGTCGAAACCTTTCTTGGCGACCAGGCGGCCAACCGCCAAAATATGGCGGGTTTGGTTGGCGGGTGCCTGATAAGGAAATTTCGCCAGATCGATGCCGTTATAGACCCTGATTGCCTTATCGGCATCTTGGCCGTAAACCTGTCTGAGATAGGCCAGGTTGTAGTCGGAAACCGTGATCGCCTGGGCGCTATCGCGTAGCTTGCGGGCCATATCTGTGGTTTCCTCATACGGGTAGTAAATATCTTTGGCATGGGCGGTGAAGGTATAGCTGACCCCGCTCAGGCTGGCTGCCAGCCGTGCGACGGTGGTGGCGCGCGTGGCGAAATGGGCATGCAGGCACTGTATACCTTGTGCACGTACCGCCAGGGCCAGCATGATGGCCTGGGCAAACTCATGAACGTTGTGGTGTTGTGCCAGGAACAGGTTGTTGGCAAAGTCGGGCAGTTGCTGATGAGCCTGTTGCAATAGCGCCCAAAAGCTTTCGCCATTGCGCTGCTTGTCGTTGAGCCGTGTAACAGGTGCCCGCACTTCGGCAATATCGTGCTGGAAGTGGGGTTCATCCACTGGGCCAAGAGCAAAAATAGCGACTTTTGCTCCGGCACGTTCATGCGCCAGGATCTCGTTCACCACGAAGGTTTCGGAAAAGCGGGGGTAACGTTTTACGACGTAACCCACATAAATCGGCAGTGTTTGTGGGTCAGATTTCATCGAACGTCTCCTGTCTGGTTTTTGCTACAGCGTTGCTGGATTGGAACAGTGCTTTAACTTTGTGGGTAAAGGCCCCCAGCCCATTAAAATTCAAAACATGACGTGGGTTTTGCGGCGTGCTTTGTTCTGCCAGCCAGTGGTTGAGGATCGGTAGACTCAAGTGGTCAGGATGTAGGCAAGACACCAGTTGCATCTCCGCCAACCGACTTGCGCGCAGCCATTGTTCCTGGCGAGGGGTAACGCGGGGGACGATCAAGGCACGCTTGTGGAAGGATAAGATTTCCGTAGTGGTGTTATAGCCCCCCATGGCCACTAGGCATTCCGCCTGACGCAATAACTCCAGAGGCTCGGCAACAAATCGGACCACCAGCAGGTCATGACGCTTGGCAGCGATCCTTTGCAGCTCTTCCCGTTGCTCGGCGGGCATCATTGAACCGGTAATCAACACTCCCATCATGCCGGTGGGAAAGGTGGCGTTGGCAAACGTAGTGGCCAGCTCAACACCATCCTGGCCTCCGCCCACCAGGCAAAGCGCATAGGGTTGCCGGATACCGGGCACGATTGCCTGGGGTTTGGCCTGCTGGCGTGGGCGACGGGTAGCATCCAGGTAACCAAGAAAAGAAATTTTTTGGCAGGTATCACCATCAAAGCGATAAGCCTGAGCTAAATTATAAAATGACTTATCGCCATATATCCAAATAGAGGAAAAGTAATTACGAATAGTCTCAATATTATTTAATTTATCCCATTGTCGCCGTACGGTCGCAGGATCGTCAACAATATCACGTAGGCCTAGCACCAAGTGGGTACCATTCTTTACCAGTATAGGTAATACGCTGTCCAATTCTGACATCGCGCCTCTGGGAACGTTGTCGACAATAAAAACATCAGGTTTAAATGTTTTCATTGCCGCTTGAATAATGTCTGCTCTCAGGGATGTCAGGCGCTGGACATCCCTGCCTAGCGAGCGAGGTAAATACTCGCCTTCAGCACTTTTAAAATAGGTTGGTAGGGTGATAATGTCCGCCCCTTTGGGCAAGTTAAAGCTACCGGACTCATGGACGCCGCTGATTAATAGCACCTCGGTTTCCGGCATTGCGGCCAATAACTCACTGGCCAGCAACAGGTTCCTGCGTACATGCCCTAGCCCCATCGTGTCATGGGAATAAAAAACGATTTTTGGTACCGGATATTCACGCATTTAGCACTCCCTACTGTAAATCCCTTTATCCTTGAATAGGGATTGTCTCTATTTTAAATAAATGCCTAGGTATGATTGTGAGTGAAAATTTACGTTGATCATGCATGGTGTAATAATTTTAATAATCTAACCTACCGCTACGGCCATCTGCAATTATTTTATTTTTGTTGAGTTTTGGTTTATTGACTTTTTCGATGTCATTAGTTAGCTGTTATCAGGGTTTTTATTTGGGAATATACTGATTATTGGTGGGTGTTGGGTTGTTGTTGGTAATGATTTAATGTTTTTTTTCTAATCTTCAGTCAGCGCCATTTAGGTCAGAAAGAATAGCGATGCGGCTGTTTTTTTACGGGTTGTCAGGGCATTTCTCCTAGGGACGATTGCGGCATTATCTGACAAACGGTGATTATCCTAGAGAGATAAGCTAATTACTCATTATTTACAGGAATGCTCCTTTTGTTGTTGTGCGAACCGTTGTCATAAAAATGTCATATTTCGTACATTTTACTGTCACCAAACTGTCCTATTTTCCCTCCTGCAGCAATACTTACTCTGATGAAAACGACCCAAGGTCGATTTTGAAATATCCCATTAGGAGGGATTATGAAACTGATGCGTACCACCGTCGCCAGTATTGTGGCAGCGACTTTCTCTTTGGCCTCTGTGTCCGCCTTCGCTGCTGCTAGCCTGACCGGTGCAGGTGCGACATTCCCCGCTCCGGTGTATGCCAAGTGGGCAGATTCTTATCAGAAAGAAACCGGCAACAAGGTTAACTATCAGGGGATTGGTTCCTCTGGTGGTGTGAAGCAAATCATCGCCAACACCGTTGACTTTGGTGCTTCTGATGCCCCGCTGTCCGATGAAAAACTGGCTGCGGACGGCCTGTTCCAGTTCCCTACCGTGATCGGTGGCGTGGTGCTGGCGGTGAATATTCCGGGCATCAAATCCGGTGAGTTGACTCTGGATGGTCAAACCCTGGGTGATATCTACCTGGGCAACATCAAAAAATGGAATGATCCGGCAATCGTCAAACTGAACCCGGGCGTCAAGCTGCCGGATCAGGCAATCGCTGTGGTGCGTCGTGCTGATGGTTCCGGGACTTCTTTCGTTTTCACCAGCTATCTGGCCAAGGCTAATGCGCAGTGGAAAGAGAAAATTGGTGCAGGCTCAACCGTTAACTGGCCAACCGGCCTGGGCGGCAAAGGCAACGACGGTATCGCCGCGTTCGTTCAGCGTCTGCCTGGCTCTATCGGCTATGTTGAATACGCTTACGCCAAGCAGAACAACCTGGCCTACACTAAATTAGTGTCTGCTGATGGCAAAGCGGTTAGCCCAACCGAAGAGAGCTTCAGCGCCGCAGCCAAAGGCGTGGATTGGAGCAAAACCTTCGCGCAGGACCTGACCAACCAGAAAGGCGACAACGTCTGGCCAATCACCTCCACCACCTTCATCCTGGTGCACAAAGAGCAGAAGAAGCCTGAGCAGGGCGCAGAAGTGCTGAAGTTCTTCGACTGGGCTTACAAGACCGGTGCCAAACAGGCCAGCGATCTGGATTATGCCGCCTTGCCTGCCGAAGTGGTTGAGCAAATCCGTGCTGCCTGGAAGACCAACATCAAAGACAGCTCCGGTAAGGCCTTGTTCTAACAACGCAGGGGGTGCGGCAGACCGCGCCTCAACCTGACTGTCGGGGCCTGGCGTGCCGGGCTCTCCAAGCTTTAAACAGAAGAGTAATCTATGGCTGAGTACAAGCCGACCATGAAAGCACCGGGTAAAAACGGTGACATCATCTTCAGCGCGCTGGTCAGACTGGCGGCGCTGATTACCCTATTGTTGCTGGGCGGCATCATCGTTTCGCTGATTATCGCCTCCTGGCCAAGCATGCAGAAGTTTGGTTTTGCCTTCCTGTGGACCAAAGAGTGGGATGCGCCAGCCGAACAGTTTGGTGCGCTGGTACCGATCTACGGCACGGTCGTCACCTCGGTAATTGCACTGATTATCGCCGTACCAGTCAGCTTTGGTATTGCCCTGTTCCTGACAGAGTTGGCACCTAACTGGCTCAAGCGCCCATTGGGGATCGCGATAGAACTGTTAGCGGCGATCCCGAGTATCGTTTATGGCATGTGGGGCCTGTTCGTGTTTGCTCCACTGTTTGCCCAATATTTCCAGACCCCGGTGGGGGAAGTGTTGTCCGGTATCCCGATCGTTGGCGAGCTGTTCTCCGGCCCGGCGTTTGGTATCGGTATCCTGGCTGCCGGGGTGATCCTGGCCATCATGATTATTCCTTACATTGCGGCGGTAATGCGCGATGTGTTCGAACAAACCCCGGTGATGATGAAAGAGTCGGCCTATGGTATCGGCTGCACCACCTGGGAAGTGATCTGGCGCATCGTGCTGCCGTTCACTAAAAACGGCGTGATCGGCGGTGTGATGCTCGGCCTGGGGCGCGCCCTGGGGGAAACCATGGCGGTGACCTTTATTATCGGTAACACCTACCAGCTCGACAGTTTCTCGCTGTTTATGCCGGGCAACAGCATCACCTCGGCGCTGGCCAACGAATTCGCTGAAGCGGAATCTGGGCTACATACCTCTGCATTGATGCAATTGGGCCTGATCCTGTTTGTGATCACCTTTATCGTCCTGGCGCTGTCGAAGTTGATGGTGATGCGCCTGGCCAAGCGTGAGGGCCGCTAACATGGCAACGATGGATATGCAAAACCCGGTGGCGCTGGCGGAAAGCCGCCGCAAAATGCAGGCCTGGCGTCGGCAGAAAAATCGTCTGGCGCTGTTGCTGTCGATGGCGACCATGGCCTTCGGCCTGTTCTGGCTGGTGTGGATCCTGTTCTCGACCATCACCAAGGGCATCGACGGCATGTCGCTGGCGCTGTTTACCGAAATGACGCCGCCGCCGAATACGGCGGGTGGTGGTCTGGCTAACGCTATCGCCGGTAGTGGCTTGCTGATCCTGTGGGCAACCATCTTCGGTACTCCGCTGGGCATCATGGCGGGGATTTATCTGGCGGAATACGGCCGTAAATCCTGGCTGGCGGAAGTGATCCGCTTTATCAACGATATTCTGTTATCCGCACCCTCGATCGTTGTGGGCCTGTTCGTTTACACCGTGGTAGTGGCGAAAATGGAACACTTCTCCGGTTGGGCCGGGATTATTGCGCTGGCTCTGTTGCAGATCCCGATCGTGATCCGCACCACCGAGAACATGCTCAAGCTGGTACCGGACACGCTGCGTGAAGCGGCCTATGCGCTGGGGACACCGAAATGGCGCATGATTTCTGCCATTACGCTGAAGGCGTCGGTCTCCGGCATTATCACCGGCGTGCTGCTGGCGATTGCGCGTATCGCCGGGGAAACCGCCCCGTTGCTGTTTACCTCGCTGTCGAATCAGTTCTGGAGTACCGACCTGATGCAGCCGATCGCCAACCTGCCGGTCACCATTTTCAAGTTTGCCATGAGCCCGTTTGCCGAATGGCAACAGCTGGCCTGGGCCGGGGTGCTGTTGATCACCCTGTGCGTACTGTTACTGAATATCCTGGCGCGTGTGATTTTCGCCAAGAAAAAGCATTCATAAAAATTTAAGTGCCGCTCAGGCGACACCGTGAAAAGAGAGAAGTCTTGATGAGTATGGTTGACTCTACTTCCAGCAGCAAAATTCAGGTACGCGATCTGAACTTTTACTACGGCAAATTCCATGCGCTGAAAAACATCACGCTGGATATCGCCAAGAACAAGGTGACCGCGTTTATCGGCCCGTCTGGCTGCGGCAAATCGACGCTGCTGCGGACCTTCAACAAGATGTACCAGCTCTACCCCGAGCAGCGTGCCGAAGGGGATATCCTGCTGGATGGGCAAAACATCCTGACGGATAACCAGGATATCGCGCTGCTGCGTGCCAAGGGGGGCATGGTGTTCCAAAAGCCAACGCCGTTCCCGATGTCGATTTATGACAACATCGCCTTTGGCGTGCGCCTGTTCGAGAAGTTGTCCCGTGCGGATATGGACGAGCGTGTCCAATGGGCGCTGACCAAGGCGGCACTGTGGAACGAGACCAAGGACAAACTGCACCAAAGCGGTTACAGCCTGTCCGGCGGCCAGCAGCAACGCCTGTGCATTGCGCGCGGCATTGCCATTCGCCCGGAAGTGCTGCTGCTGGATGAGCCTTGTTCGGCACTGGATCCGATTTCCACCGGCAAGATTGAAGAGCTGATCAGCGAGCTGAAGTCTGACTACACCGTGGTGATTGTGACCCACAATATGCAGCAGGCGGCGCGTTGTTCTGACTCCACCGCATTTATGTATCTGGGTGAGTTGATCGAGTTCAGCGATACTGACACTCTGTTTACCGCGCCACAGAAAAAGCAGACCGAAGACTACATTACTGGCCGCTATGGTTGATTAGGATGCATCATGGATAACCTGAATTTAAACAAACACATTTCCGGCCAGTTCAACGCTGAACTCGAGCACATCCGCACCCAGGTGCTGACCATGGGCGGGCTGGTGGAGCAACAGCTGACCGACGCCATTACCGCGATGCATAACCAGGACGGTGAACTGGCCAAGCAGGTGATCGAGGGCGATGCCAAGGTCAATATGATGGAAGTGGCGATCGATGAAGCCTGTGTGCGCATCATTGCCAAACGCCAACCGACCGCCAGCGATCTGCGTCTGGTGATGGCGATCATCAAGACCATTTCCGAGCTGGAACGCATCGGCGACGTGGCGGACAAGATCTGTCGTACCGCATTGGAGAAATTTTCGCACCAGCATCAGCCATTGCTGGTCAGCCTGGAGTCACTGGGCCGCCACACCGTGCAGATGCTGCACGACGTGCTGGATGCCTTTGCGCGGATGGATCTGGATGAAGCGATCCGGATTTACCGCGAAGACAAGAAGGTCGATCAGGAATATGAGGGCATCGTGCGCCAGTTGATGACCTACATGATGGAAGATACGCGCACCATTCCGAGCGTGCTGACGGCGCTGTTCTGTGCCCGCTCTATCGAGCGTATCGGTGACCGCTGCCAGAATATTTGCGAATTCATCTTCTACTTCGTCAAAGGCCAGGATTTCCGTCATATCGGTGGCGATGCGCTGGACAAGCTGTTATCAGACGGTAAAGACGAGAAAAAAGCGTAATTCAACCAGTGATTTATCCAAGAAGGCGCTGAAAACGGCGCCTTTATGCCATTTAAAAACCGCAAAGTTAAAAAGGTTATAACTATAGCGTTTAATATTATTTCCTGACCTAAGTGAGGCTTGCTAGCTTATCAGCCAGCGGGACATCAATCACTTGGGAGCTTTTCATGAAACAGCGCGTCTTAGCCTTATCTCTGTTAGCCAGCCTGACCAGCCTTGCCACTGGTGTGGCACATGCCGATAAACTCGATGATATTCAAAAAGCTGGCGTAGTGCGTATTGCGGTATTTGATAGCAACCCACCGTTTGGTTATGTCGATCCGCAAAGCAAAAAGCTGGTGGGTTATGACGTGGACGTGGCCGAAGCCATCGGTAAGGCGCTGGGCGTCAAGGTTGAACTGCGTGCTACCAACCCGGCTAACCGCATTCCTCTGCTGGTGTCCAAAAAGGTTGATCTGATCGCGGCTAACTTCACCATCACCGACGAGCGTGCCAAAGAGGTGAATTTCAGCGTGCCGTATTTTGCTACCGGCCAGAAATTCATTGCTCATAAGGGCGTGCTGAAAACCCCTGAAGACATCAAGAAGCTGCGCATCGGCGCAGATAAAGGCACCGTGCAGGAAATTACCCTGCGTGAGCATTATCCAACGGCCAAAGTCATCTCTTACGACGATACCCCGCTGGCGTTTGTCGCCCTGCGTAACGGCAACGTGCAGGCGATCACCCAGGACGATGCCAAGCTGGTTGGTCTGCTAGGCAACCTGCCCGCCGCGCAAAAAGCCGACTTTGAAATCTCTCCGTTCAGCATCACCAAAGAGTATCAGGGCGTTGGTATCCCGAAAGGCGAAGATCGCCTCACGGCTACCGTTAACGATACTTTGATCAAACTGGAAAAAGACGGTGAGGCGGTGAAGATTTACGATCGCTGGTTCGGCCCGGAAACCAAAACCGCCCAACCGCGTGGCGATTTCAAGATCGGCCCATTGGATCAGCAACCTAAAGCCTAATCTCCCTTTTCCCTCTCCCCCCGGTTTGGTACCGTGGTGGAGAGGGTTAGGGTGAGGGGAAGTACCTCACATGAATCTGCAACAACTCTCAGACTGGCTGTTGGCGCCGCAGTATCTGAGCTGGCTATGGAATGGCTTCTTGATGACCTTATGGCTGTCGGCCTGTGCCGGGCTGGCGGCAACGCTGCTGGGTTTTGGCCTGGCGGCAATGCGGGACAGCAGCCTGCGCCCGTTAAGCTGGCTGGCGGTGGCCTACAGCGCGCTATTTCGCAATACTCCTCTGCTGGTGCAACTGTTCTTCTGGTATTTCGCCGCCGGGCAGATCCTGCCTTCCTTCGCCATGCAATGGCTGAATACCCCCCATCAGTTAGGTTTGCTCGAGTGGCCCTCTTTTGAGTTTCTGGCAGGGTTCTTCGGCCTGACGCTCTATTCCACCGCGTTTATTGCCGAAGAGATCCGTTCCGGCATCCGTGGCGTCGCCAGCGGGCAAAAGCATGCAGCTTATGCGCTTGGGCTGACTGGCTGGCAATCGATGCGTTATGTGGTGTTGCCGCAGGCGCTGAAAATCGCTTTCCCGCCGCTGCTGGGGCAGTACATGAACGTGATTAAAAACTCATCGCTGACCATGGCGATCGGCCTGGCTGAGCTGTCTTACGCTTCGCGCCAGGTGGAAACCGAAACCCTGCGAACCTTCCAGGCGTTTGGCGTGGCGACGGTGTTGTATATCGCCATTATTGCCCTGCTGGAAGGCTGGGGCATGTGGCGTCAACAGCGTAAGCCGCTGGGGGGACACTAAGATGGACTTTACCGTGATCCAGGAAAACCTGGGCTACCTGCTGTGGGGCACCTTCCCGGATGGGCCTTTAGGCGGCGCTGCGCTGACGTTGGCAATCAGCCTGATGGCCGGACTGGCTTCGGCAATGCTGGGCACGTTGCTGGGCGTCGCATTGGCGATATCACGTGGGGTACTGGCTGGGTTACTGGCGATGGTGCTCGGTTTTTTCCGCGCCATCCCGGTGATCATGCTGATTTTCTGGACTTACTTCCTGCTGCCCATCGTGTTTGGCGTCGATATCCCGGAAATTACCACCGTGGTGTGCGCACTGGCGCTAATCGCCTCGGCTTATCTGGCCCATGCGGTGAAAGCGGGGATCGTGGCTATCGGTGCCGGGCAGTGGCAGGCGGGGTTATCGCTGGGTTTAAATCGCTGGCAGGTGCTGCGGATGATTGTCTTGCCGCAGGCGCTGCGTATGATGGTGCCTTCGTTTATCAATCAGTGGATCTCGCTGATTAAAGACACTTCGCTGGCGTACATCGTCGGTGTGGGTGAGTTGACCTTCCTGGCCACGCAGGTCAATAACCGCAGCATGGTTTACCCGATGGAGGTGTTCCTGTTTGTGGCGTTGGTCTACTTTATTTTCTGCCTGACGCTGGATGTGTTGGCGAACGGGCTGAACAAACGCTTTAGCCCGCAGACCAAAGCGCTAAAACGCAGCTGGCGCTGGTGGCGTAATCGCCCGCCGTTACCGGCTAGTTAAGCGGACCGCTAGGGCTGGTAATGCCCTAATGATTTGATGTATATGGCAGTTTTAAAGTCACGACCATTCAAGTTTCTTAAATTGTTTCCCGAGTACGTAGATCATCACTACGCTAAAAATAAGGAATATTACCTGCCCGGTAAGATAGCTCAGGCTGTATTTATCTGCACCTATTTCATATATTGCCATTATTGTCGCTGCGATCTGGAAAAGGACCAAAAAGGCTGAAATGCAGAAAAAGGCAACCACGATGGCTAAAAGTACGGTAATTATTCTTGAGAGTATGGTTTTCATTTTCAATTCCCTTTGATTACGCGGCAGGATCTCAACCGTCTATGCGTGGAGAGCCCGCCATCTAAGCGGGATCTTTCCAGTTAACGGGTCAACTGCCAGCCGCGTTGCTGCCATAGCGCAGGCAGCTGCGCCAGATCGTCAAACGTCGTCACCAGCGGGTGATCGATCGGTTGATTATGAGGATCGGCGCAGAAGTAGAACACCGGGATGCCAGCCGCGATCCCCGCCTGGGCACCGGCAACAGAATCATCCACCAAAATACAGCGCTCTACCGGTACCTGCATCTGTTGGGCTGCATGGAAGACGATGGCCGGATCGGGTTTCCAGCGTTGAATATCGTAGCCGCTGAACAACCGGTCATCAAAATAGGACAGCATGTCGGTTAACCCCAGCGAATGCTGCATTTTGCTCACCGGGCCGTTAGAAACGGTGCACAGCGGGGCATTCATCTGTGCCAGCAGCTCGCGCGCACCGGCAATCGGCTGGAGCTCGGCATCAAACAGACGGGCCACTTCCTGGCGGAAAATCGGCTCCAGATCGCTGGCGGGTAAATTGACCCCGTGCTCGGCGTTAACCCGCTCAATGATCTCGTAGAGCTTGATCCCTTTGTACTTTTTAAATACCTCTTCCAGCGC
Organism: Serratia sp. (in: enterobacteria); assembly: GCF_046715635.1. Taxonomy (GTDB): domain Bacteria; phylum Pseudomonadota; class Gammaproteobacteria; order Enterobacterales; family Enterobacteriaceae; genus Chania. The sequence continues at coordinate 26,254 of NZ_JBKJYW010000538.1, forward strand.
CAGCTCGATGCCGTAGTGGGCAAACATATGCACATAGGCCTTGCTACACAGCACTTCACTGTCTACCAGCGTGCCATCGCAATCAAATAAAACACATTCAACCTGATTCATTGGGGTAAGCGCCCTCGGTTAAGTCATGACTGCTGTTACTTTAACCGCATCGCCGTAGATTGTCCCTCTTTGGCTAGCAATCTTAATAAATACAAGTTGTTGGCCATTTTAGCCGTAAAGATGGCGAAAAAAACCTGTGAGCGAGGTCAAAACCCGGACTTTTTGTTATAGGATAGCCAGCGACAGTCCTAATCCCTCTTCGGAATTCTATAATGAGCAAACAAGACCTCAGCCTTGATGCCAATCAGGGCTTGCTTGAGCGTGTGTTTAAACTCAAGCAGCATGGCACCACGGTACGTACGGAAACGATTGCCGGCATCACCACCTTTTTAACCATGGTGTATATCGTGTTTGTGAACCCGCAGATCCTGGGCGCGGCGGGCATGGACACTCAGGCGGTGTTCGTCACCACCTGCCTGGTTGCCGCTTTGGGCAGTATCCTGATGGGCCTGCTGGCTAACCTACCGGTGGCGTTGGCTCCGGCGATGGGCCTCAACGCGTTCTTCGCGTTTGTGGTGGTGGGCGCGATGGGTATTTCATGGCAGGTCGGCATGGGTGCTATTTTCTGGGGCGCAATCGGTTTCCTGTTGCTGACTATCTTCCGTATCCGCTATTGGATGATTGCCAATATTCCGCTGAGCCTGCGCGTGGGCATCACCAGCGGTATCGGCCTGTTTATTGCCATGATGGGGCTGAAAAATGCCGGTATCGTGGTCGCCAACCCCGATACGCTGGTGGCAGTAGGCAATCTGACTTCTCACAGCGTGCTGCTGGGAGCCTTGGGCTTCTTTATTATCGCGGTGCTGGCTTCGCGTAATATCCATGCTGCGGTACTGGTTTCCATCGTCGTGACCACGCTGATCGGCTGGGCGTTGGGCGACGTGAAGTATGGCGGAGTATTCTCCCTACCGCCGGACGTTACCTCCGTGGTCGGCCAGGTGGATATTGCCGGGGCGTTAAATATCGGCCTAGCAGGGGTGATCTTCTCCTTTATGCTGGTCAACCTGTTTGACTCCTCGGGGACGCTGATCGGCGTGACCGATAAGGCGGGTCTGACCGATGAAAGCGGTAAGTTCCCGCGTATGAAGCAGGCACTGTATGTGGATAGTATCACCTCGGTCGCTGGTGCTTTTGCGGGTACCTCTTCGGTTACCGCCTATATTGAAAGCTCCTCTGGGGTGGCCGTCGGTGGGCGTACTGGCCTGACCGCCGTGGTGGTGGGCATTCTCTTCCTGCTGGTGATTTTCCTGTCACCGCTGGCGGGAATGGTGCCAACTTATGCTGCTGCGGGCGCGCTGATTTATGTGGGGGTACTGATGACTTCCAGCCTGGCGCGGGTGAAGTGGGAAGACATGACCGAAGCGGTTCCGGCCTTTGTAACCGCCGCCATGATGCCTTTCAGCTTCTCGATCACCGAAGGGATTGCCCTGGGCTTTATCTCTTACTGCATCATGAAGCTGGGCACCGGCCGCTGGCGTGAAATCAGCCCCTGCGTGATCGTGGTGGCGCTGCTGTTCGTGCTGAAAATTGCGTTCGTTGACGGGCATTAATCATCTTCGGTAATCAAAAGGGGCGTTCAGCCCCTTTCAGATCGATGACAAAGGTTAAACGGGCGCAGCATGCAGCGCCCCCCTACGTTATGCACCCGGTGACGCATCCTGTTCTCTACCCATTACCCAGCGTAAAGGCCGGTTATACCGCGTCTGCCAGCCACCGATATTATCTTCCCCCTCGGCAAAGTTAGCGATCTCGACCTGATTTTTGCCTCTGAACAAGTCGGCAAAATTAAGAGCCAGCGCTCGATCGTTGAAATTCTGCCGATCGTAATAGGCGATCATGATGCGTTTGTTTTCTGCCAGTGAATGCTTCGCCGGGGGAAGGCGGCCCTTCGGGGCAATCAACATCGCTCCGGAATAAAACTGCGGGTAATTGGCCATCAGGTTAGCCGCGTGTAGCGCCCCCTGACCGCGAGCGGTCAGGTAAACCTGTTCGAGATTAAGCTTCAGCTTAGGGCCAAGGCTTTGTAGGGTGCGTTGAATGGCGTTCTGGGTGCTGGTAGAGCTATAGTTAGACCAGCGAAAGCTCCCTTCCGCCAGCATCTGCGTGCCGTTTATTTCAATATAGGCTACCCCGGCCTCGGTAAACAGCAACCGATCTTCTGGGATGATAGCGGCGGCTTTTCCGTAGGGATGGAGGTAGACGATGGTTGGCCAACCTCCGGCCGGGGGCTCGCCACTCGGCACGGCATAGTGAGGTTTCCCTTCAAACTTTGCGGCGTGTTGTTGATAGCGTGCTTTGGTGGTTGCCAGAATGGAACGATAGGTGTCACTTTGCTGAATGCTGCTGAACGCGTTGTCTTCCAGCAGGTTGTAGTAATACCACAATCCTCGTTTGGCGCTAAGTTGCAGATAACGTTCGGCTAGTTCGGTCTGGCCCTGTTCGGCCGAGGAGGCAGCCAGTTGAAAGGGGGCCCAGATATTACGGCCATCTTCACGCATCAGCGTCAGATATAACGATGTGGCGCCGGCTTTTTTATCCTCCTGATTGTAGGCTGAGCGGGGCAATGGTTTACTCAGCGGGCTATGGATAGGCAGTTCTAGCGGCTCTTCTCCCTCAGGATAAAGCATGGGTGCAGCAAACAATGGACTGGTGGCAAAAGCCAAGAATACGGCTAAAATAAAAAAAGGCATGATTTTATGACTTTGTTTTTAAATAATATTAATGAGAAAACGAGTGAAAACGGCGCCTTCGATAGTGTTATCTTTGGGCGCCGCCTGGCCGCTTATTTTACACGGCGGATATAGTCGCTGAATGCGGACAACTGGCCGGTCAGGAAATCCCGCGTGCCTTGGTCCACCAGTTCACCCGCTTGCTCATCAACCTTGTTCTGTATCACTCCCCCCATAAACTCAGGTTTGTTGAGCACCATGGCATCCAGGAACACCAGGATCTGCCGCAGGTGATATTGGCAACGAGCGCCGCCAATCGGCCCCATTGAGCTGGTCTGGATCGCCACCGGCTTGCCGGCCAGCGGTTGGTTAGGCAAACGTGACAGCCAGTCGATGGCATTTTTCAAGCCGCCTGGTACAGAGTAGTTATATTCTGGCGTTACGATGATCACGCCATCAGCCTGGCGAATTTGTTCGGCAATGGCTTCTACCGTGGCTGGGAAACCTTCTTCTTGCTGGAGGTCCGCGTCGTAGAGTGGGATATCGCGGATGGAGGGAAGGGCTTCGATACTGAGACCCTGAGGAGCTAACTGAGGTAAAGCGCGTGCGACTATAGCGTTATAAGAGCCTTTACGTAGGCTCCCTAGTAGCGTGACGATCTTTAGTGCTTGCTCTGACATTTTGATTCTCCCTTTTCTGATGAACAGACTCAGCTTAGAACAACCAGCAGATAATAGGGGAAATGGGGGACGTATCCTAGGTAGAGACTGAATCTTTATCTGTTTTTACAATTCAAAGTAGTAAATCATGCGTTAAGAAAAGTTTTGTTTTGTAGATTCCCTCGAAGACAGACGTTAAATCGGTGCTTTCAACGTGTAACAGAGGCAAGGCTGGTCAGCTTCAAAAAGTGTGTGGAGAGGGGCGGGTTGCGTGGTGAAATTTCGTCGCATTTCTGTAAGCCCTGGTTATCGTCATATTGCCAGCAAATCAGCCGATCCAAGCCAGGTTGATGGGCGCAGGCCCAACTGAGATACTCACCGGCATCACTCATGACGTGCACGTTGGGCAGGGTGTTGCAGCGTAATTGGCCGGAAAAAGGGTGCAAATTCAACAACCCCTGGCCGCTGTTACCCAAGCCGGCCAGTTTCAGCACGCATTGGCGGATGCTCCACAGCTGGGTTTCGGCTTCCAGACGGTCGTGTTGCGCCGCAATCCACGCGTTCTCCGTGGTGCTGGAGTATTGATGCAGCAGGTTGTGGCTCCGTGCGCGCATCACCTCAATATCCAACCCTACCTTGCCTTCCAGGCTCAGTAGCACGCCTATGGTATTGCCAGCATAGGCGAGGCTGAAGTCAGGTAGATGATGATCGGCAAAGCACGGGCGCCCGGTCGGTGCCGTAGCAATCGGGGGAAGTACCGGGATACCATACAAATAAAATATCATTTCGGCCAACAGGATGCGGCCTTGCAAAAAACGCCGACGGCGCTTAACCGAAAAGCTGGCAGTTCTTTCGATCAGGTCTTTAGGGAGCCGATGGGTCTCTAAACGCTCAGCAACCGTATCCCATCGGACAAAATGACAAGCCATTGTTCACTCCATGACCGAGGCTCATAAAAAAACTGGAGTGTTAGAGTAAGCATTACGTTAAGATTTTTCATTAAGAATTCGCATGATCTTTATCTTAATTATTCTTCCCTTGAATGAAAAAGCAGCGGCATGACGGGAGTGTTGTGTGGTGACTTGTGGGGTTTGTTTTGGCGTATGTAAAAATAAAGCCAAGCATTAACAGTGAGTTAATGCTTGGCTTTGGACGCTAAAGAGGCCGTGTATCTGGACGTTGGGTTACTTACCAATACAGAAACTGGAGAAGATACGCCCGAGTAGGTCATCGGAGGTAAACTCCCCGGTGATTTCGCTCAATGCTTGCTGTGCCAGCCGCAGTTCCTCGGCCAGCAGTTCCCCCGCGTAAGCGCTCACTAACTGTTCTTTGCCCTGCAACAGATGCTGTGCCGCCTGCTCCAGTGCCTGCAAGTGACGGCGGCGGGCCAGGAAACCGCCTTCCATATTGCTGGTGAAGCCCATACTCTGCTTCAGATGGTCGCGCAGCAGGTCGATCCCCTCACCGGTACGCGCCGACAGGCGAATAAGTGAGTGACCATTTACTTCGCTCAGGCCCAATGCCTCGCCGGTAATGTCGGCCTTGTTGCGCACGACGGTGATCGGCAGGGTGCTTGGCAGGCGTGCCATAAACTCTGGCCAGATCTCGGCGGGTTCGGTGGCGGCGGTGGTGGTACCATCCACCATAAACAGCACGCGATCCGCCTGTTCGATCTCGTTCCAGGCACGTTCGATACCGATACGCTCAACTTCGTCGCTGGCTTCCCGCAGCCCGGCGGTATCGATAATGTGCAGTGGCATGCCATCGATATGAATATGTTCACGCAGCACATCGCGCGTGGTGCCAGCAATGTCGGTAACGATCGCCGCTTCGCGCCCTGCCAACTCATTAAGCAGGCTGGATTTCCCAGCGTTTGGCCGCCCAGCGATCACCACCTTCATCCCTTCACGCAGCAGGCTACCCTGACGCGCCTCGGCTCGAACGCCGTCCAGATCGGCCATCACACCGTTCAGCTGGGCTTCGATTTTGCCGTCTGAAAGGAAGTCGATCTCCTCATCCGGGAAGTCGATTGCCGCTTCTACATAGATGCGCAGGTGAGTGAGCGCTTCCACAAGCTGATGGATACGGACGGAAAAAGCGCCTTGCAGCGAGTTCATGGCTGAACGGGCAGCCTGTTCGGAACTGGCATCGATCAGATCGGCAATGGCTTCGGCCTGGGCCAGATCCAGCTTGTCATTGAGGAAAGCGCGCTCCGAGAACTCCCCTGGGCGGGCAATCCGCACATCTGGCAGCGCCAACACGCGTTTGAGCAGCAGATCGAGGATCACCGGTCCACCGTGGCCCTGCAGTTCCAGCACGTCCTCACCGGTAAAGGAATTGGGGCCGGGGAACCACAGTGCGATCCCTTGATCCAGCGTGCTGTCTTCGGCGTCACGAAACGGCAGATAATCGGCATAACGCGGCTTTGGTAGTTTACCAAGCACCGCCATGGCGACGTCTTTGGCTCCCCGGCCTGAAATGCGCACAATGCCGACACCGCCGCGTCCGGGCGGAGTAGCAAGAGCAGCGATGGTATCGGTGATGTTCATAGCGGCTATCTCTCTGACAATATGCAAAAAGGCGGTCTAATGACCGCCTCTACTGGCAACGTAACGGGTGTCGTAGGGGCAAGCCCCTACGGTTGTTGCCTGGTATTACGTTTTTTTCTTGTCGCGGCTGTGCAGACCACGTTTTTCCAGCCCGCGGTAAATCAGCTGCTGCTGGACGATGGTCACCAGGTTACTGACGATATAGTACAGCACCAGACCAGACGGGAACCACAGGAAGAACACTGTGAAGATCACCGGCATAAAGGTCATGATTTTCTGCTGCATCGGGTCAGTCACGGTGGTGGGTGACATCTTCTGGATGAAGTACATGGTCACGCCCATCAGCACTGGCAGGATGTAGTACGGGTCTTGCGCCGACAGGTCATGGATCCACCAGATGAACGGCGCATGACGCAGCTCAACCGAGCCCATCAGCATGTAGTACAAGGCCAGGAAGATTGGCATCTGGATAACCAGCGGCAAGCAACCCCCTAACGGGTTCACCTTCTCAGCTTTGTACAGCGCCATCATTTCCTGGCTCATACGCTGCTTGTCATCACCGATACGTTCGCGCATCGCCTGCAGTTTTGGCTGCAGCATACGCATTTTGGCCATCGAGGTGTACTGCGCTTTGGTCAGCGGGTACATGATGCCGCGCACGATGAAGGTGATGATGATGATCGAGAAGCCCCAGTTGCCGATGAAGCTGTGAATGAACTTCAGCAGTTTGAACAGCGGTTGGGAGATGAACCACAGCCAGCCGTAATCAACGGTCAGATCCAGATGCGGTGCCAGTTGGGCCATCTGATCTTGCAGCTCCGGGCCAACCCACAGGGTAGCATTCAGCTGCTTCTCAGCGCCTGGCTGTACAATCACTGGCTCAGCTTTAAAGCCGATGGCAGACAGGTTGGTACCTGGCTTGGCGGTATAGAAAGTGTTGACGCCCTGAGTCTGCGGCACCCATGCGGTGGCGAAGTACTGTTGCAACATGGCAACCCAGCCGCCTTGGGTGGTGACGCTCAGATTCTCATCCTTGTCGAACGCATACTTTTGGTATTTGTCTTCGCTGGATGAGTAAGCCGCACCACGGAAGGTGTGCAGCGCAAAGTTGTTGCTGCCGGTATCACGATGCTTAGGCAATTCGGTGGTCTGCTTCAACTGGCCAAACAGGGTCAGTTCCAGCGGAGTCGCGCTTTTGTTGACGATGGAGTAGTCCACGCCAACGGCATAATGGTTACGCTTGAGCACAAAGGTCTTGGTGAAGACCGAACCGTCTTTACCGGTAAAGGTCAGCGGAATACGCAGTTCATCCTGGCCATCAGCCAGCGTGAAGGTATCTTGCGCTGCCTCAAACAGAGGACGCTCGCCGTTGGCCGGGTTATCCGGGCCGTCTCTGCCAGTCAGGCCGCTTTGTGCCTGATAGACGAATGACGGAGTAGATTCCAGCAGCGTAAATGGAGTCGATGAACCCAGGGTATCCGGGTAGGCCAACAGTTTAGCCTGCTCGATATCGCCACCACGGGTATTGATGGTCAGCGACAGCACGTCAGTGTTAACGGTGATCAGTTTACCCTGGCCACTGCCTGGTACAGCTGAGCTTGCGGCATCACCGGTTGCTGGGTTCGCAGTCTGTTGCGTGGTCTGGGTGGCTGCTGGTTGCGGAGCGTTGTCCACTTGCCAGGCCTGCCAGATCATGAAAGACACGAACAGCAGAGCGATGAGGAGAAGATTGCGTTGCGAATCCATCGTTAGTGTTCTCTGTTATCGTCGATTTTCGGCGGCACGGGATCATCGCCACCTGGGTTCAAAGGATGGCATTTTAATACGCGTTTCAATGTCAACCAACTGCCTTTTACCATGCCAAACCTGCGTAATGCCTCAATTGCGTAATGAGAACATGTCGGCTGGAAGCGACAACGTGGCCCAAGCAGCGGGCTGAGCACGAGCTGATACGCCCGAACCAGCCCGATCAGGATGCGGGAGCCTGGCGACAGTGGCGACGCCATAATTTTTCCAAAGCTTCCGTCAGTGCATGATTATCCAAATCCGCTATCCCTTTTTTGGCCACCACCACAAAATCCATCGCCGGTAGCTCGTGCTGACGTAAACGGAAGCTTTCGCGGGTTAGGCGTTTGATCCGGTTGCGTTCATGCGCGCGTTTGACGTGTTTTTTGGCGACGGTAAGACCGATGCGGGGATGCCCCAGCTGGTTCAGGCGGCCGAGGATGGTGATTTGCGGCGTGCCAGCCCGTTGTGGCTGCTGGAAGACGAAAGTGAAATGAGTGGGAGTTAACAAACGTAACTCCCTAGGAAAAGCGAGCTTAACCACTCAGCAGATTAGCTTTTATTACTTAGAAGCAGTCAGACGAGTACGGCCTTTCGCACGACGGCGGGCCAGAACTTGACGACCATTCTTGGTGGCCATACGAGCACGGAAACCGTGGCTACGGTTACGCTTCAGTACGGACGGTTGGAAAGTGCGTTTCATAGCGATTTCTACCTAAACTTAAATGAAATACTGATAAGTCAAATGCGTTTGGCTACTCGGCGTGAAGATGACCGACGCCTCAATCGCAATACATAAAGAGGCGGGATTGTAATAATTGTACAGTCCTGAGTCAATTCACATCGCGCTAGCCTACCTGGTTGTCTGCCAATTCGGAGTAAAATCCGGTGTTGGCCCGTGGTCACCGCAGAATCCTGTCTTGGCTAATGACTCACCATTAAGGAACCAGGTATCACACGTGGGCGAAGATTATACGGACTCGGGGCTAAATCACAAGGATCTCCGTACGATCCTGCGCGTTTTCTGCAAGGATCCGCGTGGATAACCAGGTATAACCTGTGAAAGGCGCTAAAACCTGGCCCTACAGGCTCAGATCTCATCGGTGTCGATCCTGGGTTGATTAAAAACTAGCCACTCTTCACGGGCTGTGGATAAAATGGATCTAATCTGTGATGAAGGGGAGGATCTCTTGCGCGGATTGCGCTATGATCCGTCATTCCGATCGCGATCCCAAAATCAGGATCGTTAAGGGCATAAACCGTGAAAGGCGGTTCGCATACCCTACAGGTTTTTCAGCCGATACCGGGCGTGTGTCAAAAATCATGAGTTATAAAAAAGTAGCCTGATTCTTTTCTTTTTATTGATCTTGTTCGAGTGGAGTCCGCCGTGTCACTTTCGCTTTGGCAGCAGTGTCTTGCCCGATTGCAGGATGAGTTACCTGCCACAGAATTTAGTATGTGGATACGCCCATTGCAGGCGGAACTGAGTGACAATACCCTGGCGCTGTATGCGCCCAATCGCTTTGTGCTGGATTGGGTTCGCGATAAGTACTTAAACAATATCAATGGCCTGTTGAATGATTTCTGCGGTACGGATGCTCCGCTGTTGCGTTTTGAGGTGGGTAGCAAACCACTGACACCAACCCTCAGCCAGCCCGTGATGGCCAGCGTCAACAGCGCTCCGGTAGCCCCGGTGGTGCGCACGGCGGCACCGTCCCGTCCAAGCTGGGACAACGCGGCACCGCCGCCTGAGCTGTCCTATCGTTCCAACGTCAACCCCAAGCACACCTTCGATAACTTCGTTGAGGGTAAGTCTAACCAGCTGGCTCGTGCTGCGGCGCGGCAGGTGGCAGACAATCCAGGGGGCGCTTATAACCCACTGTTCCTGTATGGCGGTACCGGCCTGGGTAAAACGCACCTGTTGCACGCGGTAGGCAACGGCATCATGGCGCGTAAGGCCAATGCCAAAGTGGTGTACATGCACTCGGAACGCTTTGTGCAGGACATGGTCAAGGCGCTGCAAAATAACGCCATTGAAGAATTCAAACGCTACTACCGCTCGGTGGATGCGTTGCTGATCGATGATATTCAATTCTTTGCCAACAAAGAGCGTTCACAGGAAGAGTTCTTCCACACCTTTAACGCTCTGTTGGAAGGTAATCAACAGATCATCCTGACCTCGGATCGCTATCCAAAAGAGATCAACGGGGTGGAGGATCGTTTGAAATCCCGCTTCGGCTGGGGCCTGACGGTGGCGATCGAGCCGCCGGAGCTGGAAACCCGCGTGGCGATCCTGATGAAAAAGGCCGACGAGAACGATATCCGTCTGCCGGGCGAAGTGGCGTTCTTCATAGCCAAACGCCTGCGTTCTAACGTGCGTGAGCTCGAAGGGGCGCTGAACCGGGTGATCGCCAACGCCAACTTTACTGGCCGCGCCATCACCATCGATTTCGTGCGCGAAGCGCTGCGGGATCTGCTGGCGTTGCAGGAAAAGCTGGTCACCATCGACAATATCCAGAAGACGGTGGCCGAGTACTACAAAATCAAAATCGCGGACCTGCTGTCTAAACGGCGTTCGCGCTCGGTTGCCCGCCCACGCCAGATGGCGATGGCATTGGCAAAAGAGCTCACCAACCACAGCCTGCCAGAAATCGGCGATGCGTTTGGTGGCCGCGACCATACTACGGTGTTGCACGCCTGCCGGAAGATCGAGCAGCTGCGTGAGGAAAGTCACGACATCAAAGAAGATTTCTCCAATTTAATCAGAACATTGTCGTCATAGCCCATATGAAATTTATCGTTGAACGTGAGCATCTGCTAAAACCGCTGCAACAGGTGAGCAGCCCATTGGGTGGCCGCCCGACGCTGCCAATTCTGGGTAATCTGCTGCTGCAGGTGACGGAAGGTTCCCTGTTGTTGACAGGGACCGATCTGGAGATGGAGATGGTGGCCCGCGTTGCCCTGTCTCAGCCCCATGAAGCGGGCGCGACGACCGTCCCCGCGCGTAAATTCTTTGATATTTGCCGTGGCCTGCCGGAAGGTGCGGAGATTACGGTGATCCTCGAAGGCGAGCGTATGCTGGTGCGTTCTGGCCGTAGCCGCTTCTCGCTATCCACGCTGCCGGCGATAGACTTCCCGAATCTGGATGATTGGCAGAGTGAGGTGGAGTTCACCTTGCCGCAGGCGACGTTAAAGCGCCTGATAGAAGCCACCCAGTTTTCGATGGCTCATCAGGATGTACGCTATTACCTGAACGGTATGCTGTTTGAAACCGAAGGGGAAGACCTGCGCACCGTGGCCACCGACGGCCACCGCCTGGCGGTATGTTCGATGCCGATTGGCCAGCAATTGCCTACTCATTCGGTGATCGTCCCGCGTAAAGGGGTGATGGAACTGGTTCGCTTGCTGGACGGTGGTGATACGCCGCTACGGGTGCAGATTGGCAGTAACAACATCCGTGCTCACGTCGGTGACTTTATCTTCACCTCCAAGCTGGTTGACGGCCGTTTCCCTGATTATCGCCGCGTATTGCCGAAGAACCCGGACAAAACGCTGGAAGCGGGCTGCGACTTGCTCAAGCAGGCGTTTGCCCGAGCGGCCATTCTGTCGAACGAAAAGTTCCGCGGCGTGCGCCTGTACGTCAGCCAGAACCAGCTCAAGATCACCGCCAACAACCCGGAACAGGAAGAGGCGGAAGAGATCCTTGATGTCAGCTATGATGGCACCGAGATGGAAATTGGTTTCAACGTCAGCTATGTGCTGGACGTGCTGAACGCGCTCAAGTGTGAAGATGTGCGCCTGCTGCTGACCGATTCCGTCTCCAGCGTGCAGATCGAGGACGGTGCCAGCAAGTCTGCCGCCTACGTCGTCATGCCAATGCGACTGTAGAAATTATCGGGCTATCTTACTTGTCCCTTTGCGATTGGGCAGTGCTCGCAATCCTCACGTACTTTAAGTACGCTGCGGTTGCTGTGCGCTGGCCGCACGCAAATGACCTGCGACGATAACGCCCTGGATTGTTAGATGATTAAGACAACTACAGTATGGCTCTGACGCGCTTACTGATTAAAGATTTCCGCAATATCGAAGCTGCCGATCTGGCGCCTGCACCGGGGTTTAACTTTCTGGTGGGAGCTAACGGCAGCGGCAAGACCAGCGTGCTGGAGGCGGTTTATACCCTTGGTCATGGGCGCGCGTTTCGCAGCCTGCAGGCCGGGCGAGTTATCCGCCACGATCGGCCGGAGTTTGTGTTGCATGGCCGGATCGAAGGCAGCGGGCGCGAATTATCGGTAGGACTGAGTAAAAGCCGTCAGGGTGACAGCAAAGTGCGCATCGATGGCAGCGATGGCCATAAGGTGGCAGAGCTGGCACAGCTACTGCCCATGCAGTTGATCACCCCCGAAGGTTTTACCCTGCTTAATGGCGGGCCGAAGTATCGGCGTGCCTTCCTGGACTGGGGTTGTTTTCATAACGAACCCGGCTTTTTCACCGCCTGGAGCAACCTGAAAAGGTTACTGAAGCAGCGCAATGCCGCGCTGCGCCAGGTCAATCGCTATGCGCAGATCCGCGCCTGGGATCAGGAACTGATCCCGTTGGCCGAGCGTATCAGCGAGTGGCGGGCAGCTTACAGCGACGCAATTGCCGCGGATATCACCGCGACCTGCGCGCAGTTTTTGCCCGAATTTGCCCTGAGTTTCTCTTTCCAGCGCGGCTGGGACAAAGAGAGCGACTACGGAGAGCTGCTGGAGCGCCAGTTTGAGCGCGACAGGGCGTTAACCTATACCGCGGTGGGGCCGCATAAAGCGGACTTCCGCATTCGTGCCGAAGGCACGCCGGTAGAGGATTTGTTATCGCGCGGTCAGCTTAAACTGCTGATGTGCGCATTGCGCTTGGCGCAGGGTGAGTTTCTCACCCGCCAGAGCGGGCGGCGTTGCCTGTATCTGATTGATGATTTTGCCTCCGAGCTGGACACCGGCCGTCGCCGGTTGCTGGCCGATCGCCTGAAAGCCACCCAGGCTCAGGTTTTTGTCAGTGCGGTAAGCGCTGAACAAGTAACCGACATGATGGGTGAAAAGGGCAAGATGTTCCGCGTGGAACAAGGTAAAATAGAGGTTCAACCACAGGACTAAAATGAGCGAGAAACGTTGATGTCGAATTCTTATGACTCCTCAAGTATCAAGGTATTAAAAGGGCTGGATGCGGTACGTAAGCGTCCGGGCATGTATATCGGTGATACTGATGACGGCACCGGTCTGCACCACATGGTATTCGAGGTCGTGGACAACGCTATCGACGAAGCACTCGCTGGCCACTGTAGCGACATTCAGGTGACGATCCACGCCGACAACTCCGTCTCGGTGCAGGATGATGGCCGTGGTATCCCAACCGGTATCCACGAAGAGGAAGGGGTGTCTGCGGCGCAGGTCATCATGACCGTACTGCATGCCGGCGGTAAGTTTGACGACAACTCCTATAAGGTTTCCGGCGGTCTGCACGGCGTAGGCGTTTCGGTTGTTAACGCCCTGTCAGAAAAGCTGGAGCTGGTGATCCGCCGCGAAGGCAAGGTCCATGAGCAAACTTACAAGCATGGCGAACCGCAAGCTCCTCTGAAAGTCGTCGGTGAAACCGAGCAGACCGGTACCACCCTGCGCTTCTGGCCTAGCTACCAGACCTTTACCAATAACATCGAGTTTGAGTACGACATCCTGGCCAAGCGCCTGCGTGAGCTGTCGTTCCTCAACTCCGGCGTATCAATTCGCCTGAAAGACAAACGCAACGACAGAGAAGACCACTTCCATTACGAAGGCGGTATCCGGGCGTTTGTGGAATACCTGAACAAGAACAAGACTCCGATCCACCCAACGGTGTTCTACTTCTCAACCGTGAAAGACGATATCGGTGTGGAAGTGGCGCTGCAGTGGAACGATGGTTTCCAGGAAAACATCTACTGCTTCACCAACAATATCCCGCAGCGTGATGGGGGGACTCACCTGGCCGGCTTCCGTGCCGCGATGACCCGTACCCTGAATACCTACATGGATAAAGAAGGCTACAGCAAAAAGTCCAAGATCAGCGCCACCGGTGACGATGCGCGTGAAGGTCTGATTGCCGTGGTTTCGGTGAAAGTGCCCGATCCTAAATTCTCTTCACAGACCAAAGACAAGCTGGTGTCTTCGGAGGTGAAAACGGCGGTTGAATCGCTGATGAACGAGAAACTGGTGGATTATCTGATGGAAAACCCATCGGATGCCAAGATCGTGGTCGGTAAAATCATCGATGCGGCCCGTGCTCGTGAAGCAGCGCGTAAAGCGCGTGAAATGACCCGCCGTAAAGGCGCGCTGGATTTGGCTGGCTTGCCAGGCAAATTGGCGGACTGTCAGGAACGTGACCCGGCGTTGTCCGAACTCTACCTGGTGGAAGGGGACTCCGCGGGCGGCTCAGCTAAGCAGGGCCGTAACCGTAAGAACCAGGCGATCTTGCCGCTGAAAGGGAAAATCCTCAACGTTGAGAAAGCCCGCTTCGACAAGATGCTGTCCTCACAGGAAGTTGCCACGCTGATCACCGCGCTGGGCTGCGGCATTGGCCGTGACGAATACAACCCGGACAAACTGCGTTATCACAGCATCATTATCATGACCGATGCCGACGTCGACGGTTCGCACATCCGTACGCTGCTGTTGACCTTCTTCTATCGTCAGATGCCGGAAATCATCGAGCGTGGTCATGTGTATATTGCCCAACCGCCGTTGTACAAGGTGAAAAAAGGCAAGCAGGAACAGTACATCAAAGACGACGAAGCGATGGATCAGTATCAGATCTCCATCGCCCTCGACGGCGCTACCCTGCACACTAACGGTTCTGCACCCGCCTTGGCCGGAGAGCCATTAGAGAAGCTGGTGGCTGAACATTACGCCGTGCAAAAGCAGATTGGCCGGATGGAACGCCGCTACCCGCGTGCGTTGCTGAACAACCTGATCTACCAGCCAACCTTGAACGAAGACGATCTGGGCGACCGTGCCAAGGTAGAAAGCTGGATCGAATCGCTGGTGAAATTGCTCAACGATAACGAGCAGCACGGTAGCAGTTACAGCTCTGTGCTGGTTGAAAACCGTGAGCGCCAGATGTTCGAACCCGTGCTGCGTATTCGTACCCATGGTGTAGATACTGACTATCCGCTGGACTTTGAATTTATCCGCGGTGGTGAATACCGCAGGCTCTGTGCGCTGGGTGAAAAACTGCGCGGCCTGCTGGAAGAAGATGCCTATATCGAACGTGGCGAACGTCGCCAACCGGTAGACAGCTTCGAACAGGCGTTGGAGTGGCTGGTGAAAGAGTCGCGCCGTGGCCTATCGATCCAGCGCTATAAAGGGCTGGGCGAAATGAACCCGGACCAGCTGTGGGAAACCACCATGGATCCCGATCAGCGGCGTATGCTGCGCGTAGCGGTGAAAGACGCTATTGCGGCCGATCAGCTGTTCACCACCCTGATGGGCGATGCGGTTGAACCACGCCGTGCCTTTATCGAAGAAAACGCCCTGAAAGCGGCGAATATCGATATCTAACGCTTTTTTGGCGATTAAAAATCCGCGCCGGTTCGCCCGCGCGGATTTTTTTATGCCGTTTTTAGCACTAACATGGCAAGCTGAAACGCGTTAGCATGAGAAAAAACCACTGGGAGACGCTCGAATGGCTATTGAACTGATTGCAATTGATATGGACGGCACGCTGCTCAATCCGCAGCACCAGATCACGCCAGCGGTAAAGCTGGCGCTGACGGCGGCGCGCGCTAAAGGCGTGCATGTGGTGCTGGCTACCGGGCGGCCTTATGTCGGTGTGCAGGACTATCTACGTCAGTTGGATATTCAGGGTGAGGGCGATTTCTGCATCACCTATAACGGTGCCCTGGTGCTGAAAGCGACGGACGGGGCCTGCGTGCTGCAAGAAACGCTCGACTTTGACGATTACCTCTATTTTGAGCAGTTGGCACGGGAGCTTGGCGTTCATTATCAGGCGTTTGATTTTGACACCCTGTACACACCGAATAAAGACATTGGTAAATATACCGTCCATGAATCGCAAATGACCGGTATCCCACTGAAATACCGCAGCGTGGAAGAGATGGATCGCACCATGCGTTTTCCGAAGGTGATGATGATTGATGAGCCTGCCTTGCTGGACAGCGCGATAGCCCGCTTGCCCGCAGAGGCCTGGGATCGCTACACCATTATGAAAAGCGCCCCTTACTTCCTGGAGATCCTGCATAAGAATGTTGATAAGGGCGCGGGCGTCAGAATGCTGGCAGAACATTTGGGCATCAAGCAGGAAAACGTGATGGCGTTAGGCGATCAGGCTAATGATATTGCGATGATCGAGTATGCCGGGCTGGGCGTGGCGATGGGCAATGCTATTGCAGAATTAAAGGAAATTGCCCAGCACGTGACCGGCACCAATACCGAAGACGGTGTCGCACAGGCAATTGAGAAGTTTGTGCTGAACGTTTAGTTGTTGCCAGCCCCCTATTCTGGGGGCTAAGAAAATTATCGGCGTCAACCCGATTGCATTCACAAAATAGCGGCGTTTACTAACGCCCGTCATGGCTGACGTCCTGCAGGTTATTTTTCTTTACCGAAATAACTAAGGCTGCCTTAAAAGAATTTTTTATTGAAATTATATCTCCGTAAATATAAGTATTCCTGTTAATTAATTGCGTTAAGTTAAAAGGTATAAATAAAATTTATTTTTGCGTTCTGTATTTTTTGCTGTAATTTAAATGATGCTATGGTTATTTATCACCCCATATATCAATTGCGGTTATTCACGATGCTGTAAAACAACTAATAAGGATCGCTAGGAGATAACATGAAAAAAATTCTAATTTCATCATTGGCTTATATTGCATTAACGCAATTATCCTTTGCTGCCAGAGACGTGACGACGTTACCGGATTTCTACTTTCTTAAGGAGGATCAGTCTATTGATAGCCTCTCCTTATTACCCCCGCCACCGGCCGTTGACAGCATCGACTTTCTTAATGACAAGGCTCAGTATGACGTCGGTAAGTTGCTGAGGAGTACGCCAAGAGGCAAGCAAGCTTATAACGATGCGCAGATTAGAGGCGATGGCGTACCCATGGCATTTTTCAACGCCTTCGGTATGGAAATAACACGGCAGAAAACGCCAGAGTTATATCGCCTGATCACGAAAATGCTTGAGGATACCGGTGATTTAGCGACCCGTAGCGCCAAGCAGCATTATATGCGGACCCGGCCTTTTGCTTTTTATCATCAGGCGACCTGCCGCCCGGAGGAAGAAGGCGTGCTATCAACCAACGGCTCCTACCCTTCTGGCCATACGAGTATCGGTTGGGCGACCGCACTCGTGCTGGCGGAGATCAATCCTGTTCGCCAGGGGGAGATCCTCAAACGGGGTTATGAGATGGGGCAAAGCCGCGTGATCTGCGGTTATCATTGGCAGAGTGACGTTACCGCCGGGCGCCTGGTGGCTGCCGCCATCGTGGCACGTTTACACGCCGAGCCAGCGTTTGTTGACCAACTCCAAAAGGCCAAAGCCGAATACAAACTGTTGGCAAAAGCTGAGTGATAGGTAACCAGCCACGGTGGTGGAATTCTTCACCAGTCTTCAAAACGTAGGGGCGCAGCATGTTGCGCCTTTCTAGCCGCATACGACTCAGTTATCACCGATAGCCTGCAGGTATTTTTCCAGCACGATATTTTTCCCGCATAGCACTACCGCCACTTTTTTACCCTGAAATTCCGGGGCCAGTCTGCAAGCGGCGGCCAATTCGGCGTTCAGCGCCTCTCCAGGTACCCGTTCGACCTGGCCACCCAGCGCGCGGATGGTATCCAGCTTGATGGCAGCAGCGCTTTCTGGAGCATAGACTGAAACGTTAACTCACATCAGTTTGCCTGCTAGCGCAACGGCCTGACCGTGTTTTCCGTTTAGAAGGCTCTTCGCGATACCGCACCTGCTTGGCCTTGGCTCGTTACAGCACGGAAATTGTACTATTTACTTCAGTCTGTAAATCAAAGTCGATAAAAAGAGGTTGATTGTCTGTTTTGTGATCTTTATTGTAGTACAACAAATATTATTAGTACTACAATATTGAAAATTCAAAGTTCAACAAGTCAAGATTGTGCTGCAATCAAAGGACGCCAGGATAAAGCGCGAGGTAAAGTGGAGCGATTATCCCAACATGGCGAACGTTACGGAGAAGCAATGAAGCAGCAGATCAGTAAAACCGACCGCATCATCATTGAGATAGGCCAGCAGATCGTGGGCGGCAAATATGTCCCGGGTTCGGCTCTGCCAGCGGAAACCGAGCTGTGTGAGGAGTTTCAGACCTCGCGCAACATCATTCGCGAAGTGCTCCGCGCCTTGATGGCTAAGCGCTTGGTGGAAGTGAAACGTTATCGTGGCGCGTTTGTCACGTTACGCAATCAGTGGAATTACCTGGATACCGAGGTCTTGAACTGGGTGTTGGCACAGGATTACGACCCACGCCTGATCGCGGCGATGAGTGAGGTGCGTAATCTGGTGGAGCCCACCATTGCCCGCTGGGCTGCAGAACGAGCAACGTCCAGCGAACTGGCGGTGATAGAGGCTGCGCTCAACGACATGGTCGCTCACCATCAGCAGCGGGAGCTGTTTAACGAAGCCGATATCCGTTATCACGAGGCGGTGTTGGCTGCGGTGCATAATCCGGTGTTGCAGCAGCTCAGTGTGGCTATCAGTTCACTGCAGCGGGCGGTGTTTGAACGCACTTATATGCCGGATGAAGACAATATGCCGCTGACTCTGCGTGAGCATCAGGATCTATATGACGCCATTCGTCATCAGGATGCGGATGCTGCAGAGCGGGCAGCGCTGGCGATGATTGCCAGCTCGACCAAACGCCTAAAGGACATAACATGAGTGACAGCTTTATCGCGATTGACTGGGGTTCCACCAACCTGCGTGCTTGGCGCTATGAGCGCGGGGAGTGCGTAGACAGCGTGCAGTCACAAGCCGGCGTAACCCGCTTGGGGGATCGATCTCCCCAGCAGGTGTTTACCGAACTGATGACGCGTTGGGCGGAACCGTTGCCGGTGGTGATGGCGGGAATGATCGGCAGCAATGCTGGCTGGTTGCAAGTGCCTTATCTGTCTTGCCCGACTCGTCTTACACAGGTAGTCACGCAGTTAACCGTGATAAAGCAGGCTTTGCCGGTAAAAACCTGGATTATCCCAGGGATATGCGTTGAACGTGCGGACAATTACAACGTTATGCGCGGCGAAGAGACTCAGCTGATTGGCGCTTATGCAGAGCAACCCGCGGCACTCTATGTCATGCCTGGAACCCACAGTAAATGGGTGCAGATGGATGGCGACACGCTGGTGGATTTTCGTACCGTTATGACGGGTGAACTGCATCATCTGCTGCTCAATCACTCTTTGATTGGCGTGGGGTTAACCGAACAGCAACCTGATCCGCAGGCTTTTGCATGCGGATTGGAAACCGGGCTTAACGAAGCGCATCTCGTGCGCCGTCTGTTTGAAACCCGGGCAGCCCACGTGCTTGGCAAACTGGAGAAAAGCGCCGTCAGTGATTGGCTTTCCGGCCTGCTTATCGGTAATGAAGTGGCGCAAATGCAGCGTCAGTATCCTTTGCCTGCGGATACGGCACTTACGGTGATTGGTAACCCAACCTTGGGAAAACGTTACGCGCAAGCACTGGAGCTGGCCGGAATACGCCATCGGATGCTGGATGGCGATCGAGCTTTTCAATCTGGGATAAGGAGTATTGTGAATGAGCTGGAACACTGAGCTGCCGCTGATTGCCATTCTGCGCGGTATCACCCCGCAGGAAGTGCATGTCCACGTACAGGCATTACTGGATGCCGGATTTGATGCCATCGAGATCCCGCTGAACTCGCCGCAATGGCAACAGAGCATCGGCGATATGGTGCAAACCTTCGGCGATCGAGCACTGATTGGGGCGGGAACCGTGCTGCAACCGCAGCAGGTGGATGAGCTGGCTGAACTGGGGAGCAAACTGGTGGTAACGCCCAATACGCAACCGGCAGTGATTAGCCGAGCGGTGCAACATGGGATGACGGTCTGCGCGGGTTGTGCCACGGCATCTGAAGCCTTCAATGCGCTGGAAGCCGGGGCGCAGGCGCTAAAAATTTTCCCATCGGTCTCCTTCGGCCCGGACTATATCAAAGCATTAAAGGCGGTATTACCGCCGCAGGTACCCGTTTTCGCCGTGGGTGGGATCACGCCGGAAAACCTGCATCTTTATTTGGCCGCAGGCTGTGTTGGCGCAGGGCTGGGGGGCGATTTATACCGTGCTGGCCAATCGGTAGAGCGCACCGCACAGCAGGCCGCCGCTTTTGTTCGAGCCTATAAGGAAGCGACACGATGAAAATCACCAAAATGACCACCTACCGGCTACCACCGCGCTGGATGTTCCTGAAAATAGAAACCGACGAGGGTATCGTGGGCTGGGGAGAGCCGGTCATTGAAGGCCGCGCCCGCAGCGTCGAAGCCGCGGTACAAGAACTGGCAGAATATGTGATTGGTCAGGATCCTGCGCGGATAAATGATATCTGGCAAACCTTATACCGGGGCGGTTTCTACCGCGGCGGGCCGATACTGATGAGCGCCATTGCCGGTATCGATCAGGCTCTGTGGGATATTAAAGGGAAAGCGCTCGGCGTGCCGGTCTATCAACTGCTCGGGGGTCTGGTGCGGGATAAAATCAAGGCCTATAGCTGGGTGGGTGGAGATCGTCCTGCCGATGTGATCGACGGTATCAACCAATTGACGCAAATCGGCTTCGATACTTTCAAGCTCAATGGCTGTGAGGAGATGGGGATTATCGACAATGCCCATAAGGTGGATACCGCCGTGGCGGTAGTCGCACAAATCCGCGAAGCCTTTGGCAAAAATATCGAGTTTGGTCTGGATTTCCATGGCCGGGTGACCGCGCCGATGGCGAAAGTGCTGATCAAAGAGCTGGAGCCTTATCGCCCGCTGTTTATTGAAGAGCCGGTGTTGGCGGAGCAGGCAGAGTATTATCCGCGGCTGGCGGCACAGACGCACATCCCTATTGCTGCCGGTGAACGCATGTATTCGCGTTTTGATTTCAAGCGCGTGCTGGCAGACGGCGGATTGGCGATTATCCAGCCCGATCTTTCCCATGCTGGTGGTATCACTGAATGCTTCAAGATTGCGGCAATGGCAGAAGCTTACGACGTGGCGCTGGCACCGCATTGCCCACTTGGGCCAATCGCTCTGGCATCTTGCCTGCATCTCGATTTTGTCGCTCGCAACGCGGTGTTCCAGGAACAGAGCATGGGCATTCATTACAATCAGGGTGCCGAGCTGTTGGATTACGTAGTGAATAAAGACGATTTCAAAATGAGTGATGGCCACTTCTATCCGCTGACCAAACCGGGGCTAGGTGTGGAAATCAATGAGGAACTGGTGATCGAACGCAGTAAACAGGCAGCGGATTGGCGTAACCCGGTCTGGCGTTATCCTGACGGTGCCGTCGCAGAGTGGTAATTCTGAATTAACTTAGCTTATTTAAATATTTATTGATAACGACATGGTGCGTGGCTTGATTTTGCCTTTGGGGTAGGCGCGCGCCTAAATAATGTAACGCCGGTGTTGAATTAAAAGCATTAACCAGATCCACCATTAAATATTATGCACCTTCGGGCAGGTACCCTACATCAACTTGCCAATATTAAATCCGAAATTAACGGAATAATAATTATGGACATGACATTAACTTCAGCGCCAAGAAGCAAGCGCCGCTATCTGACATTATTGATGATATTTGTCACCGTGGTAATTTGCTATGTTGACCGGGCTAACCTGGCAGTGGCCTCCGCCCATATTCAAGCGGAGTTTGGCATCAGTAAAACGCAAATGGGCTATATTTTCTCTGCATTTGCCTGGACTTACACCCTGTGCCAAATTCCTGGCGGTTGGTTTCTCGATCGCATGGGTTCAAAAGTAACCTATTTCATCGCCATTATGGGATGGTCGATTGCCACGCTATTGCAAGGGTTCGCCACTGGCCTGGCCTCGTTGATTGGGCTACGTGCCATTACCGGGATGTTTGAAGCCCCGGCGTTTCCAACCAATAACCGCATCGTTACCAGTTGGTTCCCTGAACAGGAACGCGCTTCGGCCGTAGGATTCTATACTTCAGGCCAGTTTGTCGGGTTGGCATTTCTTACCCCTCTGCTGATTTGGGTTCAGGAAATCCTGAGTTGGCATTGGGTATTCATCATCACCGGGGCTATCGGTATTGTCTGGGCACTGATCTGGCATTTTGTTTATCAACTGCCGCGTAAAAGCAAAGGCGTCAACAACGCTGAGCTTGAGTACATTCAGGCCGGTGGCGGGATGATCGATGGTGATGTGGTGACAGGGAAGAAAGCTCGTGTCGCTATAACCTCCGCAGATTGGAAGCTGGTATTCCACCGCAAACTGGTGGGGGTGTATCTCGGCCAGTTTGCCATTACCTCCACGCTGTGGTTCTTCCTGACCTGGTTCCCGAACTATCTGACACAGGAAAAACATATTACCGCGCTGACCGCGGGTTTTATGACGACGGTGCCTTTCCTGGCGGCATTCTTTGGCGTATTGCTTTCCGGCCTCGTTGCCGATCGCCTGTTACGCAGTGGCAAATCCATCGGCTTTGCGCGTAAAACCCCGATCATCTGTGGGCTGCTGCTTTCCACCTGCATCATGGGTGCCAACTACACCGACGATCCGCTGTGGATTATGGTGCTGATGGCGTTGGCCTTCTTCGGTAACGGTTTTGCTTCCATCACTTGGTCGTTGGTGTCTTCGCTGGCCCCGGTACGCCTGATTGGCCTGACCGGCGGGGTGTTTAACTTCGTTGGAGGTTTGGGTGGGATCACCGTTCCGCTGGTGGTGGGTTATCTGGCTGAGGATTACGGCTTTGCCCCTTCGCTGATTTATATCTCGGTAGTTGCCCTGTTGGGTGCGTTGTCCTACCTGCTGCTGGTAGGTGATGTGAAACGGGTGGGTTGATCGGGTACTATGGCGGTTCTATACCAGCCGGTATTCAGGAGCCGCCATGAGCCATCAGGAACAACAGCTGACTTTTGATCCGCGAGGTCATCAGCTCACCAACATTAACGTCTGGACGCCGTGCAGCCACTGGCTGGCGTATGATGTACGGCCAAGCGGTGCCTCCTTTACCGGGCTGAGCATTGAGCGGGTGAACGTTGCCACCGGTCAGGTAGAAGTGGTTTATCGGGCTCAGCATGGTGCCCATGTTGGCGTGGTGACGGTGAGCCCAGATGCGCCAGCACGCTATGCGTTCATTCATGGGCCGGAACATCCAGACAGCCACTGGCATTATGATTTCCACCATCGCCGTGGCGTGATCGTCAGCGAGCCGGATCGTGAACTGGCAATCACCCTTGATGCATTGGACATTACCGCCCCCTATACTCCAGGCGCGCTGCGTGGCGGCACCCATGTGCATGTCTTCAGCCCGGATGCCAGCCGCCTGAGCTTCACCTATAACGACCATGTGATGCACGAACTCGATCCGGCACTGGATTTGCGTAATGTCGGCGTAGCGGTGCCATTGCAGGGAGTGAATCCACCTAAACAGCATCCGCGTGAGTATGACGGTAGCCACTACTGCGTTCTGGTCAGCACAACGACGCCAACCCCGCAGCCGGGCAGCGATCAAATCAATCGGGCTTACGAAGAGGGCTGGGTTGGCCTGCAAGGCTACAGCAAACCCGATGGTAGCCGTCAGCGTTGGGCGTTGGCGTTTATCGGCGATACCCTCTCGCCGCAGGGGGAAAAACTGCCAGAAGTGTTTGTGGTGGATTTGCCGGAAAACGATGCCGATTATGCTAAAGCCGGGGATGCTCCCTTGCAGGGAACGGCAACGACCTTACCTGCGCCACCGTTAGGCATTCGACAACGGCGGTTAACCTATACTGGTCAACGTAAATATCCTGGGGTTGCCACCACGCCACGTCATTGGTTACGTAGTTCGCCAGACGGCAGCGCCATCGCCTTTCTGATGCAGGACGATCGGGGCATTGTGCAATTGTGGGCTATTTCCCCGAATGGCGGTGAGGCGGATCAGGTGACACAAACAGATCACAGCATCCAGTCGGCATTCAGTTGGCATCCGCAGGGGGGGAAGATTGCGCTGGTGTGTGATAACAGTGTGATGCTGTGCGATATCACCAACGGCAATCTGCAACGCCTGACCAAACGGACTGCGCAGCCACCATTGGGGGACGCCGTGGTGTTCTCACCGGATGGCAAACAGGTGGCCTTTATGCGTGAAGTCGCCGGATTCAACCAGATTTTTGTGGTGGCGGTTTAACTACAGCCCGGCTGGTGCTGAGGACGAGGTTGTCATGCCCTGGCCAGGATTGCCGCTGGCAGCCAGATTTTGTTCTTCATCATGCTGGATACGGGCTTTGGGTGAGGCTGCGGTTTTATCGCTGCCTGAGCGTAGGTAGTCGTAAGGCAGCAAAATGGTGTCCATCGCCGCCGACAGGGGCAGATCGATCGCCAGCAGGGGCATCATGGCCCAACTGGTATCTTCGCTCTTCATCATATCAACATTGGCGCGTGTACCGGAGTAATAACCCTGGTCGGCCCCGGTGTGACTGGCTACGCTGGAGCAACCGTTAGTGGTCAGCAGCAGGCAACCGGTCGCTATCATTTTTTTTATGGGTTTCATTCTTCCATCCTGAGGGGGACACATCCCCTGAAATTTGCTGATTTATAACATCCAGCCAACGCATTGAAAGATGCAACATTCCGCACTGTGGCGGCTCTCTCACTTTGAGTGTATGTGATAAACAAATTTTCGCCGTTTCCGTTGGCAATTATTTAATCATCGCCAGTTGAAATGTGGAAAGCAAACCCCATCTTCTCTACAAGGCCAAATTAAGAATTTGCCGTAAGGGAATTCAAGCCTGATAGCCTGTCCATGATGGAAGGCTACATTATCAACCTCGCTGAAGTGCCTTAGGAGGCTGTTTTATGCGCAACTTTGATCTTTCCCCGCTGTACCGTTCCGCGATCGGTTTTGATCGCCTGTTCAACGCCCTTGAGGCTGGCCAAAGCCAGGGTAACGGTGGCTATCCGCCGTACAACGTTGAGCTGGTTGATGAAAATCATTACCGCATTGCCATCGCGGTGGCCGGGTTTGCCGAGCAGGAACTGGAGATCACCACGCAAGACAATCTGTTGATTGTGCGCGGGGCCCACACCAACGAGCCTGCTGAGAGAACCTATTTATATCAAGGCATTGCCGAGCGTAACTTTGAACGCAAATTCCAGCTGGCCGAGCATATTCAAATTAGAGGCGCCAAACTGGAAAACGGCCTGCTGTATATCGATCTGGAACGTATCGTGCCGGAAACATTAAAGCCACGTCGGATCGAAATTAAGTAATTGTTGTTTTATCACCGTGCCTGCCGTTAGGGGGCAAACTTTGAATTACCCTATGAATTTCAAGCCGCAGCTAGGCGACCAATTTGCTCATCCCCAGGAGCTTACTTTTAGTAAGTGACTGGGGTGACAAATCTGTCGGGAACAGATTTGAACGCTGTACACAGCGGCCCCGAAGGGGTGAGGTCCATGGATGGGCCGAATAGCTATGTGCAGATAACAACGCTGTGGCTTGAAAGGCGACGGGTAAAAACCTCGCTTCTTGGAAGGAGAGTACTATGCGTAACTACGATTTATCCCCACTTCTGCGTCAATGGATCGGTTTTGACAAGCTGGCCAGCTCAATGGGAGGCCAGGAGCCACAAGGGTTCCCGCCATATAACATTGAGAAGAGCGACGATAACCACTATCGCATTTCCCTGGCGTTGGCCGGGTTCAAACAAAGTGAACTGGATATTGAAGTGGAAGGCCCGCGCCTGACCGTGCGTGGCAACCCCACACCGCCGGAAAAACAGGTGGAGTATCTGCATCAGGGGCTGGTGTGCAAAGAGTTCAGCCTGACATTTACCCTGGCAGAGCACCTGCAGGTGGCCGAAGCCAAATTTGAAAACGGCCTGCTGCATATCGATCTGGTACGCCACGTGCCAGAAGCCTTGCAGCCACAACGCATCAGCATCGGCAGCACTCCGGAGCTGGAAGCCAAATAACCGGCTGAAAAAAAACAAAAACTTGCGGGGGAGGTCCATTCGGGCCTCCCCCGTTGCATTCTGTGGCAT
>NZ_JBKJYW010000539.1:0-3917 GCF_046715635.1 Serratia sp. (in: enterobacteria)
AGGCGCCATGTTTTCCGCAATTGGTCACCGTTGGTGGCCGCGACGGGCAGAAACCAACCTGGTTGCTTCTTTGAAGCCGCCCGGTGAATGAGTTACGGAGACGGTAAATGAAGTTTGTAGATGAAGCAGCGATCCTGGTCGTTGCAGGTGATGGCGGCAATGGTTGCGTTAGCTTCCGCCGCGAAAAATACATCCCGAACGGTGGGCCAGATGGCGGCGACGGCGGTGACGGCGGTGACGTTTACCTGGTGGCAGACGAAAACCTGAATACCCTGATCGATTACCGCTTTGAAAAATCTTTCCGTGCCGAACGTGGCCAGAATGGTCAAAGCCGTGACTGTACCGGTAAACGCGGTAAAGACGTCGAAATCAAGGTGCCGGTCGGTACCCGTGTACAGGATCAGGGCACCGGAGAAATCCTCGGCGATATGACCCGTCATCAGCAGCGTCTGATGGTGGCGAAGGGCGGTTGGCATGGCCTGGGCAACACCCGTTTCAAATCCTCGGTAAACCGTGCCCCGCGCCAAAAAACGCTGGGTACCAAGGGTGAAATGCGCGATATCCTGCTGGAGCTGCTGCTGTTGGCGGATGTGGGCATGTTGGGCCTGCCGAACGCCGGTAAGTCGACCTTCATTCGCGCGGTGTCTGCCGCCAAGCCAAAAGTGGCGGACTACCCGTTCACCACGCTGGTACCGAGCCTGGGCGTGGTGCGTATGGACCATGAGCAAAGCTTCGTGGTGGCGGACATTCCTGGCCTGATCGAAGGCGCACATGAAGGCGCTGGCCTGGGGATCCGTTTCCTGAAACACCTGGAGCGCTGCCGCGTGTTGCTGCACCTGGTGGACATTGCGCCGATCGACGAGTCCGATCCGGTAGAGAATGCC
The DNA here is from genome assembly GCF_046715635.1 of Serratia sp. (in: enterobacteria). Classification (GTDB taxonomy): domain Bacteria; phylum Pseudomonadota; class Gammaproteobacteria; order Enterobacterales; family Enterobacteriaceae; genus Chania. The sequence goes on from NZ_JBKJYW010000539.1 coordinate 885, forward strand.
AAGGTGATCATCAACGAGCTCAACCAGTACAGCGAGAATCTGTCGCACAAGCCACGCTGGCTGGTGTTCAACAAAGTTGACCTGCTGGACGAGGAAGAGGCCGCCGAGCGCGCCAAGGCGATCGTAGAAGGCATGGGTTGGGAAGGTAAGTACTACATGATCTCCGCTGCGAACCGCGAAGGCGTTAACGCGCTGTGCTGGGACGTGATGAACTTCATCAACACGCAACCGAAAGCCATGGCGATCGAAGAAAGTGCGCCAGAAAAAGTCGAGTTCATGTGGGATGATTACCACCGTGAGCAAATCGCAGAAGTGGAAGCTGAAGCGGACGACGATTGGGATGATGACTGGGATGAAGATGACGACGAAGGCGTCGAAATCGTCTACCAGAAGTAATTCTACGTAATAAAGTGAGGGCTCGGTTCAGTGAACCGGGCCCTTGTTGTTTTTGGGACGGCTGAAATCTGCTACGTAGGGGCGCTGCATGCTGCGCCCTGGTGTTTACTGATTTAAAATATTATCTGGCAGCCAACACTGTGCATCCAGGCCGCTGGCATCGGTACGGTTTTCCAGGCGAAGACTGCCGCGGTGTAGTTGTACGATACGGATCACGATATTCAAGCCCAGCCCGCTGCCGCCATAACGTTGATCCATCCGGCGGAAGGCCTGGGTCAACTCTCCCGCCATTTCTTGTCTGATACCCGGTCCCTCGTCAAGCACCTGTAATCGTTGCCCATTATTCTCGGGGGTGAGCTCAACACGAATGACACTCTTCTCGGGGCCATAGCGGTGCGCATTTTCAACCAGATTACGCAGCATCAGGCGCAGCAGCACCGGATCGCCATGGGTCGGGGCACTGGCTGGCAGTTGCCAGACAATCTTTTGCCCGCGCAGAGCGGTTAGCTCCTTCAGCTCTTCCTGCAATGGCTGGACAACGTTGGTCACCCAGTCAAACTGCTGGTAATGGCCACTGGCGAAGTCCTGCCCGGCGCGCGATAGCATCAGCAATTGCTCAACCACGTGCATCAGTTGGTCAATGCGGGCGATCAGTTGCTTGCTGCCCGTGACTCCCTGTTGCTCCATCAGTTCCAGATGCAAACGGATCCCCGCCAGCGGCGTGCGTAATTCATGGGCCGCATCGGCAGTAAACAGGCGTTCCTGCTGGATGGTATGGTCAAGGCGTGACAAGAGCTGATTCAATGCCTTGGTGACCGCCACCACCTCCAGACTGTCGTTGGGAACCGGTAAGGGGGTCAGATTATCTGCTGAACGTTTCTCCAGCTTTTCCTGCAGTTGATTCAGCGGCCGGATAATCCAGCTGATGGCCCAGAAGGAGGCCAGCAGGGTCACCACCATCATGATCAGCGAAGGGGCGAGCAGGGAAGCGATCGCTTCGGCAATCTCGGTATCGACCCGTTCGTTGCGGACTTTGGCCGACAGGGTTTCATCCACCAGGAAACTGATCTGCTCCTGGCTTTCATGCCATAGCCAAAACGCGCTGATAAGCTGGGTGACCAGCAGGATCAGGGCTAACATCAGCAGCAAACGACGGCGCATGCTGATCAAGATGCGGGCTCCAAACGGTAACCGATGCCACGTACGGTGCGGATACGATCTTTACCCAATTTACGGCGCAAGTTGTGCATATGCACTTCGAGAGTATTCGAGCCCAGATCGTCGTTCCAGGTATAGAGGTCTTGTTGCAATAGCTCACGGTTGACGGTTTGCCCGGCCCGCATCATCAGACGCGACAGAATGGCAAACTCTTTCGGCGTGACGTCTATCGCCTGCTGTTGCAGATACACCTGCTGGCTGGACAGGTTGAGTGTCAGATCGTCCTGTTGCAGCAGGTTATCGCTGTGGCCTTGATAACGGCGGATCAAAGCACGCACCCGGGCTTGCAACTCAATCAGTGCAAAGGGTTTGACCAGATAATCATCGGCACCGGCATCCAGCCCATCGACACGGTCTTGCAACGCGTCGCGTGCGGTGAGGATCAGTACTGGGATGCTGATTTGCTCTCGACGCCATTGGCGCAGCAGGGTGGCACCGTCAATATCTGGCAGGCCGAGGTCGAGGATCACCATACTGTACTGGCTGGTGACGATCAGGCTATTGGCCTGCGCAGCACTGGCCGCACAATCACAGGCGTAGCCTTCGTTGGACATTGCCAACGCCACGCCTTGCTGCAATAACTCATCATCCTCAACAATCAGTAGCTTCATACCCTTGGGCCTCAATTGTTCTGATAGATATCCCGATACAACCGGCTTTCGAAACGTACCAGCGGCGCTCGGCGCTGTTTCTGATCTTCTGGCGGCACTGCGTAACCTGATAGATATTGGACAAAGGCAAGGCGCTGACCGCTGGCGGTGGTGATAAAGCCGGCCAGGTTATAGACCCCTTGCAGCGCCCCGGTTTTGGCCGAAACCTTACCGTCGACTCCTGCTTCGTGCAGGCCACCGCGATAGCGCAGCGTGCCATCATAACCGGACAGCGGCAGCATCGAGATAAAGTTGAGCTCGCTGTCGTGTTGAGCAATATATTGCAACGCCTGCATCATGGTGGCGGGTGCCAGCAGGTTGTGGCGCGACAGGCCAGAGCCGTCCACCACGATGCTGTTACCCAACTCTACCCCGGCTTTCTGGCGTAGAACCTGGCGTACTGCATCTGCCCCCGCGCGCCAAGTGCCCGGTACGCCGAAGCGTTCATGGCCAATGGTGCGAAAGACGGTATCGGCAATCATGTTGTCCGACTTCTTCAGCATGGTTTTCAGCAGGTCATGCAACGGTGCAGACTGCGTCTGGGCGATGACCGTTCCTGTCATACCTGGCTGGGTTTGGCGTTTCAAATGGCCGCCAATCTGGATCCCTGATTTGACCAACTCATCTTTCAGGATGGCACCGGCATAACTGGCTCCATCTTGAATGGCGAATGCCAACGGCAGCGGTTCACTGCGTTGGGTCAGGCATCCGGTCAGTGTAAAGCGGTTCAATTCGCCCGGCACCACATCCAGTTCACAATATTGTGCAT
>NZ_JBKJYW010000540.1:0-2652 GCF_046715635.1 Serratia sp. (in: enterobacteria)
TTCACAAAGCGGAAGAACATAAACATCAGCGCGATAAAGATCAGCACGCCAAAGAAAGGATGCAGGATGCGGCCCATCTGCGGTGTACCAAAGGTTTCGGTCAGCCATTGCAGCGTGGGGAAGAACAGCGCAATGCCGGACAGCGACACCAGGAAGAAGCAGATGACCACCGTCCAGTGACAGGCCCGGTCGATAAACTTGGTGCGAACGATCATTTTACTTTTGCTCATGATGGTCCTCCTCGTCTTCATCATCCACTTCCTTGTTCGGGCCAATGCCGATGTAGTGGTAAATCAAACCGGCAAAGGTGGCGATGAAGCCTGCCACGGATAATGGCTTGAGCACGCTTTTCCACAACCCGATCGACAGATCGATATGAGGGTCTTTTGGCAGATTGTGGTACAGCTCGGGGTTATCGGCATGGTGCAGTACGTACATCACGTGGGTGCCGCCAACGCCTTGCGGGTTATACACGCCCGCATGCTCAAAGCCGCGTTTCTTCAGCTTTTCGACCCGCTCCTGTGCCACGTCCAGCATTTCTGCCTTGGTACCAAAGTGGATCGCTCCGGTCGGGCAAGTCTTCACACAGGCCGGTTCCTGGCCCACGCTGACGCGGTCAACGCACAGGGTACATTTGTACGCCCGGTTGTCTTGCGGGTTCAACCGTGGAATGTTGAACGGGCAGCCGCTGATACAGTAACCACAACCGATGCAATGCTCGGACTGAAAATCCACGATGCCGTTGGCATATTGGATAATCGCACCGGCAGACGGGCAGGCCTTCAGGCAACCCGGATCTGCACAGTGCATACAGCCATCCTTGCGGATCAGCCATTCCAGCTTGCCGTTCTGCTCCACTTCCGAGAAACGCATCAGCGTCCAGGATTTGGCACTCAGATCGGCGGGGTTGTCATAAACCCCGACGCATTGGCCCACTTCATCACGAATGTCGTTCCATTCGGAACAGGCCACCTGACAGGCCTTGCAACCGATGCAGGTGGAAACGTCAATCAGCTTGGCGACCTCGACCTTGTAATCACGCGCTTGCGGAGGCGGTGTCAGGGTGTTGGTGGCCGAACGTTTGATAATGTCTTGGGATTGCATGGACATAAATTCGGCTCCTTACACCTTTTCCACGTTAACCAGAAACGCCTTGTATTCCGGCGTTTGTGAGTTGGCATCGCCGACAAACGGCGTCAGGGTGTTGGCCAGATAGCCTTTGCGGGTTGCCCCTTCAAAGCCCCAATGCAGTGGAATACCGATGGTGTCGACATCCTGCCCGTTAACCTTCAGGGTTTGCAGACGGCGGGTCACCACGGCTTTCGCCTTGATAAAGCCACGCTTGCTGCTGACCTTGACGGTATCGCCTTGCTCAATCCCTTTCTCCTTCGCCAGACGTTCACTGATTTCCACGAACTGTTCCGGCTGCATGATCGCGTTAAGGCGCGCGTGCTTGGTCCAGGTGTGGAAATGCTCGGTCAGACGATAGGTGGTACCGACATAAGGGAACTCGGATTTATCACCCATGCGCTTGGCATCAGACGGATAGAGACGGGCCGCCGGGTTAGAGATCACGTTTGGATGCAGTGGGTTGGTGCCCAACGGCGTTTCAAACGGTTCGTAGTGCTCTGGGAACGGCCCTTCGGCCATTTTGTCGAGGGCAAACAGCCTGCCAAGCCCTTCCGGTTGCATGATGAACGGCCCAACGCCGCTGCCCGGGGCGGCGGTGTTGTAGTCTGGAATATCATTCCCGACCCACTTGGCGCCGTTCCATTCAATCAGCATGCGTTGTGGATCCCAAGGTTTACCCATTGGGTCGGCGGAGGCGCGGTTGTAGATAATGCGGCGGTTTAGCGGCCATGCCCAGGCCCAGCCCAGCGTGTTGCCTAAACCGGACGGATCGCTGTTATCACGGTTGGCCATCTGGTTACCCTTGCTGGTCCAACTGCCGGTATAGATCCAACAGGCTGAAGCCGTGCTGCCGTCATCACGCAGCATTGCGAAGGAGTCCAGCAACTGGCCCTTTTTCGCCAGCAGATTGCCGTTGGCGTCATACAGATCTTCCAGCGCGTAGCCGTTGCTGTCTTTCGCCACTTCCTCGGATTCAGGGTGATCCGGCCGTTCATAGTGCCAGCCCATTTTCAGTAATGGTTCGACACCTTTACCGCCTTCGCTGCCATACATCTGGCGCAGGCGATGGTATAGACCGGCCAGGATCTCGCCGTCGGTAATCGCTTCACCTGGGGCGTCGCCGCCTTTCCAGTGCCATTGCAGCCAGCGGCCGGAGTTGGCGATTGAGCCGTCCTCTTCGGCAAAGCAGGTGGATGGTAGCCGGAACACTTCGGTTTGGATCGAAGCGGTATCGACATCGTTCATCTCGCCGTGGTTTTGCCAGAAATTGGAGGTTTCCGTGACCAGCGGGTCGATGATCACCAGATACTTCAGCTTGGCCAGTGAGGCGACCACCTGATTCTTGTCCGGGAAGGAGGCGACCGGGTTAAAGCCCTGGCAGATATAGCCGTTGACCTTATTCTGATCCATCATCTGGAAGTACTTCATGACGTCGTAGGACTGATCCCACTTCGGCAACCAATCAAAGCCCCAGTTATTCTCTTTCTGGGCAGCGTCGCCGTAGAAGCTCTTCATCAGGCT
>NZ_JBKJYW010000541.1:0-16663 GCF_046715635.1 Serratia sp. (in: enterobacteria)
TGGTAAAGCTTTCTACCTCGGCCAGATCGCCGGTTTGCGCCGCGACGAACATCGCCATGGCTTCACCCAGCGTTACGACGTCTAAAGAATTTTGCGTATTCATCATGCCTGCTCCCCACGTAACACATCCACGTAGTGGCGGGTTACCGCCTCCAGATCGCTGCCCTGTAGCGGGAACTCGATGCCGCGTGGCACATCCTGTGGCAAGCGGGCCAGCACTTCGCGCCAGCTGCCGTCGGTGTCATCCAGGGCAATGGCGCGCCAGCCGCGTGGGCCAAGGGTGGCGGCTTTAACATGAATATAGCCGACGTGTGCGGCCAGCAGATTGGCGGCGGCCAGGGCGTCTTGCCCCACCCAATGCCAGTTGGCCATGTCGAACGTCATACCGACCGGCAGTTGGCTCTCTTCCACCGCATGGAAAAAGGCGTTCATTAACGACAGGATGCCGCAGTCTGGCGTTTGATCGTTCTCGACCACCAGTTGGGTTGCGGATTGCCTCAGCGCGATTTTTAACTCGGTAAAGTCAAAGCCCGGTTGGTAGTGACCCAAGGCCAGCTTGAGACGGCTGGCTTACAGGATCTTCGCCTCAGCCAAAAAGGCGGGCAGATTCGGGTTAAGGGTATGCTGTGGCGTAAACAGTGACTCAGGTGCGGAATACACGGCGGCCAGTTGGTGTTGCTGTAGGGCTTTTGCCAGGGCTGGTAAATCGTCCAGCTCCTGTGGGGAAAGCAGTTCACGGCGGATTTCCACGCCGTCGGCACCTGCTTGGGCGATAAGGGGTAATAGCGCCGCCTGACCACCTAGCTGATGTACCTTGTCGTTGCCGTAGGCGCTGGTTACTACAATAATCTGTTGCTTCATCTTTTGGCTCCTGAGGTGACCTAACACCACCGCTACTGTTGTTATCACGGTAAATGGAACCGGTTCCATTGAAAAGTAGCAGCATGCAGAATTATGATCGCAATCACGGAGTTGGTTAAAAAATGGCCCCTCACCCCAACCCGCTCCCACAGGGAGAGGGAGCTGATAGCCCCTGCTCTGATGGATGAACGAAGATAATGTCAGCAAAGCTTGAGCCTCCATTTATCCAGGGAGAGTCAACAAATGCACATGATGAGTCAACGTACTTTCAGTGGGCTTTTGTGGGAGCTGTCCAGGGTAAGTAGTTAGTCCGTGCAGCTTTGGAAAGTAGGGAGTAAGAATAAGAAAGGTAAGGTATTACGCAAAGCAATCAATGAACTCGATCGGTCCCCTCTCCCTGTGGGAGAGGGTGAGGGGTCAACGCTGGGTGGAGCCGCGAACGATCAACTCACCGGAGAATAGCTGCTCGCTAACGGGGGCATCGAAGCCTTGGATACGCTGCACCAGCAGCTCCAACGCGGCATGCCCTATCTGGTAGGTGGGTTGTTTCAGGGTGGTGATCCCCACCCCGGCCAGTTCGGCCCAATCCAGTTCGTCAAACCCCAGCAGGCCAATGTCGTTGCCCCACTGCATCCCCAGATGGCGCATAGCGCGCGCAACTTGCAGCGTTAAGGCACCGTTGGCGGAGATCACCGCTTTGCGCATTCCGCGATGGCGGGTATTGAAGGTCTGTAATACCGTCGCCAGCTTTTCGGCGTCGTTGAGCGGAGTTTCAGCCTGCTCGGCGGACAAATCGGGATGTTTGGCCATGGTCTGGCGAAAGGCGTGCAGACGCTCAAGCCGGGTATTTACGGTGCCAATCGGCTCACTGAGGAACAGGATCGCCTCGAAACCCTGTTGCAACAGGTGTTCCGTTGCGGTGGCGGTGGCTTCGTGGTTATTCAAACCCACCACATCGCAGGCAAAGTCGGGGATTTTACGGTCGATCAGCACCATCGGCAGCATCGACTGTTGCAGCATGGAGAGCGCGTCTTCGCGCATCCCGACGGCGTTCACCACAATCCCTTCCACCCGGTAGCTGCTCAGCAACTGTAGATAGTGCTGTTCCTGATTGATCTCGTTATTGGTGTTACACACCAGCAGGGTAAAGCCATGCTGGCGGCAGGCGGCTTCGATACCGCGCATCACGTCAACGGAATAGGGATTGGTGATATCGGCGATGATCAGGCCGATCAGCCGCGTTTGTCCGCCTTTCAGGCTGCGTGCCATCTGGCTTGGGCGATAGTCGAGCTGCTGGATCGCGATGTCGATACGTTGTTTGAGAGCGTCGGAGAGCAGGTGCTGTTCACCATTGAGATAGCGCGACACGCTGGTTTTGCCGGTTTGGGCGTGTTTTGCCACATCATTGATGGTGGCGCGCCCTGAGGCACGCGTTGCTTTATCACTGCTCACAGCCAATCTCCCCTGCGGTTTAATGCCAAGGAGACTAACACACCAAGCCTAAAGCCGGGAATGACCCATGTCAGGATGCGGGCTGTGGCAGGAAATGCGTACCGGCGGGGGTCATGGCCCCGCACGGGTTTACTGCAGCGGGCTGAGGGTGATCTCAACGCGGCGGTTTTGCGCCTTGCCTGCGGTGGTGCTGTTGGAGGCAATCGGGTTATCCGGGCCGGCACCGGTTGAGCGGATGCGGTTGGCGGCGACCCCTTGGGTGATCAGCGCGCTAGCCACACCGTCTGCACGTTGCTGGGAGAGCGTCATATTATGCGCGCGAGCCCCGGTGCTGTCGGTGTAACCCACTACGTTGATGGCGGTTTTTTCATATTCTTTCAGCACCATCGCCACGCCGGTCAGGGTGTTGGCACCCGCCGGTTTCAGCGTGCTGCTGTCGGTATCAAAGGTCACGTTATTCGGCATGTTCAGCACGATATTATCGCCCTGACGGGTAACGCTAACGCCGGTGCCTTTCATTTTGTCGCGCAGTTTGGCTTCCTGCACGTCCATGTAGTATCCGGCGCCACCGCCCAATGCGGCACCGGCTGCGGCGCCGATCAGCGCGCCTTTACCACGGTCTTTTTTCGATGAAGAGATCATGCCGATACCGGCACCCAGGGCTGCGCCAACGCCAGCGCCAATACCGGACTTGCCGGCTTCTGACTCCCCGGTGTAAGGGTTGGTGGTACAAGCCGATAGCGTCATGGCAACGGCTACCGCACCAGCAATTATCGCAATGCGTTTTTTCATTGTTAGTTCCTTTAAAAGCAGGGATATCTGCGCGCGCTACTCCAAGCTGGAGGCGCAAAATCATCGGCATTCAGCCGCGAACCCACAACGGGCCGCGCTACTGAGACGTGCCTTTTGACCCGCAGTTCCGGAAAAATTCGTGACAAATTATGAACCTGTAAACCAGGCAGGAAGGTAGCCGCCAAATCGCCGCTTGGGAACCAGAACAAACTGAAATAATGCCGGGGTGATTGATCTTTCGGACAAAGGGGCGAAGAGATTCGCCCCGATGAGATGCGGTTAGGCTAACGTTTCGCCATTGCTGGCGATCACGCGGCGATACCAGTCGAAGCTCTGTTTCTTCGAGCGGGCAAAGGTGCCGCTGCCGTCGTCGTGCTTATCTACGTAGATAAAGCCGTAGCGCTTACTGTATTGCCCGGTGGTGAAGGACACGCAGTCGATACAGCCCCAGGGGGTGAAGCCCATCAGCTCAACGCCGTCGTCGATCACCGCTTTTTTCATCTGGTCGATATGCGAACGCAGATAGGCGATGCGGTAGTCGTCGTGGATCTGGCCATCAGCTTCGGGCTTATCCAGCGCACCGAAGCCGTTCTCGACGATAAACAGCGGCTTCTGGTAGCGTTCATAGAGGATATTGAGCGTATAACGCAGCCCCACCGGGTCGATCTGCCAACCCCAGTCAGAGGCTTTCACATAAGGGTTCGGCACGCTGCCTTCAAAACCGGCCAGGGCCGTACCCGCGCCGATGGAGTCCGCCTGCACCGCGTTACTCATGTAGTAGCTCAGGCCGATATAGTCGGCGCAGCCTTCACGCAGGATCTGCTCATCTTCCGGCTGCATCTGGATGTGGTAACCCTTGCGCTCCCATTCGTGCAGAATGTAGGACGGGTAATAGCCGCGCATATGCACATCGCCAAACAGGAAGCGTTCACGCATCGCCTCTTGGGCATACATCACGTCGTCCGGATTGCAGGAGAACGGATACAGCGGCACCATGGCAATCATGCAACCAATCTGCAGTGCCGGGTTGATGGCATGCCCCAGCTTGACCACCTGCGCGCTGGCGACAAACTGATGGTGCAGCACTTGGTACATACACTCTTCCGGGTTCGGTTCCTGAGTGAAAATCACCCCTGAACAGCAGTAGCCGAACAGCGGGGTCTTCCAGTTGCGCTGGTTGTTAATCTCGTTGAAGGTCATCCAGTACTTCACTTTGTGCTGGTAACGGGAGATGACCACTTCGCTAAAGCGCACAAAGAAATCGACTACCTTGCGGTTCTTCCAGCCGCCATACTCTTTCACCAGATGCCATGGCATCTCAAAGTGGGAAAGGGTGATCACCGGCTCAATGCCGTATTTCAGCAATTCGTCAAACAGGTTGTCGTAGAACTGCAATCCTTCCTCGTTCGGCTCCCGTTCATCCCCCAGAGGGAAGATGCGCGACCAGGCAATCGAGGTACGGAAGCACTTGAAACCCATTTCGGCAAACAGCGCGATATCGCCTTGATAACGGTGATAGAAGTCCACCGCGTCGTGGTTGGCGTAGAGGTAGCCTGGTTCAATGCCGTTGGTGATCACGCGATCGACGCCGTGGGCACCGCTGGACAGCACATCGACGATGCTTGGGCCTTTTCCGCCCTGATCCCAGCCGCCTTCAACCTGATGCGCCGCTACCGCGCCGCCCCACAGGAAATCATCCGGTAACTGTTTTTTCATAACGTTGCTTCTCTTGGTAGATGAATTTAGGCCATTTCAGGCTTGTTGAGCGGTGCCGTTGGCGCGGGTTGTTGTTCTTTAAAGCCGACGATATAGGTCAGTACCGCACCAAGCACAAACGCCACGCAGATGGATAGCAGGAAGCCAAGGAACTGCGGCATATGGCCTTCTTTAAAGAACACCGGCAGCACGGCAATCCCCGGCAGGCAATAGCTCCATGACACCGCGTTGAAGGCTCCGGCAATGGAACCGCCGACCGCACCGGCGATACAGCCACAAATCATTGGCCGCTTCAGACGCAGCGCTACGCCGTAGATGGCAGGCTCCGTGATGCCAAACAGGGCGGTCATGCCCGCAGACAGCGAAACGCGCTTCATCTCCGGGTCTTTGGATTTCAAATAGACGCCCAGCACGGCACCCGCCATGGCAAATACCGGGGAGGCTTGCAGGCCGGTAAAAGTGTCATAGCCCAGCGTGGCATAGTTCCCCACGGTGACCGGCGTGATCCCCCAGTGTACGCCCAGCGTCACCAGCGGCATCCACAGTGCGCCTACTACCGCTCCGGCAATGGAAGGGCTGAGGTGATACAGCGTGTTATAGACGCCACCGATGGCCCCGCCAATCATGTTGCCGATCGGGCCAAAGGCCAGCAGCGTCAGCGGTACCATGATCGCGATACAGAACATTGGGGTGAACAGGTTGCGGATCACCAGCGGCAGGATGCGTTCAAAGAAACGCTGCACATAAGACATGATCCAGACCATCAGGATGATCGGGATCACCGAGGCGGTATAGCTGAGATACTGCACCGGCATACCCAGGAAGGTGAGCGGATCGGCATTAATCGGGATACCGGCCACTTCGGCTAGTACCTTGGCAATCTGTGGGTTATTGACGGCTTCCTGCATCAAAGCCTGCATGGCCGGATCGGCAGAGTTTACCAACAGGATTTTATTGGCGGTGAGCATGTTCATGTAGTCTGGGGAGACCAGCGCACAGGCCGCGATCACTGCGGTGAACGGATTGACGTTGAATTTTTTCGCGGCGGTGAAGGCCACCATCACCGGCAGGAAGGTGAAGCCGGTCCAGGAAACGAAGTTGAGAATGCGGTAGGTACCGCTGGCCGGATCCATCCAGCCTAAGGCAGCAAACAGCGAGATGAGCCCCTGCAACACCCCACAGGCCGCCAGCGGATACAGGAAGGGGGCAAAGATACTGGAGATAATGTCCATCAGGCGGCTGACGATGCCGACGTTTGGCGCGCTGACCGCCACGTTCTCATCCATCTTGACCCGTTTGAGCACTTCCCGATAGGCGTCGCCGACGTGGTTGCCGATCACCACCTGCAATTGGCCACTGGATTCGATAACGGTAATCACGCCTTTGACGCGTTTCAACGTGTCTTTATCGGCCTGGCTGATATCTTTTAAAATAAATCGCAAACGCGTTGCGCAATGTGTGACATTAATCACATTATTATCGCCACCAATCAGGCGCACGATCTCTTTTGCTGAATCAGCATAATTAATTGCCATCAACGTAACTCCATCTATGAGGTACAGATATATCGGGCTTTATTGTCAGTGTTTGGGTTATAGCTGAAGGGATAGTAGCAAATAAGATGAGGAAGTCACGATATAACAAAACGACGAAAAGGTGATTTGTCACATTAAAAAAACAGGGTGTTATTTCACTCTTTTCAACTAAGGAAATTAATGACCAAGACTTTTGGCCAACTTTTTTCCTATTGCTTCCAACATATACATCACCGGTACCTGAGTGGTGATATCGTACTCGCTGGCAATGCGGATTTGCGGCATGTGGTAAGAGAGGTTAAAGTCCGCCATGCGCGCCAGTGATGAGGTTTCACTGTTGGTAATGCTGACGATCTTGCAGTTATGCAGGCTAAATTGGCTGGCCAGTTTGAGAATTTCCGGCGTTTCCCCAGAAACCGATAAAATAATGGCCACCGCGTTTTTATACATATCGCTGCTGATGGGATAATAAGGGTCATCGATATAATTACTGAATTTACCGACGTTAGAGAAAAAACGAGCGCCGTACTTACCCAGTGTGCCGGATGTCCCTGCCCCGACAAAGATGATCCTTTCTGCGGCGGTAATGTGTGCTGCCGCATCCGTAATTAACTGTTCAAACTCATCATTGTTAATACTCTTGAAGAAGCTGACAATTTCGCTGACGCCGGAGGTTAACAGCAGTTTATCTTCCTGCTCCAGATAGAGTTTAAAGCGAATACGGAATTCCGAATAGCCGCTGAAATTCATTTTCTTACAAAAGCGTAATACCGTGGTGGTGGAAACCTTGGCACTGTCCGCCAGCTCGCGAATGGTCATATACATGACCTTGTCCTTATTTTTGATGACATAGTTGTACACCATCAATTCGAGACCGTTGAGCTTGGATAAGGCGATATGGGTAAACATGCTGGATCTCGTCGACAAGGTTGGCTGCCAAAGTACCAGAAGCGGGCAGGGATGACAAAGCCCGCCCGCCGCTTCTTCAGGGGGAGCGCAGTTCGGCGGCCACCCAGTTCATGATCAGCGTATGGGCCTGGGTCTCCTGATTGAACTGGCGTTGTCCTTCACTGAACCCAAGCTTGCGGTAAAAGGCGCAGGCCCGCAGATTCTGCTCGTACACCTCCAGGCTTAGCCAGCCGTGCTGTTGCTGCACGTGCTCCATCAGCGCGGCACCGACGCCTTGGCCGTGGAAGTGCTCATCGACAAACAGCGCGCCCACGAAGCGTTCATCCAGCACGCTGATAAAACCGGCGATCTGCTGGTGGTGCAGATAAACCCAGGTTTTGGCGCGTGGCAGATAGCTTTCGCGCACCAACTGGGCGGTTTGCTGCCAATAATCGCCCGCGATAAACGGATGGGCCTGGGTGGTGCTTGCCAACCACAGCGCCATCAGCGGCTCGATATCGGCCGGAACGGCGGTGCGGATCATGCCTGGCTCTGCTTTGGGTGGCAGAAGCAACCGCTAAGATGATCGTTCACCAAGCCACAGGCCTGCATAAAGGCATAGCAGGTGGTTGAGCCGATAAATTTAAAGCCGCGCTTTTTTAACGCCTTGGACAGAGCATCGGACTGTTCGGTTTTGGCGGGGACTTCGCCAAGCGCCTGCCAGTGATTAAGCAGCGGTTTGCCGGTGACGAACTGCCAGATAAAGGTGACAAAATCCTCTCCGGCGGCTTCCATCGCCAGATAGGCTTTGGCATTGTTGATAATGGCCTCGATCTTGCCGCGATGGCGGATGATACCGCTGTCTTGCATCAGCGTTGCCACGTCTTGCTCGGTCATGGCTGCGATGCGCTGCGGATCGAAATTGTGGAAGGCACGGCGGTAGTTTTCACGTTTTTTCAGCACGGTGATCCAGGAAAGACCGGCCTGCTGGCCTTCCAGGCACAGCATTTCGAACAGCTCGCGTGCGTCGGTGGTGGGTACGCCCCATTCCTTGTCATGATACTCAAGATATAGCGGATCGGCGGTAACCCAACCGCAGCGTTCGTTGGCCATACGAGGATTCCTTATGCTGTATTTATTTACAGGTAATCATCGCCGGAAGCCGCCTGCTTGGCAACCCTTTGCACGATTTATCGTCAGTTAACTTGACGTTATGTGAAATCCCGCAATATTTACTACATAGCCTTGGTGATAAAGGCTAACGATAAGAACAGTGATTGAGAATGATGACAGAGTGGCAATAGGTCGCACGGGTTCGACCGTTGGGGCGCTGCATGCTGTGCCCGTTTAGCAAGCCGATTGTGGTTTGTCAGCAGTCTCAAATCTCCTCTATTTCTGACTCTCAGGAGTCTATTTATGCCTCTGAAAATACAGGGTAAGCACACCCTAACGGTGCTTGCCGTGGCTTTAGCTTTTTGCCTCAGTGCTACGGCACAGGCTTATGATCAACTTTACGTGTTTGGTGACAGCCTGAGTGATACTGGCAATAACGGCCGTTTCACCTATGACAGTAACCAACATCAGCTGTATGACGAAATACTGGGCCAACGCATTGGTGCTGCGCTGGTGGCGTCCGATAACGGTGGCTACAACTATGCTGCCGGTGGTGGCGTGGCCGTACCGGCGCTTAACCCGGCGGATAACACCGAGGATCAGGTACAAAGCTACCTTACGCGGGTTAACGGCAGGGCCAACGGCGAGGGTCTGTATATTCACTGGATCGGCGGCAACGATCTGGCCGCTGCGGCGATGAATGTGGCAACCGCACCGGAGGTGGCCTTTACCAGCGCCTTGGCTGCGGCGACGCAGGTGCACGCTTTATTGAACGCCGGTGCCGGGACGGTGATTGTGCCGACGGTGCCGAATATCGGCTCTACCCCACAGCTGATGGAGCTGATTATCCAACAGGCGTTGGGGCCGGTGCAGGGCGCGGCCATCCTGGCGGCTTACGGCAAGCTGAATACCATCGCCACGCCGGGTAACGCTTCGCGCCAGCAGGCGATCCATCAAGCATTAGGGGCCGCGGCACAGCAGGCCAGCAACAATCCACAGGTGCAGCAGGCCATTGCTGCTCAATTGAGCACGGCTTTTGACAGTTTCAGCGCCCAGGCGGCCCAGCTTACCGATTTTTATAACCAGAGCGAAGATCGCCTGTTGGCTCAGGGGGGCGGTAATATCGTGCGCGTTGATATCAACCAACTGTTCGGCGAGGCGATTGCCAATCCGGGCCAGTTTGGTTTTACCAACACCGCCGGTATGGCCTGCCCAGCGGGAGTCTCTTCGGCGGTATGCAGTTCAGCCATGCCGGGCTTTAACAGCGAGCAGGCTTATCTGTTTGCCGATCATTTCCATCCTGGCCCACAGGCTCACCAATTGATCGCCGATTATATTCAGGCGGTATTGGATGGTCCGGCGCAGGCGGTGGCTCTCAACCAGGCAACCGCCGCCTTTGCGCGTGATAGCCGTGCCACCTTGGACAGCCGTTTTCAGCAGTTACGCACCAGCAGCAATCCGCAAGGGTCGTTGGGCGTGTTCGGCGGCTATGCCGGGCAACGATATGATTACTCAGCCAATACGCTTGCTGGAGATGGCGACGCTACCACGCATAACCTAACGCTGGGCGTGGATTACCAACTGACGGATGAGTGGCTGATAGGGGCGCTGCTCTCGGGTTCTAACGATAATCAACAACCTTCCAGCCGTTACGATTATAAGGCGCGTGGCGTGCTGCTATCGGCCTTCAGTTCCCTGACGCTGTTTGAGCAGGGATGGGTCAATGCCGATTTGCACTATGCCAGCGTCAATTACGACGATATTAACCGCAGTATGCAACTGGGCTCACTAACCCGCACAGAAACCGGCGATACTGATGGTAAGCAGTGGGGCGCACGCGTCACAACGGGGTATGATTTCCCGATCGCTTCGTACCTGACCACCGGGCCGATGGCCCAGTTTGCCTGGGATTACAGCAACGTCTCCGGTTATAGCGAGAATGGCGACGACAGTACGGCGATGCGTTTCAACGATCAGACCTATCATTCGCAGATCGGCGCGGTAGGATGGCGATTGGATAGCCAGCTCGGGGTAGTTAATCCTTACTTGGAGGTGAGCTATCAGCACCAGTTTGGCGATGGCGTTTACCGGGCAGGCGGTGGATTGAAATCGACCCAGACTTCATTCACCCGCGACAGCGCCAGCCAGGATAAAAACTGGATGGATGTGACCTTAGGGGCGAATATGCCATTGAGCGAGCAGGTGGCGGCGTTTGCGACGGTTTCGCAGACCAGCGGCTTGAGTAGTGGTGAGCAATTTATGTACAACGTGGGGGTCAGCGCGCGTTTTTGAAGGATAGTTTTAATCCTAATTGCCCGGTGCCAGACGGTTTGGTGCCGGGAAGATAATGGGGAATTGTGCTTACCATTTTTACCTGACAATGCCTGATAGACGGGGCCGTGAGCCCTATTCGCCAACGCCTTGCCCAGGCCCTTCACCGAAAAAGTACAGTGCCTGACTGTACTTTAGTATAACTATCATTTGCCCATAAAAGACTTTATTGTTGCGGCATAAGAGCAAAAGATTTAAATATAAAAAAAAACTGATCCCGTTTAAAGGATCAGGAGCCATTTGGCCAACACCAGGGAAAGTTTGTTGCATTATTATAAATAACAGGTTGTCTGTCAATTGTTCTCTCATGCGTTAACCAACGTGTGGGAGGCATTTGCGTGCCTGCAATGATATAAAATACTTATTCTTCCTTCACTGTCTCATCAATTTTTTATCTTTAATCGCCTGATAGTGGTAATAAAGCCGATTTTTAGCGATGTTTATGACATTCCCTCGCTCAAGCTAATAACATCTCTAGCTAAAAAACCGACCTTAAATTGAACACTTGGGTAACTGAAATTTTACCTTCACCCTCGGTTGTTAAAATCACTTATCATCCATTGGTTAAAAACTGACCTTAACATCTCGGATTGCTCCTGGGAAAAAACAGGCTAATCATTTTTAGTCTGCATAAGGATGAACATTATCACTCTGCTAATAATTATAAACCAATGGGTTATTTCTTACTCGAGATTAGTTTTCGTAATGTTTTTATGGTAAACTATTACTTTATGTTGTGCTCTGAAATTTGTAACGGAGATTTCTACAAGGAGATTATTACGTGTCAAGTTTATTCTTTAATAATGAGTTTATTAACTCAGCGATAAAGACTTATTTAGAAAAAAACTTAAGAGAGTATAACAACATAAAGTACGCCTATGCGATTATGAGCAAACGTAATCCCGCCGATTTTGCCATAATTTCCAACAGAACAGAATGGTTCGAGTTTTATACCGCCAATAACTATCAATTTATCGATCCAGTCCTCATTACCGCCTCCCACCGGGTAACCCCTTTTTCCTGGGATGAGAATATCGTGATCCGATCCGGGTTAAAGTTGCCCAAGATTTTTGATATGGCCAAAAACTATAATGTGATCAATGGCTATACGTTAGTACTGCACGATCATAATAATAACCTGGTGGTATTATCGCTGATCATGGATGACTCCTGTGATGAAAATATCGAAGAGACGATCAAAGAGAACCAACATAAGCTGCAGATGCTGCTGATCACCGCCCATGATAAATTGACCGCGCTGTATCACGATCTGAATAACACCAGTGATTTTGACAAGATCAGCCAAAAAGAGCTGTTCTCCAAACGCGAGAATGAGATTATTTACTGGGCAAGCATGGGGAAATCCTATCAGGAAATCGCGCTTATCTTAGGGATCAAGCTCACCACAGTAAAATATCATATCGGCAACGTGGTCAAAAAGTTAGGCGTTACCAACGCCAAACATGCCATCAGGCTTGGCGTCGAGCTGAAGCTCATCAGGCCGGTGCTTCCCGATCGGGAATGACAGTGGCCAGCAGTTTAACGTTGCGTTGCGGCCCGGTGATTTCTGATTGATGCGGTCGATCAGGATTTGCTGATTATGGCTATCTACCGGCATATAAATCAGATAAATATTCTGTTCCTTTTCTGACAGACCGGTTTCAACAATGGAAATCTGCCAGCCAGAGCGTTGGAAAATGATCATCATCGGGTGGCTGACAATCGCATAGATACCTTCATAGCCACGATCTCGCGCATAGTTAATCATCGACAAGAAAAGTATTGAGCTAATCGGGTATTGCCGCAGCTGCATTTCCTGTATCCGTGACTTATCAATGAATAAACGGCTGGCTTCGGTAAAGTTGCCATCGGGCAGGCTTAACTGAGGGAAGTAAGGTTTGAACGTATCGATGATCATCGTCGGGTGTTTAGTTTCGATAAATCGCAGGCTACAGACAATTAATCCCTGATAAACGCCGAATAGATAGGTGGTGTTTTTATTATCGTAAGCATCAAACTCCATGTTTCTTTCGCAGTTTACAATCCAATTCAGGCGATCTTTAAAGGTGGTCTTTCTGAGGGAGAATAATTCATTGGATCTATTATCTGGCAATAAATTATAATCCACATCAAAGAACTCTATCATTTTCATCCTTCCCTAATAAATTTTTAAACTTTACTTTACATGATGCCGTTATCTTTCCACTGTCGGCGATCGTATCAGAGCCAATTCAAGAAGCAATGAATAATGCCAGGCTACCGATGTGGTTTATAATCGATCGATACTTAATAGCTGCGGTTAATAGTGCAACAGGTGGGAGTCTTGCAGAACGCCGACACGCCGTAAACCCGCCCATGTGGGCTCGAATCGCACATCCCAGCGCTCAACGGCCGTAACCGCCAAGACTTCCACCTGTCTCAAGCTGTCGCGGTATTAAACCCCGATCCCGCCTTAAATGGCCGCGAAGCACGCTTTTTTCTCGAAGATTGACACTTGCTGCGGGATTCTGGCTGTATATCTTACGGTCAACGGGTATACTGGCCCATTCTGTTAAATCCACTTGTATCGCGTGCGAAATCAACATGCAAAAGTTTGATACCAAGACCTTTCAGGGTCTGATCCTGACACTACAGGACTATTGGGCGCGCCAGGGCTGCACCATCGTGCAACCGCTGGACATGGAAGTTGGCGCGGGGACATCCCACCCGATGACCTGCCTGCGTGCACTGGGCCCGGAGCCAATGGCCACCGCCTATGTGCAACCGTCACGTCGCCCAACCGACGGCCGTTACGGGGAAAACCCGAACCGCCTGCAGCATTACTACCAATTCCAGGTGGTGATTAAGCCATCGCCAGAAAACATTCAGGAACTCTACCTGGGCTCCTTGAAGGAACTGGGTCTGGATCCGACCATCCACGATATCCGCTTCGTGGAAGACAACTGGGAAAACCCGACGCTCGGCGCCTGGGGGCTGGGTTGGGAAGTGTGGTTAAACGGCATGGAAGTGACGCAGTTTACCTATTTCCAACAGGTTGGTGGTCTGGAGTGCAAACCGGTCACCGGTGAGATCACCTACGGCCTGGAACGCCTGGCGATGTATATCCAGGGCGTGGACAGCGTCTACGATCTGGTGTGGAGCAACGGCCCGTTGGGCGTTACCACCTATGGCGACGTGTTCCATCAGAACGAAGTGGAGCAATCCACCTATAACTTCGAATACGCCGATGTCGATTTCCTGTTCTCCTGCTTCGAGCAGTATGAAAAGGAAGCACAAACGCTGCTGGCACTGGAGAAACCGCTGCCGCTGCCGGCTTATGAACGTATCCTCAAGGCTGCTCATACCTTCAACCTGTTGGATGCACGCAAGGCGATCTCGGTTACCGAGCGTCAGCGCTATATTCTGCGTATTCGCACGCTGACCAAAGCCGTTGCCGAGGCCTACTACGCTTCCCGCGAAGCGCTGGGCTTCCCAATGTGTAACAAGAAGTAGAGGCAGCTATGACACAACAGACTTTCCTGGTGGAAATCGGCACGGAAGAGCTGCCGCCGAAGGCTCTTCGCTCACTGGCAGAAGCCTTTGCTGCCAACTTTACCGCTGAACTGGACAACGCTGGCCTGGAACATGGCGAAGTGAAGTGGTTTGCCGCTCCGCGCCGTCTGGCGTTGAAAGTGGCGGATCTGAGTGCTGCGCAGGCCGATCGTGAAGTTGAAAAACGCGGTCCGGCCATTGCCCAGGCGTTCGACGCCGAAGGCAAACCGAGCAAAGCGGCCGAAGGTTGGGCGCGTGGCTGCGGTATTACCGTCGATCAGGCCGAGCGCCTGGTGACCGATAAAGGCGAATGGCTGCTGTATCGCGCCCATGTGCCGGGCCAATCTGCCCAGCAACTGCTGGCCGGTATGGTGAGCACCGCGCTGTCCAAGCTGCCCATCCCGAAACTGATGCGCTGGGGCGATAAAGAAACCCAGTTTGTCCGCCCTGTGCATACCGTGACCCTGCTGCTGGGTGCAGAACTGATCCCTGGCACCGTGCTGGGTATTGACTCTGCCCGCACTATTCGCGGCCACCGCTTTATGGGTGAAGCCGAATTCACCATCGATAACGCCGATCAATACCCGCAAATCCTGTTGGAGCGCGGCAAAGTGGTGGCGGATTATCAAACGCGTAAAACGTTGATCAAGCGCGATGCCGAGCTGGCTGCACAACAGATTGGCGGTAAAGCCGATCTGAGTGAGAGCCTGCTGGAAGAGGTCACTTCGTTGGTCGAATGGCCAGTGGTGCTGACCGCCAAGTTCGAAGAGAAATTCCTGGCGGTGCCTGCGGAAGCGCTGGTGTACACCATGAAGGGCGATCAGAAGTATTTCCCGGTGTATGACGCCGCGGGAAAACTGCTGCCGAACTTTATCTTCGTCGCCAATATCGAATCGAAAGATCCGCAGCAAATCATCTCCGGTAACGAGAAGGTGGTGCGCCCACGTCTGGCGGATGCCGAGTTCTTCTTCAATACTGACCGCAAGCAACGCCTGGAAGACAACCTGCCGCGTCTGGAAACCGTGCTGTTCCAACAGCAACTGGGCACCCTGCGCGCCAAGACCGACCGTATCCAGGCCATGGCGGGCTGGATCGCCGGCCAGATCGGGGCAGACGTCAACCACGCTACCCGTGCGGGGCTGCTGTCGAAGTGCGATCTGATGACCAACATGGTGTTCGAATTCACCGACACTCAAGGCGTCATGGGTATGCACTATGCGCGCCACGACGGTGAAGCTGAAGACGTGGCGGTGGCGTTGAACGAACAGTACCAACCACGTTTTGCCGGTGATGAACTGCCGCAATCGTTGGTGGCCTGCTCGTTGGCGATCGCCGACAAAATGGACACCCTGGCCGGGATCTTCGGCATCGGGCAACATCCAAAAGGCGATAAAGACCCGTTCGCACTGCGCCGTGCTGCGCTGGGTGTGCTGCGTATCATCGTTGAGAAAAACCTGCCGCTGGATCTGCAAACCCTGACCGAAGAGGCTGTCCGCCTGTATGGTGATAAGCTGACCAACGCCAAGGTCGTGGACGAGGTTGTCGACTTTATGCTGGGCCGTTTCCGCGCCTGGTATCAGGAAGAAGGCCATGCGGTGGATACCATCCAGGCCGTATTGGCACGTCGCCCAACCAGGCCTGCCGACTTCGATGCGCGGGTAAAAGCGGTGACGCATTTCCGTACGCTGGAAGCCGCTGCGGCACTGGCGGCGGCCAACAAGCGCGTTTCCAATATCCTGGCCAAATCCAACGATACGCTGCTGGACCAGGTCCACGCATCGGTATTGAAAGAACCGGCCGAGCTGAAGTTGGCAACCCACTTGGTGGTGCTGCGCGATAAGCTGCAACCGTTCTTCGCCGAAGGCCGCTACCAGGAAGCGCTGGTAGAACTGGCCGCACTGCGTGAAACCGTGGATGCGTTCTTCGACAGCGTGATGGTGATGGCAGAAGATGAAGCGGTGCGCGTGAACCGTCTGACGTTGCTGAGCAAGCTGCGTGAGCTGTTCCTGCAGGTCGCGGATATCTCCGTGCTGCAATAATGGTGTAAAGCCCAAGTCAAAGCGCCTGCGGGCGCTTTTTCATCTCTGATGGCGGCAGCGAAACGGTGACTTATTCTGCGTACCTTGCGGGATCCCATTTCGTATCGCTGGTAGTTGATCTATTCTTGTAGACGCACGGAGGGCGGCAGACGGCATGGAATCTGATAAAAGACACGTTTATAACAGGAGTTATGTCACATGGCTGTAGGGATCCAGAGCAGAAGTTTCGCGCGTTGGCTGGCACCGGTGTTGGCATTGTTGGTGGTTATGCAACTGACCGCCTGCGGCGATAAAGAGCCGGAGCAGCGCAAGGCATTCGTTGATTACTTACAGAATACGGTCATGCGCAGTGGCGTACATATCCCGACGTTGAGCGAAGATCAGAAACAGAAATTCGGTGCTTAT
>NZ_JBKJYW010000542.1:0-3402 GCF_046715635.1 Serratia sp. (in: enterobacteria)
GCAGGTTGGCTTCCAACACCGCACCGGCGTACAGCGCCAGGCTGCTGATGGTGACTTCTGGCAGGCCGAATTTAAAGCGGATCATCTCGCCCTGTTCGGTCACGCGTAGGCCACCTTTCAGGCTGCCTGGTGGTTGTGAGAGCAGAGCGGCGTGCGCAGGTGCGCCACCACGGCCAATTGAGCCACCACGGCCATGGAACAGCGTTAGCGCCACTCCGGCCTTCTCACAGGTTTTGATCAGTGCGTCCTGTGCACGGTATTGCGCCCAGGAGGCAGCCATCACGCCAGCATCTTTTGCCGAGTCGGAATAGCCGATCATGACCATCTGTTTGCCCTGAATAAAGCCGCGATACCAGTCGATGTTCAGCAACTGGGTCATCACGTCCTCGGCGTTGTTCAGATCGTCGAGGGTTTCGAACAGTGGGGCCACCGGTAGCGCGAATGGGCAACCAGTCTCCTTCAATAACAGGTGCACGGCCAAGACATCGGACGGGGTACGTGCCATGGAAATGACGTAGGCGGCGATCGAACCTTGTGGCGCTTCGGCGACCACCTTGCAGGTTTCCAGCACTTCCTGAGTGTCTGCACTCGGCTCCCACTTCAGCGGCACCAGCGGACGCTTGGAGTTCAGTTCACGGATCAGGAACGCCTGTTTGTCGGCTTCTGACCAGCTTTCATAATCCCCCAGGCCCAGATAGCGGGTAAGTTCGGCAATGGCTTCGGTATGGCGGGTACTTTCCTGACGTACATCGATGCGTACCAGCGGCACGCCAAAGCAGCGCACGCGGCGCAAGGTGTCCAGCAGTTGGCCGTTGGCGATAATGCTCATGCCACAGGCCACCAAAGATTGGTAGCAGGCGTATAGCGGTTCCCACAGCTGCTCGTTATTTTCCAGCAGATCGTGCGGACGCAGGACGCGTTCTCCTTTCAGGCGGCCTTCAAGGTAGGCCTGGGAGCTCATCAACTGGCTGCGCAGTTGCTTCATCAATTCGCGATAAGGTTCTTGTACTTCGTCACCACCGGCCAATTCCCGCAGTTCCGGGGTACATTCGGTCATCGACAGTTCGGAAACCAGCACCTGAATATCACGGGTGAACAGATCGCAGGCCTTCCAGCGGCTTAGCAACAGCACGTGACGGGTGATTTCAGCGGTCACGTTCGGGTTACCGTCGCGGTCGCCGCCCATCCAGGAGGTAAAGCGGATAGGTACGGCTTCTACCGGCAGGCGGTAATCGATGGAATTTTCCAGTTGTTCGTTGAATTCGCGCAGGAAGGCCGGTACGCCTTCCCACAGGCTGTTTTCCACCACGGCAAAGCCCCATTTGGCTTCATCGACCGGGGAGGGACGATTCTTGCGGATCTCGTCGGTATGCCAGGACTGTGCGACCAACTGGCGCAGACGGCGCATGATTTTATTGCGCTCGTAGTCGGCCAGATCGTTATGGTCCAACTGGCTCAGACAGGTGTTCACCTCAACCAGCTTGTGGATCAGGGTGCGGCGGGTAATTTCCGTTGGGTGAGCGGTCAGGACCAGCTCGATGGAAAGATCGTCCACCGCCTTTTGCAGCTGTTTGTTGTCCAGCTTGTTGTCTTTCAGTTTGGTAAACAACTGCGCCAAGGCTTCCGGGTTGCTGGCCGCTTCGCCGTGCGGCGAGATGCTGTGGTATTGCTCAGCAACGTTGGTCAGGTTAAGGAATTGGCTGAAAGCGCGGGCAACGGGCAGCAGCTCATCGTTGGACAGGTTCTGCAGCGTGGAGAGCAGCTCCTGACGATGCGCCTCGTTACCGGCACGTGAAGATTTGGAAAGCTTACGGATAGTTTCAACGCGATCGAGAATATGCTCGCCCAGCGCTTCTTTAATGGTATCGCCTAGCAGTTTGCCGAGCATACTGACATTACTTCGCATTGCCGAATATTGTTCGTTCATATAATCCCTGACCCAGTTCTTTGCATACTTATCATCCTCCGATCGTGGTGTTTTTCACCACGACCTGAACACGATGAGTACGTGATTTTTCATCTTGTAAGTAAATTTCACGTGCCGTCGCAGCCTGCCGGTTTTAGCCGATCACGTGCCTGTCCAATCATCAATTGACACTATTTTTAGCAAAAAAACATCAAATTCGGCGTATTTTCTGAAATTTAATTACGCGCTGCCGGTTATCAGTCTGGCTTATCGGCTTAAATCACTACGTCTTAATAGCTAGGGAAGGGTAACCCATTCCCCTGTTGTTATTAAGGTTTATTGCCGGCAGAAATGGTCGACCATCTGACCCAGCAGCTTACGCGTTGGTTCAATAAACGTGGTATCCAGATATTCATCCGGCTGATGCGCCTGGTTGATCGAACCTGGGACGAGCACCAGCGTTGGGCATACTTCCTGGACGAACGGTGCTTCGGTGCAGTAATTGACCACTTCGGTGCGTGAACCCAGCAGTTTTTCAATCACCGCCACCATGTGATGGTCAGTTGGGCATTCGTAGCCTGGGATCGGCGGATGCAGCTCATCGATCGTCAAACGGCCCGGCCAACGTTGGCTTACCGGCGCCAGCGCTTCGTGCAGGAGTTCGTTGATGTTATCCAGCGTCATCCCCGGCAGCGGACGGATATCCATATGCAGTTCACAGCAGGCACAGATACGGTTAGCCGCATCGCCACCGCTGATATGGCCAAAGTTCATGGTTGGGTAAGGCACCGCAAACGCCGGGTTGTTGTAGCGCTCCTGTAGCGTTTTACGCAATTCCATCAGATGCCCGATGGACTCATGCATCAGATCGATGGCATTGACGCCGCGCGCCGGATCGCTCGAATGGCCCGACTGGCCAACGATGCGGATCGCACTGGAGATATGGCCTTTGTGCGCGCGTACCGGTTGCAGCGAGGTTGGCTCGCCGATGATGGCAAAGTCCGGGCGGATTTTGCTGGAGGCAGCAAAGTAACGTGCGCCAGCCATCGTCGTTTCTTCATCAGCGGTGGCCAGGATGTGTAGCGGTTTGGTTAGCTTGCTGGCATCGATATCGCGTACCGCATCCAGGATAAAGGCGAAGAAGCCCTTCATGTCAGCAGTACCCAGCCCGTACAGCTTGTTGTCGTGCTCGGTCAGGGTAAAAGGATCTCGCGTCCAGCGCCCCTGATCGTAGGGTACCGTGTCGGTATGGCCCGCCAGCAGCAGGCCGCCGCTGCCTTCACCGAGGCTGGCCAGCAGGTTGAATTTGTTGCGGGTGTCCGGCACGGGCTGCACGTCGACGCGGAAGCCCAAATCGTTGAACCAGCCAGCCAGCAAGTTGATTAATGCTTCATTACTCTGATCGAGGGCGCCATCGGTGGCGCTGATCGACGGAGTGGCGATCAACGCCCGGTACAGCTCAATAAATGGAGGTAATTTCATCTTCACTGTTGACA
>NZ_JBKJYW010000543.1:0-14471 GCF_046715635.1 Serratia sp. (in: enterobacteria)
GGCGAGCCTGTTGCAGCGTCAAGGCGCTGGCGGGCATGGTGGTTTCAAAACCCAGACCGAAGAACACCACTTCTCGCTGCGGGTTATCGGCAGCCAGTTGCAGGGCATCCAGCGGCGAATACACCACCCGGACATCCGCGCCACGACGGCGGGCATCCAGCAACGAGCCATTGCGCCCAGGCACGCGCATCGCATCCCCATAGGTGCAGAAAATTACCTCCGGGTGTGCCGCAATCTCCAGGCAGCTATCAATGCGCCCCATCGGCAACACGCAAACCGGGCAACCGGGGCCGTGGACAAATTCCAGGCTGTCCGGCAGCAGTTGGTCAAGACCAAACTTGAAAATCGCGTGGGTGTGGCCACCGCAGACCTCCATCACCTGTAGCGGCAAGCGCTGCGACTGGGGAATGGCTAACATCAGCGTTTCGATGCGCCGTAACAGCGTCTGGCACAGCGCCGGATCGCGGAATTCATCAACGTAGCGCATCGGCATCCTCGTCATCCCTTGCCAGCCCGACGGCGCGCATATGCTGCAATGCTGCCAGCGTTTCCAGCGCTTCCTGTTCATCGAGCAGGCTCATGGCAAAGCCGACGTGCACCAGCACCCACTGGCCGATCAGTTCCTGCGGTGAACCTTCACAGACCAGCGCAATATTGATCCTGACCGCCACGCCACACACGTCGGCCCAGGCCAGTTGGTGGATATCCTCCCCCACTGCGGTCACCTTACCGGGTACACCGAGGCACATTATTGTTCCCCCAGCCAGTTCAGCCAGAGATCCATCCCCTCGCCGCTGGTGGCTGACAGTGCGATCACCTCGATTGACGGGTTAACCTGGCGGGCAAAGGCGATGCAGTTTTCCACCGAGAAGTTCACGTAGGGCAGCAGATCGATCTTGTTGATGATCATTAGCGTGGCGGCGGCAAACATATGGGGGTATTTCAGCGGCTTGTCTTCCCCTTCCGTCACCGACAGCACCGCGACCTTATGCCGTTCGCCCAGATCGAAGCTCGCCGGGCAAACCAGGTTGCCGACATTCTCGATAAACAGCAGGCTGTGATCCTGCAAATCCAGGCGGTGTGCCGCATCGTGTACCATTTGCGCGTCCAGATGGCAGCCTTTACCGGTATTAACCTGAATGGCCGGTACGCCGGTGGCGCGAATACGCTCGGCATCGTTACTGGTTTGCTGATCGCCCTCAATCACTGCGCAGGGCAATTTGCCCGCCAATCGTTGCAGCGTGGCCGTCAGCAAAGTGGTTTTGCCCGAGCCGGGGCTGGAGACCAGATTCAGCACCAGAATATGCTGCGCGGAAAAGTGTTCGCGGTTGTGGGCCGCCAGATGGTTGTTCTTGCTCAGCACGTCTTGTTCAATCTGCACCAGACGGCGCTGCCCGATACCCGGTGCATGGCTCCCCGCCTCGCCGTGCCCATAGTGCAGGTCTTGCGAATGCGCTTGCACCTCTGGCGTAAAACGTTCCGCCGTAGCGACTCCCGCGTAATGATGATGCACATCGCCTTGATGGTAATAGTGATGATGGTGATGGATCACCACGCCTGCCGGTGCCTGATGTCCGCCGTGGTGGTGGTCGGGATGATGTTGGTGGGGAGCATCATGATGGTCGTGATGATGGTGGTCGTCGTGGTGATGATGTTCATCACCCTCGATAGTTTTTTCGCCACTGGCGCAACCGCAAGTCGTACACATCGTTATTCACTCCTCAAAATTATTCCACTTCCAACTGCTTTAACCGCAGGCTGTCGCCACTCTCGACCCGCAGTTGGTGGCCGCCGCACCGTGGGCAACCTTCATCATGTTTTTCAATTATCACGCTCATGCTGCAACTCCAGCACCAGGCGCGGGCCGGTTGGTAGTCCAGCAACAGCTGGCACCCCTCTGCCAGCGTATTACGGGATGCCGAGGAGAAGCTGAAACGCAGCGCGTGCTCTTCGATACAAGAGAGCGCCCCGATCTCCAGCCACACCGCCGTCACCCGTTTGGCACCGTGCTGTCGAGCCTGCTGTTCAATCAATTCCATCGTGCTCAGGCACAGGCTGATTTCATGCATCTACGCCGTTCTCTGTGGTAAACGAAACAGCGCCCTGCGCCCCGGATTACTGGGGATGTTGCCATCCGCCACCGGTAGCGAAAGCGCCATTCGCGCACTCTGTTGTGCCAATGCCAGCGCCTGCTCGGCCCCCAGATGGCGATCCAACGGAGACATCAGTGAACAGGCCAGGTATTGCCCGCAGCCCGCAATCTCACCGACGATAAACCGTACGCTGCCGCAAGGCAGGTTCAACGCTAACTTGTCCCCTATCGCATAAGGTTGCCAAACCTGCTCAGGGCCGGGTAACACCAGCAGGCTGAGCATCCACGGCGTGAGGATGGTGCCGACCCACTGCTGTTCAAACAGCTGAAAGCCACAGGCACGCACCGGGATTTGCGGTTGGAAAAACGGCAAATCCTGCATCTCACCGTCGGCGATCGCCTGAAAGGCGGTTTCCAGCAACACGCTGGGGTTGAGCTGAAAACCGTTAGTCACAGTCTGCATTAGCCACCTCTTTTGGCTCCGCCACCACACCGCTCTCTTGCAGCGCCAGCAACACCTGGGCCAACGCTGGCTCAATCGCCTGGCTGACCACCGTGCTCAGGCCAATTCCGGGTTCCAGCGACTCTGGCACCACGCCCACCAGGGTGAGCCGCCGGGGAAACTCATCCGTCAGCCGCAGCGCCATCAGCACATCGGAAAGCCCCAGTTGATGGGGCGAAACCTTACGGGTAAACAGCGCCGGGATCTCTTCGTCATACAGCACGGCGACGCTGCCCGGTGCAGCACCGGTCAACACCGCGTCCGCCACAATCAGATGATCGCGATCGGCCATCATTTCCATCAGTTCCATCCCTGAGGTGCCACCGTCCAGCACCTCGACATGGGGCGGTAAGCGATAGCGCTGCTCAAGGGCTTCAACGATGCGCACGCCCACCGCCTCATCGCCCAATAACAGATTACCTATGCCTAATACCAAAATTCGCATTACAGCACCTTGACCCTGGTCACTTCATTGCCAGTGGTGTCGACAATATGCACCGCACAGGACATGCACGGGTCGAACGAGTGGATAGTTCGCACCACCTCTAGCGGTTTGCTCGGATCGGCCACCGGCGTGCCAACCAGTGAACGCTCGTAAGGACCGGGCTCATCGTTAAAGTTGCGTGGCCCGGCGTTCCAGGTTGATGGCACCACCGCCTGATAGTTGGCGATTTTGCCGTCCTTGATCACCACCCAGTGCGACAACGCGCCGCGCGGGGCTTCGATAAAGCCCACGCCCCGGATCTCACCGGTCAACGGAATATTCGGTGGGATAAAGGTTTCATGATCTCCGCTGCCAATATTGCTCACCAACGCCTGCCACTGCTGGCCCAAGGTTTCATGCAGCACACAGGCATGCACCGTACGCCCGACAATACGGCCCAGGGTCGACGGCAGTTGATCGGCAGTCAGCGCTTTGCCGGTCAGGGCCTGGTAGTTGCTGTTAACCTTGGCAAAATATTTCTGGGTGGGTGGATGCTCGGCTTGCAAGGTGCACATCAGCCAGGCCAACGGCCCCATCTCTACCGCTTTGCCGTAGAAGGTTGGCGCTTTTACCCAGGAGTATTTGCCATCTTCCTGCCAGCCGGTGTATTTAGGCCGCGTCAGTCCTTCCCAAGGTGCCAGCGGTTCATCGTCCTGATACCAGGCGTGTTTACCGCTCTCCTGAATGCCCTTGATCAGATACTCATCGCGCTGGTTGGCGATCGGACGGAACTTGCCGTTCTCCAGATAACCCCCAGGCATCAGGAACTGGTCGCCTTTAC
This sequence comes from Serratia sp. (in: enterobacteria), assembly GCF_046715635.1. Classification (GTDB taxonomy): domain Bacteria; phylum Pseudomonadota; class Gammaproteobacteria; order Enterobacterales; family Enterobacteriaceae; genus Chania. The sequence goes on from NZ_JBKJYW010000543.1 coordinate 3,860, forward strand.
GATCGATCGGCAGCTCCGGCACGCAGAGATAGCAGTCCGAGCCTTTGCCGATGGTTAGCCACTCAGGGTAATGCGCCGCAATCACCGCGCTGTCCACCAGATAAACCTGCTCGATAAAGTCGCCCAGGCGATCGATAAAGGTTTTCAGGTACATCAGGCGTTCAAGGTTCAACACGCTAGGCGCATCGAGGTTGATTGGGTTAGCCACCCCGCCTACCGCCAGGTTCTGGATATGCGGCGTTTTACCGCCCAGTATCGCCACCACACGGTTGGCATCACGCTGACATTCCAGCGCCTGCAGATAGTGGGCAACGGCGATCAGGTTAATCTCCGGCGGTAACGCCATTGCCGGGTGCCCCCAGTAGCCGTTGGCGAAGATGCCCAGTTGGCCGCTGGCGACCAGATCTTTAATCTTCTGCTGCACCCGGGTGAACTCGGCAGCGCTGTTCAACGGCCAGCTAGACAGACCACTGAGCAAATCGGCAGCCTTCTGCGGATCGGCCTTCAGCGCGGAGGTGACGTCCACCCAGTCCAGCGCCGAGAGCTGGTAGAAATGCACGATATGGTCGTGAATGCTGTGGGCGGCGGCAATGATATTGCGGATGTACTGGGCATTGACCGGTATCTCCATCCCCAGCGCATTTTCTACCGTACGCACGGAGGCCAACGCGTGAATGGTGGTACACACGCCGCAGATCCGCTGGACAATCATCCACGCATCACGCGGATCGTTACCTTGCAGGATCTCTTCCATTCCGCGCCACATGGTGCCGGAGGACCAGGCTTTAACCACCTTGCCGTCTTCGATTTCACAGTCGATGCGCAGGTGGCCCTCAATACGGGTGACGGGATCAATGGTGATGCGTTGGCTCATGCTCTACCTCTAACTGGTTGTTTTCATTCTTGTGTTGATGCGCAGGCAGCACCGGTAACAACCGGATCAACAGGATGTACGCACAAACTTCAATTGCCACAAAGCCGATGGAGATCAGCAGTTCGCTGGCCGTCGGGAAATAGTGGTAGCCATTGCCTGGGTCGTAGGCCAGCAACGCGTAATTCAGCCGCCAGAACGACGCCCCGCAGACCATGCTTAGCGCGCCGAGAAACAGCAGGCGTGAGTTGCGGCGGTTGCGCTTCCAGCGGAACATCAGCAGCGGCACCAACATCAACAGCGTTTCCACCCAGAACGAGATGGCAAAGCGATCGAGATGCCACAGATAGTCCGTTTTGCCGCGCCAGATCAGTTCCCCAAAGCGCAGCACAATAAACAGCAGTAAGAACCCATCGATGATGTAGGTCATGCGGGCAAACAGTGGCGTTTCCTCTGGCCCTTTCCCCCGCAGCCCGGCCTGCACCAGCGAGCCTTCAAAAATCACTATCGAGAAGCCCAGAATGCCCGCCGTTAACAGGGAGAACAGCGGCAGCATTTCGTAGCTTTGCCACAGCGGGTGGATTTTGATCCCCGCCGCAATCATCAGCGACCCCATGGAAGACTGGTGCATGGTTGGCAGCAATGCGCCCAGGGCAATCACCAGGAACATCACCTTGTTGAGCCGTTTCAGCGACACCTTCCAGCCCAGTTTTTCCAGCAACGCCGGGGCAAACTCCAGCGCCACGATGCCAACGTAGATCGTCATACAAACTGCGGTTTCAAACAGCACCGACGAGGTGTTGAAGTGGCCAGGAATATAGAAGTATGGCAGATTCCAGTAACGACCCACGTCGATGGTGATCGACAGACCGCCCAGCGAATAGCCGAACAGGCTGGCTAACAGCGCGGGCCGTACCAGCGGGTGATATTCACCCCGGTTGAACACATACACCGCCCAGGCCAACGCCCAGCCGCCGCAGGCTAAACCAGTGCCTACCAGCAGATCGAACGCGATCCAGATCCCCCAGGGATAGCCACCGTTCAGATCGGAAACATCGCCCAACCCCAATACCAGACGTTTGAGGATCAACAACAGGCACAGCACCACAAAGGGTGCCAGCAGCATCACCGGCCAACTCACCAGCCGCCCGCCGAGTGGCTGCGTTTTATGCGTCGTCATGTTTATCTTCCTTCTTGTCCTGACGCTCGTTACGCTGGTTGCGCTGCACCAGGAAGGTGATCCCGGCCAGAGCGGCAAACGGCAACACCATGCCTTTATACAGCGTGTGCTGGATATGCTCGGAACGCGCACCGGTTGACAACTCCTCCAGCGCTGGCAAGCCGAGATTTTCGAAAGGCACACCGGTCAGCACCAGCACCTGCGTTCCGCCGCCCTCATGCTCGCCATACAGGTGCGGTTGGTAATGCGGCACCAGATGTTCGTAATGGTCGTTCCCTTGCAGCGTTTGGCGCGGATAACGGTAGTTCTCACCGGGCTTAGTGGCCAGACGCTGCTTGGCTTCGGCCATTAGCTGCTCGCGGGTGCCAAAGATCACCGCCCCGGTTGGGCAGACTTCGACACAGCCTGGCAGCCCGCCCTGATCCAGCCGGGCAACGCCTTTCTGGTTACAGAGTTCGCATTTGTGGATCTTGCCAAACGGGTTGTCGTAGTCGTATTTCGGCACGTTGAACGGGCAGCCCACCATGCAGTAGCGGCAGCCGGTACAGACATCGGGGTTGTAATGCACGATGCCGGTTTTGGCATCTTTGTGCAGCGCCTGAACCGGGCAGACGGATACGCAGTTGGGATCGACACAGTGCATGCACTGCTGTTTGATATAGGCGTAGCCGTTTTCCACCTGGTCTTTGTGCTTGCCATTTCCGCTGGTCCACACCTGAATAATGTTGTTGGTGTAGGGGCTAAGCTTGTCATTGTTTGACCAGGTCGCTTCGGTACCCGCATAGGCATAGGTTTCGCCATGCGGCTCATCGGTATGGTTGATTCGCTGGCATTGGCTGACGCAGGCCTGGCAACCCACGCACAAGGTCGAGTCATACAGCATGCCCAGCGAGTTGGGGATGGGCGGCTTGTTCTCCGGCCCGGCTTGCGCCGCAGGAGCAACCCCTGCCAACATCGCACCACCGCAGGTCAGTTTTAGAAAGTTACGTCGATTCACGGCTTACTCCTTGCTTGGCGGCTGCTCGTCGTCTTTACGCTGCGTTTTCTGCTGCCGCCCCAGCTCTTTCACTGCCATCAGGCTGACCCCGGCAACCAGGCCGACCACACCGCCAAGCAATCCCATCGCAGTTGGGCTGACATGCCCACCTTCTACGCTGCCCACCTCGGGTTTAGCGTTGCGCGGGGTAGGATTTTCGACGCTGGCTAACTGGGCGATCCCTTTGGTAAAGCCGATGCCCTCCTCGTTGCAGCCGTAGCAGGGGTGACCGATCCCAACCGGCCAGATCCCACCGCCCACGTCGCAGAACTCCAGCGTTGAGCAGTTGCCATAAGTTTCCGGCCCTTTGCAGCCAAGGTGATACAGGCACCAGCCCTGCCGATGGCCATCATCGCCAAACTGTTTGGCAAAACGCCCGGCATCAAAATGCGGGCGGCGCTCGCAGTTTTCATGGATCAGGCGGGCATAGGCGAACTCGGGGCGATTTTTCGCATCCAGCGCCGGTGGCCGTTGGTAGGTGATGATATGGGCCACCGTGGCCAGGAAGTTGTGTGGGTTAGGTGGGCAGCCAGGGATGTTGATCACGGTTTTGCCGGGTAAAATTTCTTGCAGGCTGACCGCGCCGGTAGGATTGGTACCACTGGCCGCGACGCCGCCCCAGGCAGCACAGGAGCCGATGGCGATGATTGCAGCGGCGTGCTCTGCCGCATTACGGATATGCTCAACGATCGGCTGGCCGGCCACCATGCAGTAGACGCCGCCATCCTTCATCGGAATGGAGCCGTCGACCACCAGCACGTATTTCCCTTTGTATTGCTCAATCGCACGGTGCTTGTTTTCTTCCGCCTGTTCACCGAACGCAGCAGAGAGGACTTCGTGGTATTCCATGGAAACCACGTCAAGCAACAGGTTCTCGATGGTTGGGTGAGTGGCCCGTAACAAGGACTCCGTACAGCCGGTACATTCCTGAGCCCCGATCCAGATGACCGGTGGCCGCTGTGGCGAACCTACCGAGTGGGCTATTTCGGCGGCGGCTTTGGTGCTGAGCCCCATGGTGGCGGCGAGTGCCGCACATAACTTCATAAAATCGCGGCGATTCACGCCATCGCGGAAAAATGTTTGATTTTCCCTTATCATTATTATCTATCCCCTGTTGGTGACCGACATGCAAGCCCGAAAACACGGTGTGCGGGTGGTTAATATATTGTTATTTTCAGGCTACCCTGAGTTGATCTTTATCAACCTTTGCTGAGGTAACGGTTAATATTTGCGTAACATGAGAAAAATCGCTTCAGCAAAAAATATTTTTCTTGCATATTTTTCTGACTAGATTTATTCGCGCACGTATTTAAATAACAATAAATCTCATTATCTTTTAAATAAAAATCCTAACCCCGTTAAATAAGCCACCAGCCAAACAACAAGAATAATAATGTATTCTCCTGCATAGTTTTGTAACAATTAATATCCCCCCCTGCTTCAGCATAAGCTTTACGACACAATCAAGCGTGATGAGTATAGGAAAGGCCGGGGCAGGAAAACACGTAATATGCCGTTTTAGTTTGTAATTTTATTGCAGAGTCATCAGCAGGGCCGTGCTTGGTAATGGTGTTGCAGGAGGTCGATCTTTTACCGGGTTTCTCCTACCACTGTGACGGCTGGCGGGGTGCAATACCTCGGGGATTAACCAATGCATGACTTTGCTAATCCCTCTGACACGCGCGTGATGGGGGCTTATGTTGCACGAGGCCATAATAATATTGTATCGACGCTGGCTTTATCTCACCAACATCCCTTAATCCTGCCAACCAAATAGGCTATAGATTGAGACACTAACCTCAACACAACGCTTGCCGCTGTGAAAAAAAAGCAACCAGCCCGCTTTATTCGCTTACGAAAAGCTAAAACTTGACCTCAAGCAAACTTCATCTGCCCCGCACACGAGTATACTTATTAAGAGGTACTCTAATTATCAGACTGAGAGATGAATTTGCATGGCTAAGATTACCAATGCAAATTCATTAATGCAGACTGCTTTATTCGCTACAGGTTAGCACTTTTAATATATCACACCACGGTTGCCTGGCTTAAAACGTCTTGCCAAGAGACATCATGGGTTAATAGCAAACTAGACATCAGGCGTTATCGGCACCGAAATAGGCCAGCACAGGGAGCACTATCATGAATGATAACCACAACCCGGACCTGCTTCATCACCCACTCAGCCGTCGCAAGCTAATCAAAACCGGCTCGGCTACCGGCTGTTTACTGGCCGCTACCTCAGGGCTGGTGTTGCCCTTCCGTAAAACCGCCGCCGAGCCGTTGCCAAATACCCAGCCGCCGGAAGACAAGGTGGTCTGGAGTTCTTGCACCGTAAACTGCGGTAGCCGCTGTGCGCTGCGTCTGCACGTGCGGGATGACGAAGTGTACTGGGTGGAAACCGACAACACCGGCAGCGATCACTATGGCAACCACCAGCTACGGGCCTGCCTGCGCGGGCGCTCAATCCGCCGCCGCATGAACCACCCAGACCGCCTGAAGTACCCGATGAAACGCGTCGGCAAACGCGGCGAAGGCAAATTCAAACGCATCAGTTGGGAAGAAGCGCTGGATACCATCAGCGGCCAGTTGAAACACACCCTGGCGCAATACGGTAATGAAGCGGTGCACGTGCTGTACGGTACCGGGGTCGACGGCGGCAATATCACCAACTCCAACGTGCCTTATCGCCTGATGAACTCCTGCGGCGGCTTCCTCAGCCGCTATGGCAGCTACAGCACCGCGCAGATCACCGCCGCCATGCCCTATCTGTACGGCGCACAGCAGGGCAACAGCCCGGACGATATCGCCAACAGCAAGCTGGTGGTGCTATTTGGCAATAATCCGGCGGAAACCCGCATGAGCGGTGGCAGCGTGACCTACTATCTGGAGCAAGCCAGAGCAATCTCTAACGCCAAGATGATTGTCATCGATCCACGCTATACCGATACCGCGGGTGGCCGTGAAGATCAATGGGTGCCGATCCGCCCAGGCACCGATGCGGCGTTGGTTGCAGGCATCGCCCACGTGTTGATCAGCGAAAACCTGGTGGACCAACCGTTCCTGGATAAATACTGCGTGGGCTATGATGAAACCACCCTGCCCAGCAGCGCACCAAAAAATGGCCATTACAAAGCCTATATCCTCGGCCAGGGTGATGATGGCATCGCCAAAACGCCAGCATGGGCGGCGCGCATCACTGGGATACCGGCCAGCACCATTATCCAACTGGCCCGCGAAATCGGGACGGCCAAACCGGCCTATATCTGCCAAGGCTGGGGGCCACAGCGTCACGCCAACGGCGAACAAACCGCCAGGGCCATTGCCATGTTACCGATCCTGACCGGTAACGTCGGCATCAACGGTGGTAACACCGGCTGCCGCGAAGGTAGCTTCGATCTGGGCGTGGAATGGTTCGACATGCTGACCAACCCGGTGCAGACCAAGATATCGGTGTTTACCTGGACCGACGCCATCATGCGCGGCCCGGAAATGACCGCCAAGCGTGACGGCATCCGTGGCAAAGACAAGCTGGACGTGCCGATCAAGTTTATCTGGTGCTACGCCAGTAATACGTTGATCAACCAGCATGGCGATATCAGCCGCACCCACCAGATCCTGCAAGATGACACCAAGTGTGAAATGATCGTCGGCATCGAGCACTTTATGACCTCGTCGGCCAAATACTGCGACATTCTGCTGCCCGACCTGATGCCTACCGAGCAAGAAGACCTGATCTCTCATGAGTCCGCGGGCAATATGGGCTATGTGATCCTGGGCCAGCCCGCCACCACGCGCAAGTTTGAACGCCGCCCGATTTACGAGATCCTTTCCGAGGTCGCCAAGCGGGTTGGGCCACAGGCTGAAGCAACCTTCACCGAGGGACGCAACCAGCAGCAGTGGATCGAATACCTGTGTGAGAAAACCCGCGAACGCAACCCGGAAATGCCAAGCTATCAAGAGATGAAAAGCGCCGGCATTTATAAGCGCAAATGCCCGGAAGAGCACGTGGTGGCCTTCAAGGAGTTCAGAGAGGATCCGCAGGCCAACCCGCTGAAAACGCCATCGGGTAAGATTGAAATTTATTCCGAACGGCTGGCGGAGATCGCTGCCACTTGGGAGTTGGCGCCAGAAGATGTGATCCATCCATTACCGGTCTATGCCGCCGGGTTCGAAGGTTGGGAAGATCCGCTGAGCAGCCAATATCCGCTGCAACTGTTTGGTTACCACTACAAGGCCAGGACCCACTCCAGCTACGGTAATATCGACGTGTTGCAGCAGGCTTGCCCGCAGGAGGTGTGGATCAACACGCTGGATGCGCAGGCGCGCGGTATCAAGAACGGCGATCGGGTGAAGGTCTTTAATGGCCGGGGCGAAACGCAGATCCAGGCGAAGGTTACCCCGCGAATCATGCCTGGCGTCACCGCGATGGGCCAAGGTGCATGGCTGGCGGCGGATATGTTTGGCGATAAGGTCGATCATGGCGGCAGCGTGAATATTCTGACCCACCATCGTCCTTCCCCGCTGGCCAAGGGCAACCCGCAACACACCAATCTGGTGCAGATTGTGAAGCTGTAGGTGGGTTTGGGGCTGGTTGCAGAAGCCTGTTCGGCCTTGTGATGGCCCCTCACCCTAACCCTCTCCCAAAAGGAGAGGGGACCGCTCGAGCTTGTTGATTGCTCTGCGTAATACCTTACCTGTCTTGTTCTCCCTACATTCCGAAGCAGCACGACAGACCGGGAACATCATGAACACTGTTCGGGGACATGGTAGACACTTACAACATAGGTATGAGTTCTTCTTAAGTGGAACTGCTTATTTCCGAAGCAGCACGGGCCAAACACGCACTCCGGACAGCTCCCTCTCCCTGTGGGAGAGGGTTGGGGTGAGGGGAAACAGCGACTCCCGACTTAAAAATCGGCTAACAGCACCACCTCAGCCGTTCGCATAAACCGAGCGTTTCTTCCGGGAGATTCTCCAGCACCGCTTTATAACGTGGAGCATCCTGCGGGTAACCACGGATCGATTGTAGCAACAGCCGCAGCGCATTATCCCAGACAATCCCCTGCAAATCGCTATACGGCCAACGTTCGGGATCGGCATAGCGGTTCAGCAACAGATGGGCTTCCAGGTTAAATAATGAATAGTGGAACGGCACCGGCCGCTCCAGTTCCATGGTCTGCTTGCCATCTTGGTCAATCTGCGCCGCCATCAACCCCATGCGGAGTTTATTGGCGTAGGGGCTTTTGACGATCGACAGCCAATAACCGATATGCATGTCAGCCAGGATAACGGTGGTCTGCGTATTCAACTGCGGCACGGAGAATTAATGCTGACGGTGGAGGTGAATGACGGGAGCGACTCACTACCGCACTGGCATACTACGCAAGGTGCGGTATGACTGCGATTTAACCATCAAAACCACGGCAAGATTGGCCCCAAACTGATTAACCGTTATGGGGCCAATATTTTTTCTTGCTTAGGCTGGCTATCATTTTTCTTTCGACATTCTGGCCACTATCTTACACACCGCGTTGTAAACCAGATCGACCAAACGGTAGCAACCTAACGGTATGACGAATAAAAGGATTGTCTTAGTAAGCCATGAAGGAAGTTCGATAACAGAAACAGCTAAAATGCCAACGCAATAAAACAGAGGGTTAATAATGAAAAATATCAGAACAAAAATCCATATGCTATATAAAAAAGTTGATTTAATCATCATTGTATAACCCTCTGTTTAGGTGATGCGATAGGTAACATGCTGGTATTAGTTTTTAGCCATGAATCACATTACCTGCTACAGCTGTTACCTGAATTCCCACCACAATTGCTATTGCTACCCGTTCCACCACCACCACCGTTTCCCGTGTTGACGCAACCATTCATCCCGCCTAAAGCACCGAGAGCAGCTCCTGCGGCAGCGCCCCCAAGGCCACCTCGTGCACCACCAAGCCCCCCCGCGAAAGCGCCAGAGGCAAGACTACCGACACAATTGGCATCCATACCGGGTGATGAATTACCTACAAAGCCATTGGCCTGCCCGCCATAGTTAGTGGACGCACCTCTTCCCTTGTTGTTATTACGGCCTCCGTTATCCGTCCGATCACCACCATTATTACCGCGACCGCCAGAAATTTGGTCAAGCATAGAATTATCAATATCTCTCATGAACAGCTCCTTTGTTAAATAATATAAAACAACCTCGTTCGAAATCATTATTAACTCAGCGCAATTTAACATGCAACACATTATTTATTAGCGAATCAAGTAACCCGTATCAATATAAAATGATTTATCCGCAACACATCCTGTTGATTTACTTGGATTTCAGGTTTAATGCTCAATTTTGAAGAGAGCATTCTAATTTTAAAAAAAATTAAAACCAACAGAGGGCATTATGTAGACTTCTTATTTGTTCATTTAAATTTAAATAATAATAATATTTTCGGCAACAGGTTTGTCTTCGCCGACAGTGGTTCTGCGCACTCCACAACCCTGCCGCCAACCGAGTTGGAGGTTGTCCGCTGCAGAGACTTATCATGACGAGTTTAACCTCCCCCTCACGTGGTACTCACGTCAAGCCCGATTTGGAACCCTCTTCATTTATTCGTCTATACTTGGTGTCAGGGACTTTACATTTGAAGCCTTTCACTTGAAAAGTACCTATTGCTGTTGCTCTAGCCTGATCATAACCACTGTTAATCCCTCGCATTAATGCGGTTTTATTTGAAATCATGCACTCAACTAGCCACAAGGAAACAAGCAATGAAGAAACTGATACTGGCACTTTTCGCAAGCACACTCGCCTTCAGTTCAGTCGCCGCAGAATTGATGGCAAAAGTAGATTTCGAAAAGGTAAAAGATCAATATGTTAACGTCGGTAGTATCTCCACCTCTGGCGAAACCTCTCAATCTGATGCAAAAGAGGAGCTTGCCAAAAAAGCGGATGAAAAAGGTGGGGATATCTATGTGTTGACCTCGGCTAACACGGATAACAAAGTTCATGGCACGGCGGAAGTCTACAAGAAAAAGTAGCCCTGTCATTGAGTTAGCTTAGCCATCCCGCAACGAAAATTGCCCTGACCTCCGCAAGGGCAATTTTTTTGCACTCAATCTGGTGCCCCCCCTCTTAGAGAGAAGCCCGGTTTCGGTCTAGCGAGTATCAACCTGATAATCTTATCGTTATCAATATGATAAATTATCGTTGCACATCGTCTATGCTATGCCTACATCGGTGTGTCCTCCCCCCTCTTTGACCACAAAAAATTATCACGCCGCCGCCATAAACCAGATTCAACTCACAAAACCCACATCCGTCTGATTAATCGACTCATTATGGCCTGCAAGTTGCTGCTGTTAGCTATCGCGACTTTATCTCTCACCAAGGAGACCAAGATGCCTGTAGGAGCGTCGCTTGAACGCGTCGATGCGCAAGCCAAAGTCACCGGCCGGGCGCGTTATACCGACGATATGACCATGCCCGGTATGCGTCATGCCAAATATGTCCGTAGCCCGATTGCCC
>NZ_JBKJYW010000544.1:0-10289 GCF_046715635.1 Serratia sp. (in: enterobacteria)
GGTATAAACAGTCCGGTATCGGGCGTGAAACCCATAAGATGATGTTGGAGCATTATCAGCAGACCAAATGCCTGCTGGTGAGCTACTCCGAAAAACCGATGGGCCTGTTCTAAGCCCTGAATAGGGAATAAGGGGGCAGCCTGATGCGGCAGCCCCCGGTGTATTAATCGATATTACGTAACTGCCATTCTCCTGCCATCACCCGATCAAGCAGGAAGGGGCCAAGGTGCTGACCGGTGGCCGACGCAGGGCGCTGGATGGCGGGCTGGCACAAGGGTGCTACATGGAACCCACTATTCTGTTCGGTAACAACAGCATGCGGGTATTCCAGGAAGAGATTTTCGGCCCGGTGCTGGCGGTGACCACCTTCAAAGACATGGATGAAGCGCTGGCGCTGGCTAATGATACCGATTTTGGCCTGGGAGCCGGGGTGTGGAGCCGCAACGGTAACATTGCTTACCAGATGGGGCGTAACATTCAGGCGGGCCGCGTCTGGACCAACTGCTACCATGCCTACCCGGCACATGCGGCGTTCGGCGGTTACAAACAGTCGGGGATTGGGCGCGAAACGCATAAAATGATGCTGGAGCACTATCAGCAGACCAAATGCCTGCTGGTGAGCTACTCCGAGAAACCGATGGGGCTGTTCTGAGATGGCGGACCAACGTCAACCGGCTTGAAACGTAGGGGCGCTGCATGCTGCGCCCGTTCAGATAATCAAAGGGTTAGCTCTGGACGAATACGTTGATCATTCAGGCTGAATCAGTAAGTCGTTAAGTGGGCGCAGCATGCGGCGCCCCTAGGTAGCGAGAGTAGCACCGCCACGGTGTTTGCTGAGGAACAGCACCGCTAGCGTCAGCCAACACAGCCCGCTGAGCAGATTGAACAGGCTGAATAACCCGTTACCGCCCCAGACATAGGCCACCTTGGCCAGCTCGATCCCCACGGTGAACACCGACATGCTCAACATCCCCATCACGGCCGAGACGGCACCTTTACTCACGTTGCTGGAAAACAGCGTCAGGCGGTACAGACCGGCGTTCGCCAAGCCAATGCCATAAGCATAAAGGCTCAGCCCGGCGGTCATCCACAGATAGGCGTGCGATGAGAACACCGTAGCCAGTGCGGCAATCAACAAACCCAGCAGCATAGGCCATGCGCCGAGCTTGATTGGGCGTTCAATACTGAGTTTGCCAGTGACGCGGGCCAGCGTCAGGTTGCCGAGGATCAGCGCGCCAAACACCGGGATCTGCAACAGGCCATAGTCCAGCGCCGAGAGCGACTCACCCTTAATCAGGATCACCGGGGACTGGGCAATCCACGCCAGCAGTGGCAGGCTGGCAAAGCCGATAGCCAATGAACCACAGATAAAGCGCCGATTGACCAGCACCTGGCGATAGTCGCGCCACAGGTTGGCCGCCGAGAAGGCTTCCCCTTGCAGCGTGGCGGTTTCAGGCATGGCCTTCCACAGGCCAACAAAGGCAATTGCGGCCAGCGCGGCAAACAGCACAAACATGCTCTGCCAGGAGGCAACGTGAACCCAGGCTGCCCCGGCCAACGGCCCCAGCAGCGGGGCGATCAACGCCACGTTGGCCATCAGCGCGGTGATCTTGATACATGTCGCCTCTTCAAAGGATTCCTGAATGGTGGCATAGCCCACCGCGCCGATAAAGCACAGGCCGATCCCTTGCAGGAAGCGCATCACGATAAACTGTTCGATATTGGTGACCAGCAGAATGGCCAGGCAGGTGACGATAAAGAACAGCACCCCGGCCAGCATCACCGGGCGGCGGCCACGGCGATCCGACAGCGGGCCAAGCAACCACTGCAGGAAAATGCCGCCAGCCAGATAGGCGGTCATTGAGGTGGGCACCCACTCCACACCGGCATTGAAATCGGCGACTACCGCCAGCATACCGGGCTGGATCATATCGTTGGCGATATAGGTCGCGAATTCGAACAGCACCAGACAAAGTGGGAATAAAAGCGCCTGTCGGCCCAGAAGTGCCGCAGGGGGTAATGATGTTTTCATTTTTATTTTACTGATAGTAAAGAAGAAATAAGGAACTGTCAGGGCGGGAATGCGCAAACTGAGCGAGTTGTGGCGGCTATTTTGCCGCCAATTGGTCACCTTGGCAAATCATTAGGCGATGTTTACGCACATTCTTAATAGTGCGTTTAAGCGTTGTGCTGCGCCCCCCTGAGCTATAACCTCTTATTAACATTTCTCTATGACAGAATTATAGGCAACAGACGGGCAGCAATGAGCAATAAAATTGGTTGGATAGATAATTTGCGTGCGCTGGCGTGCATGATGGTGGTGATGATCCACGCGACCACCTACTACGTCGCCAACGGTGTGGCAGTGGGCGAACATAACTGGGATATGGCTAACGTATTGAACTCGATTTCACGGGCTTCGGTGCCGCTGTTCTTTATGATTTCCGGCTTTCTGTTTTTTGGTGAGCGCAGTGCCAACCAAAAACACTTTATCCGCATTACCTGCTGTATTTTGTTCTACAGCGCCATTGCCCTGATTTATATTGCCTGTTTTACCCGCATCGGCTTTTGGCCCTCGTTGCGCGCCATCCTGCAAAAGCCGGTGTTTTATCACCTGTGGTTCTTTTACGCGATTACGGTGATTTACCTGCTTTCGCCGCTGATCAGTGTCAAACCGGTTTCTGGCCGCTATCTGGCCGGGGTGATTGTCATACTGGCGATTATCGCCAACCCCAATACCAGCAAGCTGACCCTGGATAATGTGCAACTGCTGCCGGTGAACCTGTATATCTATGGCGATACCTTCTATTACCTGCTGTATGCCCTGGCAGGGCGGGCGCTTGGCATGATGGCCACCCAACGGCGCGGCGTGAGCCTGCTGGCGGTGTTGGGCTTTATCGCTAGCGTGATACTGATTATCCGTGGCACCAAAAGCCAGATGTTTATCAACGGCAGCTTCGCCGATACGTTTTATATGTACACCGGCCCCTTGGTGTTTGTGGCGGCGGTCTCGCTGCTGGTGTGGTGCAAAAACTGCCTGCCGAATCCGATAGGTTGGTTAGGTGTGATCTCCCGCCATTCGCTGGCGATCTACGGTTTTCATGCCTTGATCGTCAATGTGATGCGTAACCACCACTGGGAGTTTCCGGCCTACCCGCTGCTGGATATCTTCTGGGTGTTTGGCATGGCGCTTGGCGTGAGCCTGCTGCTGTCGATGGGGTTACAGAAAGTGGATACCCGGCGGCTGGTGTCCTAAGCCTGCCAGCGCTGCTGTGCCCGCCGCAGTTGGCGGCCAGAGGAGAAGCCAGCGGTTAACGCCGCTTTTTCCAGACCGTAGCCCTGCTGCAGCCGTTGCTGTGCGACCGCCAGCCGCAGCTGTTCATGATATTCCCGCACGCTGAGGCCGATATGCAGGCGGAACAGCCTGGCCAGATGGCGGCTGCTGACGTGGGCTTTCTCCGCCACCTGGGGGACCGACCACTCGGCCTCCGGCTCGGCGGCCATCACATCCTGCGCCCGGTGCACGGCTGGATGCAGATGATTGCGATAGCGTAACCACGGTGAGAGCTGCGGATCGTCGCCAGAGCGGCGGAAATAAACCACCATCTCACGGGCAACCTCCAATGCGCGGTCAGCCCCACAGTGTTGATTGACCAGGTGCAGGGCCAGATCGATACCGGCGGTGATGCCCGCGCTGGTAAACACCCCACGATCCTCAACGAAAATACGGTTTTCCTTCACCAGCGCGGCCGGTGCCTGCTGGCGCAGACGGTCGATCACGGCGTGGTGAGTGGTGCAATGATAGCCATCGAGCAATCCTGCCTGGGCGGCCAGCAGTGCACCGGAACAGACGCATACCAGGTCAATCTGCCGCTGGGCCAAAGCCGGACGCAACGCCCGGAGCCAATTGCGTGCCAGAGCCGCTTCCTCGCTAGCAAAGTAATGCGATGAGTCCGCCACTCCCGGTATCACCAGAATATCCCCTTCGTTCCACTGTTGCGGCAAGGGGGCTAGCTGGCCGATGGTCATGCCGATGGAACAGGTAATTTGCGGCACCGGGCTGACATAGTGCAGCTGGAACTGCCCGGCAAGCCGCAATACTTCTGCCGGGCCGCTGACATCCAGTAACAGCACGTTGGGGAGCATCAGAAAGTAAACGGCCTTGGGCATAACACCCTCCTGTTAGGCAAGGAAATGCGTAGTCATGTGTCTGGTGTGAGGTACGGTTTTGGTTCAGTGATCGCCCCTCACCCTAACCCTCTCCCACAGGGAGAGGGGACAGAACGTGCCACAATTTTACTCCCGTTCCTGACTTCAGCTTTGAGAAATTTAACGGGCTACAGATTAACTCCCGTACCTGAATACAACACCGTACCAGCTCCCTCTCCCTGTGGGAGAGGGTTGGGGTGAGGGGGATACCGGTCACTAAACGTATGATAAAACGCTATCTCTCTCCAACAAGTTCGGCTTAACCAGCGAGTTGTGCCAATGCCTGATCGACGTTGGCAATGGTGGCAAAGCGATCGACCAGCACGGTTTCAGTATGCCGCTTTAACTGCTCGGGGGTAAAGAGACTACCGTCTGGGTGATGCATCGGAAAAGTGAGCGTGGCTTCGGTCACAAACGTCACTTTATAGCCCAGATCCGAGGCGACGCGGGTAGTGGTTTCACAGCATTGCTCGGTGCGAATACCGCTGATGATCAGATGGTCTATCTGGCGTTCACGTAGCCAAGCATCCAGGCCAGATTCGGTCAACGCATTGTGCACTCGCTTTTGCACCGTAACGTCGGCCTGATGGCTCAGGAACGGTAGGCGTTTCACGTAGCCAGACGCCAAAGAGAACGGCCCCTCAGGCGAGACATGGAACACGTCGACCAGCGGCACCCCTTGCTGCTGGCAACCCGCGATCAGGCGTGTCAGCGCCTGTTGAAACGCAGGCAAATCGTCTTCCTGCCAGAACGGGCGGTGTTGAAAGGATTGTTGAACATCGATGATCAATAGTGCGCTACGTGACATTTTCGGCCCTCCTGAATTTGGTGTAAGACCATATTGCGCTTGCGACAGGACAGAAAGAAGGCCAATAACGGCCATCATTATGGCGATAACGGACGGGATGAAGTTTGCGGGCGGTTACCGAAAATAATCCCGGTGAACGCGGTATTGATTACTATAATTGATTGACCGTCCTTTGGTTGGAACGAGGAGGGTAATGACCCCAACCGCTGGTCTGCAAATGATGTGCAGGTTTCATTCATCGTCGATTTTGGAGGGCAATAGCAAAGGAATAAGAAACCGAACCGTTGGCGGCCATATCGGTAACGATTAACTTATCTGAATGAGCAATCAAACATGAAAAAACGCCAGTTGGCAGTAATTATCGCAAGTGGACTGCTGTTTTTTTCAGGGATGAGTCAGGCACAAGAACACAACGCTTCGGTCACCAAAACCATCGCTATCACCGCCACTATCGGAGACAGTATTTTTGTTTCTCGCCCGCAGGGTGGGGATTGGTATCAGACGGTGGATTTAGCGGCCACCGATGGCACACAGCAATCGTTCGCCAGCAGTATACCGGTACAGGTTTGGAGCACTACGCCGCAGTTCAACGTTTCGCTGGTTCATCCACTTGAGATCGCCCGCACCGATTCAGCTTATAAAATGGATGGGGTTAAGGTTAAGTTTGCCGGTGAAGGCAGCAATGGCAAAGAACTCGGTGCTAGTGGCGCGGCGCAAACCTTCAATCAGAAAGTGAAGGTGGGCAATGGCTATCAAAGCGTTTATCAGTTGAAGGTGAACGCTAATGCGCCTACGAGCAACGGCAATGCCGACACCCAGGGTTTGTACACCGGGGAAATGGTGATGCTGTTTGAGATCGCGGCCAGCTCGATTTAGCCTTAATACTGAGCCACTTAAAGCCTGATGCTAACGGGAATAGCCAAGTACATGCATAGGTGTTAGATATGTATGTACCTGGCAGAGGCGTTGGTGAATTACATCAGCGGCAGCAGGCAGCGGTAAAGCTCGCGGAAGGTGTTGCGTTGGGCGGTGTAATAGTGATGCCGTTCGGCATCCGGCTCATGCACCTGCTCTAACGGCAATTCAGGCAGTAGAGTGCTCAAAGGTACGCCAGGGTTCAGCGCAATCTGCGCCAACCGCGCAGCGCCCAATGCCGGGCCAACGTCGCCGCCGGTGCGGTATTCCAGCCGCTGACCGCTGATATCTGCCAGCATCTGGCGCCAGAACGGGCTGCGTGCACCACCGCCAATCAAGGTGATCGCCGTGGGTTGCAGGCCGCTGGCGTGCAGCACGTCCATACCATCTGCCAGTGCAAAACCCACGCCTTCCAATACCGCCCGTGCGAGATCGTTCGGCCCATGTTGATGAGTGAAGCCCCAGAAGGCCCCTTTGGCATTCGGGTTGTTGTGTGGTGTACGCTCGCCGGAAAGATAGGGCAAGAACCACAGCGGCGTTTCAGCAGGTATAGCCTGCTCAACGTTATGCAGCAGGGTGGCAACGCTGTCGACATTGGTTAACTGGCAGGCCCAGTCCAGGCAGGACGCCGCGCTGAGCATCACCGACATCAGGTGCCAAGTCTGCGGCAGCGCATGGCAGAAACTGTGCACCGCGCTGGCCGGGTTGCTGAGGAAACCGTCGCTGACGGCGAAGTAGACGCCAGAGGTACCCAATGACAACATCGCCTGCCCGGCCTCATACAGCCCGACGCCGATCGCCCCGGCGGCATTGTCACCCCCGCCAGCCACCACCGGCACCGGTGCCATCCCCCAGCGTTGGGCCAGTTCGCTATGCACTTGCCCGGTGATCTGATTACCCTCAAACAGCACAGGCATCTGCTCACGCGTCAGCCCGCAGGCATCAAGCATGGCATCGCTCCAATCACGTTTGGCGACGTTCAACCACATTGTCCCTGCGGAGTCGGACATATCGCTGGCAAATTCGCCGGTGATACACCAACGCAGGTAGTCCTTCGGTAATAGCACCTTGTCGATCTGCTGGAAAATCTGTGCTTCATGCTCCTTGACCCACAATAGCTTGGGGGCGGTGAAGCCGGGCATCATCAGGTTGCCGGTGATTTCCCGTGAGTTGGCTACGGTTTGTTCTAGTGCCTGGCATTGTGCAAAGCTGCGGCCATCGTTCCACAGGATTGCCGGGCGCAATACCCGTTGCTGCTTATCCAGTAACGTGGCGCCATGCATCTGGCCGGTCAGGCCAATGGCTTTGACCTGTTGCAGACTATGCCGTTTGGCCAATGCCAACATGGCGCGGTCGGTGGCTTGCCACCAATCTTGCGGGTCTTGTTCAGACCATAGGGGATGGGGGCGTGAGATGGGCAGTGGTTCACTCTGGCTGGCCAGCAGTTGGCCTTGCTCGCCTAGCAGTATGACTTTCACGCCGGAAGTACCGAGATCGATTCCAATGTACATGAGCACGGATCCTTTGAAGCGCGGTGAGCGGACCCACCGCGCCGTAGAGAGTTAGCCGAACAGGTAGCGGTTGACCAGATTCTCCAGCTTTTCCTGATGCCCGCTGGCATGTTGTGGTGCCAGCACCTGTTGCTCGGCGTGCTGGGCCAGCACTTCGAGCGACAGTTTCCCTTGCAGGATCTGTTGGCCCAGCTCGCCGTTCCAACCGGCATAGCGTTTGGCAACCTGCTGATGTAGCTGACCATCTGCAACCATGCGGGCGGCCACTTTCAGCGCCAGCGCCATGGTGTCCATAGCGCCGATATGGCCGTAGAACAGGTCATATTTGTCGGTACTTTGGCGGCGTACTTTAGCGTCAAAGTTCAGCCCGCCGGTAGTGAAACCGCCAGTCTTGAGAATTTCGAACATCACCAGGGCGTTTTCTTCCACGCTGTTCGGGAACTGATCGGTATCCCAACCTAGCTGTGGATCGCCCCGGTTGGCATCGACCGAACCGAAAATCCCCAACGCGATGGCGGTGGCGATCTCGTGGTGGAACGAATGCCCGGCCAGCGTAGCGTGGTTGGCCTCAATGTTCACCTTGATCTCTTTTTCCAGGCCGAACTGTTTAAGGAAACCGTACACGGTGGCGACGTCGTAATCGTACTGATGCTTGGTCGGCTCCTGGGGTTTGGGCTCGATCAGCAGCGTACCCTGGAAGCCGATCTTATGTTTGTGCTCAACCACCATCTGCATAAAGCGGCCAATCTGTTCACGCTCCTGACGCAGATCGGTATTGAGCAGGGTTTCATAGCCTTCGCGGCCACCCCACAGCACATAGTTTTCGCCGCCTAGCTTGTGGGTGGCGTTCATGGCCGTGAAGACCTGAGTCGCTGCCCAACTGAAGACTTCCGGGTCCGGGTTGGTCGCTGCCCCGGCACCGTAACGCGGATGAGTGAAGCAGTTGGCGGTGCCCCACAGCAGCTTCACGCCGCTGCTTTGCTGCTTCTCTGCCAGCACGTCGGTCATGATTGCGAAGTTGTTCAGGTACTCTTTGAGCGTGGCCCCTTCCGGCGATACGTCGATATCGTGGAAGCAGTAGTAAGGCACGTTCAGCTTATGGAAAAACTCGAATGCCACATCGGCCTTGCGTTTAGCCAGCTCCAGCGCTTCGCCCGGCTGTTGCCAAGGACGATCGAAGGCCCCGATGCCGAACATGTCAGCTCCGTTCCAGCAGAAGGTGTGCCAGTAGCAGGCGGCGAAGCGCAGATGGTCGGCCATACGCTTGCCGAGGATGATTTCATCGGGGTTGTAGTGGCGGAAAGCCAACGGGTTATTGCTGCTGGTGCCTTCGTAACGAACCTGTTCTAGCTGATCAAAATAGGATTGCATGAGTGACTCCTTGGTAACGGTGCCCGGCGAAAAGGATGCGGGATGCGCTCATCTTCGGAGTAAGTGGCGGAATGCTCAATTACGTTATTTCACACTTAAATTCACAGAATTATTAAATGTGCGCGGGATCTCATAATTCAACGAAGGGCCGGTTTTACTGGTCGCGGGTTATTTCACAGGTTTAAAACATGACCGCCATCATAAAATCAACATTAAACCAAAAACCGTAATTCACTGGTGAAAATCTGTAATTGCTGAATACCGCGTAAGCGACAACAATCCACTGGAAGTTTCGTGTTTTATCTCGTCACCTTTCAGTTTTTGCCGTTTTGAAAGCGTACGGATAACTATTTCCCTACACAACTCAAGGGTTATAAAATGAAATTCAAACCACTCTTGCTTTCTGCTTGTGCACTACTGCTACTGGCCAGCCAACCGGGCTACAGCAAACAGATTAAAATCGGGATGGCCATCGACGACCTGCGTCTAGAGCGCTGGCAAAAAGACCGCGATATCTTCGTCAAGAAAGCCAACTCCCTGGGGGCCGATGTGTTTGTTCAGTCGGCCAACGGCAATGAAGAAACCCAAATGGCGCAGATCGAGAATATGATCAATCGCGGCGTCGATGTCCTGGTGATCATTCCTTATAACGGGCAGGTGCTGAGCAACGTGATCAGCGAGGCGAAGCGTGAAGGCATCAAGGTCCTGGCCTATGACCGCATGATCAACAATGCCGATATCGATTTCTACATCTCGTTTGATAATGAGAAAGTGGGCGAGATGCAGGCGCAAAGCCTGGTACAGCGCGTGCCGCAGGGCAACTACTTCCTGATGGGGGGCTCGCCGGTGGATAATAACGCCAAGCTGTTCCGCAAGGGGCAGATGACCGTGCTGCAACCGTTGATCGACAGCGGCAAGATCAAAGTAGTGGGCGATCAGTGGGCCGACGGCTGGTTGCCGGAAAACGCGCTGAAGATTATGGAAAACGCTCTGACGGCCAACAATAACCATATCGATGCGGTCGTGGCCTCCAACGATGCCACCGCCGGTGGAGCCATTCAGGCACTGGCTGCGCAAGGGCTGGCGGGCAAGGTGGCGATCTCCGGCCAGGACGCCGATCTGGCGGTGGTAAAACGCATCGTGGCAGGCACCCAGACCATGACGGTCTATAAACCGATCAGCAAACTGGCCGACGAAGCGGCGGATATCGCCGTGCAACTGGGTAAAGGGGAACAACCCAAGTCTAACGCCAAATTAAATAATGGCAGTAAAGAGGTTTCGGCCTGGCTATTAACCCCGGTACAGGTGGATAAAACGAATATCGACAGTACGATTATTGCCGATGGTTTCCATAAGCAATCGGACCTTAATTAATGACCATGCCATCTGGGGGGAGTGAATAATGCCCTGCCTGTTAGAAATGCGAAATATCACTAAACAATTCGGCGTAGTGAAAGCCGTGGATAATGTCAGCC
>NZ_JBKJYW010000545.1:0-3372 GCF_046715635.1 Serratia sp. (in: enterobacteria)
CCAGTCAGGTATACGCCACTCGGGCCCGTCGAATAACCGATCGTTTTGGCCGCCAAAACGGCCTGTTTTACCGCAGCCTCACTGCTAACATCAATAATCTGCGCCCCTTCTTTCACCGCAATAGCCACGCCTGACTTAACCAGATCAGTGCAGCTATCGGGTAAAATTTTGCCTGAGTCAATCAGCTTATCGATCGCAGTGGCAGACAGGATCACCACGTCAAAAGCTTCGCCAGCCTCTACGCGTTTGGCTGCATCCACTCCCCCCACTGACTCGAGCTCGACCTTGTATTTTGATTGTTGCTCAAATTGCTCGATAAGTTCGGTCAAGAGTTGTCGAGTGGCCATAGAAGAAATGATCCGTAGGGTCACTGGCTCGTCGGACGGAACATCTGTGGGTGCCGCAATTGCCAGGCTGGCCATACTTATACAGAGGCCCGATACAATCACGTTAGAATATTTCATGACGAAGTCTCCACGACTAAATTATCCAAAGGGCCTGCCACCAAAAACAGGATGACCTTGTCTCCAGTGGCTGAATGACGTTTAAATTGGCAGAATAAATAGGTTGGCAAACACGATTACTTAACAAAACCCAATAATTGCCACCATACATAACCGACAGTCATTGTCACAATAAAACATACCGTCGCGATGACCGCCCCAGAAACCCACCACTGTTTTACGTTGTTATAACCGGCACCAAAGATGATCGGGGCTGAACCACCGCCATAATGGGTCAATGCACCACCGTAGGAGTTCGTTGCCGCCAGGACAAGTGCTAGGGCCATGGGATCGGCACCCGCAACTTTCCCTACGGTAAGGAACACTGGAAGCATAGCAATGGCATAAGAACTTGCAGAGGCAAAGAAATAACGAATGATAATACTGAGGAAGCCGATAATGGTTAACGCTATGAATGGATTGTGGCCAAAGTCGACATTGTTCTGAATCAAATCCGCCAGCCAATCAAATACTTTTTCTTTACTCAGTGCACTTGCCAGCCCAATGATACCGCCAAACCAAAGCAACGTATTCCAAGCCCCCTTGTTTTGAAGAACATCATCCCACTTGATAACACCGAGCAAAATACACAGTGCCATCGCCATGATGGCAACCGCTGTCGCATCGATTTTGAGCGTGATACCAAATAATTGCCCAAGGATGGAAGGTAACGCCCAACCAAGAAGCGCTGAAATAAAGATACCCACTAAAAGCTTTTCATTGCGCGTTATCGGCCCCAGTTCGGCCAAACCTTCATCCGCAATTTTTTTGTTATCTACTTTGGTTAACTCTGGTTTATCAAGGTAATAGCCAACAGCGGGAACAATAAGCAGTAATACCAAGCCTGGAACTACCATGGCCAGAGCCCAAACGCCCCAGTCAAGATGAATGTCCAGAATTTTGGCGGCGAAATCAGCAGCCAGTAGATTTGGCGCCATCGCAGTAATAAACATAAAACTGCTGACCTTCATGACAAAGTAGATATTGGACATCAAATATGAGCCCGCTTTCTTTGCCGACTCACCGGGTTCTGACCCCAGAGCTTTTACTACCGACAGGATGATAGGAAATACAATCCCCCCGCTTCTCGCCGTATTCGAAGGTGTCACAGGAGAAATAACAAACTCTAAAAATGCGGTCACATACCCGAGCCTGAGCGTGGTGCTGCCACAGAAACGGATCATGTGAAATGCAATACGCCGCCCTAATCCAGTTTTAACAAATGAGATACTAATGCCAAATGCAGCAAATACTAACCAGACCGTTGATGTAGCATATCCGACCAGGATTTGACCAGTGTTATTAAGGAAAAAACCCGCAAATCCTACGACACCTAATAAAACTACCGCTTCAGAGTACGGCTTTAAAATAAGGCCGCAAATAGCAGCCAGATAAAATCCGGTCAGACGCCATGATGACTCTGTCAGCCCTTCAGGGGGTGGAATAAACCAGATGACCAGCGGTATCATTACTAAGACACACAACTTCCATATCTTATTTTTCATGCTGTAGCTTCCCCTTTTAGAGGTGTTGGAATACTTAAACTTACTGGCATTCGATAATCGTAAATATTTTTGTTGTTGGTGGCTAATTTAATAAACTGTTTAGTCCTTGCGTTTCGGATAGGCATGCCATCCGCTAACGGGTAAAAAGTATGCTTATGGTTTTAAATCATTAAGGCTATTAAAGTAACGCAGCCCTTTTTGCGCCAACGACTCACGCATTTGATAAATATCCAGCCCAAGTTCACCGTTAGCCAGACGCAGGCGCTTGCCCATTTCCAGATCCACCCTTTTCTGCGCGGCATCTGCGATCGTTGTGGCCTGTTCCCCTGGCACAATTACCACGCCATCATCGTCTGCCACGACAATATCGCCGGGGTTGACCAACTGACCAGCGCAGATCACCGGCACATTAACCGAGCCAAGCGTGGCTTTCACCGTGCCTTGAGCCCAAACCGCACTCGACCAGACAGGGAAATTCATTTCACGCAGTGTCTGACTATCACGTATGCCGATATCCCCAACCAATGCCACCACACCGCGTGCCTGTAATGAGGTGGCGAGCAGGTCACCAAAAAAGCCGTCATGGCAGCCGGAAGTAGGTGCCACCAGCAGTACATCGCCAGGTTGACACTGCTCTACGGCTACATGGAACATCCAGTTATCCCCTGGTGTAACCAATACCGTCACCGCATTGCCAGCAATACTGCGCCCTTGCTGAATAGGTTTAATACGCACATCAAGTAATCCCTGACGCAGTTGTGCTTCATGCACTGTCGCCACACCATATTCAGCGAAGCGTTGTAACAAAGCGTGTTCCGCTCGTTCAATATGTGTGACTACCACCCCTTTCATGTTAACCAGGTTCATGACAGATCCTCCGTTACGCGAGGAAAGAGGCTTTGATAACCTTCCCCATGGATGATGGTCTGGGTACTGGCAATACCGATGTTACGCTTAGCTTGTACCCCACGTTGTAACGCCACGCGCGTGTAGTATTCCCACAAATGCTCCTGACCGGCCATGCATTGAATAGCGGCATATTTTTTATCCCATACTGACGTGATATCCAGCAGTACATCAGGTTTCCAGCCGCATTGTTCCGGCTGATGTGGCTCGAAGCAGTACACCGGTGGGGCACCGATGATGGATTCACCCGGCCGAAACCCTTCCGCCTGAGCGATAATGCGAGCTTCTTGCGTCAGGCTGGCCGCCAGAGGATGGTCGTAGTTATAGGGATCGGCCAGCGAATGGGTGAGGACAAAATGGGGTTGTACCCGACGGAATACGTCCGCCAGACGGAACAGGTTTTCTTTATCCGCGCGTAGCGGATAGTCACCCATATCGAAAAATTCAATGCTGGCACC
>NZ_JBKJYW010000546.1:0-5336 GCF_046715635.1 Serratia sp. (in: enterobacteria)
TCAAACTCTTCAATTAAAAGCTTGATTTGCTGCAACTCGTGCAGCGATGCTCGAAAATTAACTTTCGTAATAATTCATTCGCATGAATTACTGCTTGGTCACTCTTCAAGACTTGATATTTTTTTGCTACCGAAGTAGCTGGATATCGTCTTGTGAGTGCCCACACAGATTGTCTGATAAATTGTTAAAGAGCGTTCGTTACCGGAAAGTTTCTCGGTAACGCGGGAGGTGCATATTACGCTTTCCCGCTGAAGAGTCAACCTTTTTCTCTTGCGAGACGCGGTGTTTTCACCGGGTTGCTTCTTCCTGGCTGGGCGACATTCTCTTTCGATAAACAGTTCGTTAGATGAGTCGTTGTTCCCGGTCAGTGGAGGCGCATTATAGGGAGTTCTCAGAAGGGCGCAACCCCTAAATTCAAAAAACTTTTCAAGCGCTCAAATATCAGCCAAAACGGTCGTTTTAGGATAATTATTAGTCTAAAAGGCACTGATTTCAGGTTGTTGAACACCGAAAACCCGTCAACCAGGCTAAACCCAAAGAAAAGGGGGCGGTAAAAAACGCCCCCTTCTATATAGCTATAACTACCGACAACTACTTTTATTGCTTGGCAACGATATGGTCGTTTTCCACATCCAGCGTTACCGGTTTGCCTGGGATCAACTTACCCGACAAGATTTGGTGCGCCAGCGGGTTTTCGATTTCCTGCTGGATAGCGCGTTTCAACGGACGCGCACCATACACTGGGTCGTAACCCGTTTTGCCCAACAGCTCCAATGCCGGCTCCGTGATGCTGACTTCGTAGCCGCGCTCTTCCAGACGCTGGTACAGACGCGCCAACTGGATCTTGGCAATCTGCGCGATATGTTTCTGGCCGAGCGGATGGAACACCACCACTTCGTCGATACGGTTGATGAATTCCGGACGGAAATGTTGGCTCACCATCTCCATGACCGATTCCTTCATCTGTGGATAGCTCATCTGACCGAAATGCTCCTGGATCAGATCGGAACCCAGGTTAGAAGTCATGATCACCACGGTATTACGGAAATCAACGGTACGACCTTGTCCGTCTGTCAGACGTCCGTCATCCAACACCTGCAACAGGATGTTGAACACGTCTGGGTGCGCTTTTTCCACTTCATCCAGCAGGATCACTGAATACGGACGGCGACGCACCGCTTCTGTCAGATAACCGCCCTCTTCATAGCCGACATAACCTGGAGGCGCACCCACCAGCCGCGATACGGAGTGTTTCTCCATAAACTCGGACATGTCGATACGCACCATCGCGTCATCACTGTCGAACAGGAACCCAGCCAACGCCTTACACAGTTCGGTTTTACCCACCCCGGTAGGCCCAAGGAACAGGAACGAACCGATCGGCCGGTTAGGATCGGAAAGACCGGCACGGCTACGGCGAATGGCATTGGACACCGCGTTCACCGCTTCATCCTGGCCAATCACCCGTGAGTGCAGTTCCTGCTCAAGACGCAGCAGTTTGTCACGCTCACCTTCCAGCATTCTGGCCACCGGGATACCGGTCGCTTTTGCCAATACTTCGGCAATTTCGGCATCGGTAACGCGGTTGCGCAGCAGCTTCATAGTCTTGCCTTCCGCCTGCGTGGCCGCCTCAAGCTGTTTTTCCAGCTCAGGTATTTTGCCGTATTGCAGTTCAGACATGCGCGCAAGGTCACCTACGCGGCGCGCCTGCTCCAGCGTGATCTTGGCCTGCTCCAGCTCCGCCTTGATATTCTGGGTACCAGACAGGGAAGCCTTTTCCGCTTTCCACTCTTCTTCCAGTTCTGAGTATTCGCGTTCTTTCTGCTCCAACTCGCTACTCAGCATTTCCAGGCGTTTCTTGCTGGCGTCATCCGATTCCTTGTTCAGTGCCTGCTCTTCCAGTTTTAACTGGATGATGCGGCGCTCCAGGCGATCGAGCGATTCCGGTTTAGAGTCCATCTGCATACGAATGCTGGAGGCGGCCTCATCGATCAGGTCGATGGCCTTATCCGGCAACTGACGGTCGGAAACATAGCGGTGCGACAGCGTTGCCGCAGCTACGATCGCCGGGTCCGTGATCTGTACGTGGTGATGCAGCTCATAGCGTTCTTTCAGGCCACGCAGGATGGCGATGGTGTCTTCCACGCTCGGTTCCGCGACATAGACTTTCTGGAAGCGGCGCTCGAGCGCAGCATCCTTCTCTATATATTGGCGATACTCGTTTAGCGTGGTCGCCCCTACGCAGTGCAGTTCCCCACGGGCAAGCGCGGGTTTGAGCATGTTGCCAGCATCCATCGCGCCATCGGCTTTACCGGCACCCACCATGGTATGCAGCTCATCGATGAACAGGATGACGCTGCCTTCCTGTTTGGAAAGATCGCTCAGCACCGCCTTCAGGCGTTCTTCAAATTCGCCCCGGTATTTCGCCCCGGCAATCAACGCGCCCATATCCAGGGAAAGCACGCGTTTATGCTTCAGCCCTTCGGGAACCTCGCCGTTGATAATACGCTGCGCCAAACCTTCTACGATGGCAGTTTTACCGACGCCAGGCTCACCAATCAGTACCGGGTTGTTTTTGGTACGGCGTTGCAGCACCTGAATGGTGCGGCGGATCTCTTCATCACGGCCAATCACCGGGTCAAGCTTACCCTGTTCCGCACGCTCAGTGAGATCGATAGTGTATTTTTTCAATGCCTGACGCTGATCTTCAGCACCTTGGTCATCCACGCTGTCTCCCCCTCGCATTTGATTAATGGCTTTAGCTATTTTGTCCGCCGTTGCACCGGCCGCTTTCAGCAGATCGGTCAGGTTACCGCGATCCTCGAGCACCGCCAGCACAAACAGTTCGGAAGAAATAAATTTGTCTGCCCGCTTTTGCGCCAGCTTGTCGCACAGGTTGAGGACGCGCACCAGTTCGTGTGAGGGTTGAACATCCCCACCGGTACCTTCAACCTGCGGCAGACGAGACAATGCCTGATCGATGTCGGTACGCACTCGCGCAGCATCAATCCCGGCAGAAGTCAGTAATGGGCGAACCGTGCCCCCATCCTGATTGAGCAGGGCGCTCATCAGATGTAACGGTTCAATAAATTGATTGTCGCGCCCAAGGGCTAAAGATTGGGCATCGGCGAGGGCAAGCTGGAATTTGTTAGTAAGACGATCCAGACGCATAACACCTCCAATGTAGGTCAAAATTGCTACTGGAGATTAAATGAGGTCATCCCTCAAATTTTCAAGGTTATCTCGACACTATATTATGAGTACAACGTCATGCATCAGTGGATCGTCCTAGCGCAGTAGGTTATCTCACCCAGATCAAACTTGCCATACGTCCGGTTGTTCCATCGCGCCGATAGGAGAAAAAATGACTCATTTCGTTCATTGTGCAACGATTACCGCCATAAATGGCGAAAATACCAGCACGTTGCAGGCGCTGACGGGCCAAAAGGTAGAGGTCTGCGAGGAATTTTTCACCGTGGGGAGTAAAAGCAGCAGCGGCGGCGCTATCAATATCCATAAATGCCGCACGCACTTCGGCCCCAACTTCGAACCGGCTTGGGCCGATCGCCGGGCCTAACCAGGCAGTGATATTTTCTGGTGCCACAGCAAAACGCGCCACGGTATTTTCCAACACGCCATGACATAAGCCACGCCAACCGGCATGCGCGGCGGCAACTTCATCACCCGCTTGTGAAGCAAACAGTACCGGCAGGCAATCTGCCGTCATCACTGCGCAGGCCAACCCGGCCACATTGCTGTAAACCGCATCGGCGCGCAAATCTTCAGGCGTTTGGCCATCCAGCGTCAATACACGAGTGCCATGTACCTGCTCCAGCCACAGTGGCATCTGTGGTAAACCAGCCGCCGTTACCAAACATTGGCGGTTACGCGCCACGGCCTGTGCATCATCACCAACATGCTCACCGAGGTTCAGCGAGTCGTAGGGAGGAAGGCTGACACCGCCATGACGAGTGGAGCTGCAGGCTGTTACCCCTGCAGGCAGCGGCCAATCGGGTACAATCAGCGAACTCATTACCAATCCATCTGATCTTTGAATTCTTCGGTATCGAGCTTCAGCGCGTTGATCAGATCGACCATATCCTGTGGGATTGGCGCATGCCATTCCATCTGGATACCGCTGATTGGATGATACAGGCGCAACATGGTTGCGTGCAGTGCCTGACGGTCAAAGCCGCGCAACGTGTTGATAAAGGCCTCTGACGCCCCTTTTGGCGGACGTGGACGGCCACCGTAGAGTTGATCGCCCACCAGCGGATGGTCGATATACGCCATATGCACACGGATTTGGTGCGTACGGCCGGTTTCCAGGCGCAAGCGCAAACGGGTATGGGCGCGGAAATGTTCCATAATGCGGTAATGAGTCACCGCAGGTTTGCCCATTGGGTGCACGGCCATGTGAGTACGTTTGGTGGAGTGGCGGGCAATAGGTTGCTCCACCGTGCCACCCGCGGTCATGGTGCCGATCGCTACCGCTTCGTACTCACGGGTGATCTCACGCTCCTGCAATGCCTCAACCAGGCGGGTTTGCGCCGGAACGGTTTTGGCAACCACCATCAGGCCGGTGGTATCTTTGTCCAAACGATGAACGATACCGGCACGCGGTACGTCGGCAATCTCCGGGAAATAATGTAACAATGCATTAAGCACCGTCCCATCCGGATTACCCGCCCCTGGGTGCACCACCAGGCCACGAGGCTTGTTGATCACCAGAATATCGGCGTCTTCATAGACGATATCCAGCGGGATGTCTTGCGGTTCCCAACGGGCCTCTTCTTCAATCTGTGCATCAATGGCGACCGTCTCTCCCCCCAGTACCTTCTCTTTCGGCTTGTTTATCGTTTTGCCATTGACCTGTACCCTGTCTTCCAGGATCCATTCTTTTATGCGAGATCTTGAATAATCAGGGAACAATTCGGCCAAAGCCTGATCTAAACGTTGTCCGAGTTGAGTTTCGGCCACCGTTGCGGTGAGTTGTACTTGTTGTGCCATATGCAGCTTCTTCGTTAACGTTGGGTTTTCACGGCGATGCCGTTTAATATAATGTGCTATTGTAACTGGTCTTTTGTCGGGAGCTTAACGGACAGTCTCCCAAAATAACACCCTGAGGATAATCTAAACGTCATGACGCGTATGAAATATCTGGTGGCGGCAGCCACGTTGAGCCTGGCGCTGGCAGGTTGCTCCACATCCAAGGATACGGTTCCCGACAGCCCGCCTTCGGAAATCTATGCTACTGCCCAGCAAAAACTGCAGGACGGTAACTTTAAGGGCGCGATTACGCAACTCGAAGCGTTAGATAACCGCTATCCATTCGG
>NZ_JBKJYW010000547.1:0-25844 GCF_046715635.1 Serratia sp. (in: enterobacteria)
CCTATCTGAATCTAGCAAAACTGGGACGTTGGTATGACAGTAAGCGGACGGGACGAGCAGGATGGGTAGTGATGTGGGAAGCGTGGTTTAAACTCCAAGACATCGTCGAAGGTTACAAACTGGCGAAGTCTCTTGATCAGGAGATCTGATCAAGAGACAGCCTTTTGGGAGGGAGCTGATAGCCCCTGCTCTTTTGGAAGTAAAAAAGCCATCTCAGCAAACTTGTTCACCTCCTCATCCAAGGTGAATAACTACAATTTAAGAGATACTCGATCGGTTCCCTCTCCTTTTGGGAGAGGGTTAGGGTGAGGGGCAATCAACAAAACCCGCACCAAAGTTAGACTTCCTTACGCCCCAGATACCGCTCTTTCATCAAAGAAACGCCAATCGCAATATCCAGCACCGGAGAGGGCGGCAGGTAATTTGCCTTACCGAGTTCCTGCATCGCACCAATCAGCGGATGGTCGATCCCCAGCGCATAGTCTGCCAATAACGTCCCGGCAATGGTTTGCTTGGACACGCCTGCGCCGTTACAGCCCCCGGCGGTATAAATGCCTTTCTTCAACTCGCCCCATACCGGCGCGCCATTACGGGTGACGCTGATGGTGCCAGACCAGGTACTGGTCAGCGGTACATCCTTCAACTGTGGGTAAATCTTGTTGAAAATCTGCTGATGTAACAGGGTTGCCTGATAGGTCTGTGCGGCGGTGATCCGGCCGTTCAAGGCTGGCGTAACATGTTGGCGGATCAGGAAACGGTGATCCTGGGTATAGCGCACCGTCGCCCCAGCGATCGCGTTGACCGGCGTTAGGCCCCAACTGCTCATGGTTGGCAGCTTTTGGCGTTGCTCTGTGGTTAATGGCGCGGTTATGCTGGCAAAGGTGGCCATTGCCGCCTGCTGGCTGGTGACAGGAGCCAGCTCTCTGGAGAGGGCGTTGGTGGCTAACATCACGTTGGCCGTTCTAATCGTACCGAAGGGGGTGACCACCTGCGTCACGCTACCGTGCCGGATCGCCATCACCGGGGTATGGTTATACATCGTCACGTTGTCTGGCAGATTATTTGCCAGGCCAACGATCAGGCTGGCAGGATTAACCAGGATCGAACTGGGGGTATAGATGCCCTTATTATAAAAACGCGTGCCCAATTTTCGATACAGCGCCTCCTTATCCATTATTTGATAAGGTTCGTTCATGGTATCGAGATTGTCAGTGTATTCTTTGAGTACCCGCTGATTGGTGGCGTCAACCTGGCAGTGATATTTACCGGCATTCTCCCATTCGCATTCGATCCCCTGTTGCTCAATTTGCTGGGTTAATTGATTGATCCCTTCTTGTAATAAAGAGCGATACGACTGGGCTTTTTTCAGCTCCGCCGTAGAACTGCCGATATTATGAGGTAACCCGATAATAAACCCTGAATTTCTGGCCGAAGAACTTTCTGCCGCACAGGCCGAATCAACGATGATGATCTTCAGTTTAGGATCGTGGTTGGCCAGCCTTCTGGCGAAGGAAATCCCGGCGAAGCCGCAGCCCACCACCACCCAGTCGGCCTCGGTATCGCCGATCAGCGTGGGGTAAACGGTGGGACGCAGGTCAGGTTTTAACCAACCATTTTGGTTTTGATTTAACGGTACCGATGCGTATTTCAAACTAAAGGTCCTTTTTAAAATGTTTGCCACTGAGGTCACTAAATAGGGTTATAAAACATTTAGCCAGGTTGAACCAGCAGATTCAGCCGTTGCTCATTTACCCCAATTTATTGACGGTCAGTTATTTATAAGCAACCGTTAAGCATTGAGACACCTCATTGCATTGCCGCATTTGGTCAATTGGCCGGGCAGGGTAACCTGGGCGATCCTCTATCATCGAAATTAAGACCACTCAGCAGCTTTATTTCTGATTTTTTCCTTTATTCCCCAGCCATAGCTGTTTAGTATCGGAATGGGTAAGAATGACCCATTTTCTGAGCTTTTCTTCTGAAAACTGGCCATTTCCGTCCAAAATGACAGAGTTGTTAACTGCATTATCATTGTCACTTAGTGGATTTAACTATCCTAAACGGATTTCTAAAAAATATAAGAACGGAAATATTCTATGTCACAGATGTTAGCGCTTTTGATTGTAATGGTGATTTTATACCTGGGAGATGTGGTATCCGTGCGCACCAAAGCCTGGATCCCTTCTGTATTTGTCTGTGCGGTGCTGTTCCTGTTTGGTTACTGGACGTTTTTCCCGCAGGATATCGTCAGCCTGGCCGGTATCACACCAGCGGTAGCGGTGATGCTGATGTATCTGCTGATCACTAACATGGGGACGCTGCTCTCGGTGCCTGAGCTGATCCGGCAATGGAAAACCATTGTGATCTCGCTGGCGGGGATCGCGGGCATTATTGCCGCCGTGTTTGCGACCTGTATGCTGATGTTTGATATGAATACCGCCATCGTGACCATTCCGCCATTGGTCGGCGGCATCGTTTCGGCGTTGATTATGTCGAAGGGGGCAGCCAGCGCGGGCCTGGTCGATCTCTCGGTATTCGCTATCCTGATCTATGTAATGCAAGGGTTTGCCGGTTATCCGTTAACCGCCATCATGCTGCAGCGGGAAGGCAAACGCGTGCTGCAAAAATATCGTAATGGCGAATGGCACGAATCTGCCGCGCAATTGCCAGCCGATAAAATGCCAACCACGGTTAGTGCGGAAGAACAAATGCCGCGCCTGTTTGGCCTGATCCCGGCCCATTACAACACCAGCTACTTCAAGTTTCTGCGCCTGGCGCTGGTGGGCTATCTGGCTTATCTGGTATCAGACCTGCTGGCTCCGGTGGTCACCATCAGCCCATTCGTGCTGTGCTTGCTGTTTGGCGTAGTGGCCGCCACGATCGGTTTCCTGGAAAAACAACCGCTGCAAAAAGCCAACGGCTTCGGGTTTGCGGTGATGGGGCTGATGCTGTTCATCTTTGACACCCTGAATAGAGCGACGCCGGAAATGCTGTTGCGCTTGGTGTTCCCGATGGTAGTGCTGATCGCCGTTGCAGTGGTAGGTATGTTTATCGTCTCGTGGATCGTGGGTAAATTCCTTGGCGTCAGCATGGAGATGGCCTTCGCGATCTCCCTGACGGCGATGTATGGCTTCCCGGCGGATTATATCATCACCAACGAAGCGATAACTGCGCTGACCAAAGACGAAAAAGAGCGTGAGATCCTGACGCACCATATGTTGGCACCGATGCTGGTCGGCGGGTTTATTTCCGTGACGATGGTTTCCGTGGTGCTGGCGGGCATTATGGTCGGTTACATCATCCCAATCGCAGGATAAGTCATGAGCTATGCAAATCAGCTGCGTATTCAGCAGCATCTGGAACAACTGGCCGAGTTTACGGCTACGCCGGGCGAAGGCACGACGCGTATGAGCTACAGCCCACAAGGCCAACAGGCGCGGGCTTATATCAAGGCGCAGATGGAGGCGGCGGGCCTCAGCGTACGTGAGGACGCCATCGGCAATATCTTCGGTAAGAGTCAGGCGCAGGATCCGGCATTGCCGAGCGTGATGATCGGCTCCCACTTTGACTCGGTGCCTAACGGCGGTGCTTTCGACGGCCCTGCCGGAGTGGTGATGGGGTTGGAAGTGGCCAAGCTGTTCCAGGAACATCGGTTATTGCCGCGTTACCCGCTAGAAGTGGTGGCGCTGGTGGAAGAGGAAGGGGCCAGCTTTGGCCGTGGCCTGCTGGCTTCCTGTGCGATTGCAGGTAAGGTGGATGCCGAAGAGCTGCACCGTCTGCGCGATAGCCAGGGGCAATCGGCAGCACAATGCATGGCACAGGTGGGTTTTGATGCCGATCGGGTGGCCAGCGTGGTGCGGGAGCCGCAAACCCTCAAGGCGTTTATCGAGCTGCATATTGAGCAAGGGCCGGTGCTGGAACAGGAAGGGTTAGACGTTGGCCTGGTAGATGTGATCGTCGGTATCACCCAACTGGTCGTCACCATCACCGGTAAGGCCGGGCATGCGGGCACCACGCCGATGGATCGCCGCCACGATGCGCTGGTGGCCGCCAGCCAGGTGATCGCTCGTGTTGGCGATTTTGCCCGCGAGGCCGGTGATGAAACGGTTGCCACGACGGGGAAAATTCAGGTGTTCCCTAACGGGGCGAACGTGATACCGAGCAAGGTGATTTTCACCGTCGATATCCGCTCCAAGCGGTTGGATAAGCTGCAGCAGGTAGTCGAGCAAACCAAAGCCTGTATCCAACAGCAGGCCGGGGCGGGGATCGCCTGCCAGATTGAACAACCGTTGCTGGTAGAGCCGACGCGCCTGCACAGCGGTATCCACCGCCAGCTACAAAAACACAGCGAAGCGCTGGGCCTGAGCCACCGGACCATGGTCAGCGGAGCCGGGCATGATGCGATGATTTTTGCCGGGATCACCGATGTGGGGCTGGTGTTTGTACCCAGCAAGGACGGCCTGAGCCATCACCCCGACGAGTGGACCGACTATGAGCAAATTAAGAAAGGCATCGACGTTATTTTTAACACGGTAAAAGAGATCACAGAGGCAAGCAGTTATGACTAATCAAGCTATCGCGCAATCCATTAAAGCCCACGTGGAGGCGATGATTGCATTCCGTCGCGATCTGCATGCTCACCCGGAACTGCCTTGGGAAGAGGTGCGTACCACCCAGAAGGTGGCGCAAGCGCTGGAGGCGATTGGTATCCCTTATCGTCTGACGACGCCAACGGGCGTGATTGCCGAGATTACGGGTGGGCAGCCTGGCAAGACCGTGGCCTTACGCGCCGATATGGATGCGTTGCCGGTGCAGGAACTCAACGACTCATTAAGTTATAAATCGCAAACCGACGGCAAAATGCACGCCTGCGGGCACGATGCCCACACCGCCATGCTGTTGACGGCGGCGAAAGCGTTGTACGAAAACCGGGAGAGCCTGCGTGGCAACGTGCGGTTGATTTTCCAACCTGCCGAAGAGATTGCCCAGGGCGCACGTGAGATGGTGAAACAGGGCGCAATCGAGGGTGTGGATAACGCGTTTGGTATGCATATCTGGACCACCAGCCCATCGGGCAAGGTGTCTTGTAATGTCGGTTCCACTTTTGCTTCTGCCGATTTGCTGAAGGTGAAGTTCAAAGGGCGTGGCGGCCACGGTTCAATGCCAGAGGCCTGTGTGGATGCTGCGGTCGTTGCTTCGGCTTTCGTGATGAACGTGCAGGCGATCGTTTCCCGTGAAACCTCTCCGCTGGAATCGGCGGTGGTTACCATTGGCAAAATGGAAGTGGGCACCCGGTTTAACGTGATTGCCGAAAATGCGGTGCTGGACGGCACGGTGCGCTGCTTTAACGTTGAGGCACGTGAGCGTATCAAGGCGGCGATTGAGCGTTACGCTGAGCATACTGCGGCCATTTACGGCGCGACGGCGCAGGTGGAATACACCTACGGCACCTTGCCGGTAATCAACGAGGAGCGTAGCGCGTTGCTGGCTCAATCGGTGGTGCGTTCGGCCTTTGGTGACGAGGTGCTGTTTGCTGAAAAACCGACGACCGGCGGTGAGGATTTCAGCTTCTTTATTGAAAATATCCCTGGCTGCTTTGCCCTGTTAGGTTGCGGCAATGCGGAGAAAGGCACCGACTGGGCGCACCACCACGGTTGCTTCAATATCGATGAGGACGTGATGGCGACCGGCGCGGAGCTGTATGCGCAGTATGCCTGGAGCTATTTGCAGCAGGATGCGTTCTAATTCCGTTCCCTCTCTCATTTTATGGGAGGGGAAAATATACAAACGGTTTCACCCCAGCCCTGATGGCTGCAATCGGTTATCGGCTGGCTGTAACGGGCAATAAATCGGATCACGCTATCCCCGCTGTTGAGCTGAATTTTGCCGCGATCGAGCAGTGATACTGGTTGATCCGAGGTGGAAATATTGCTGGTAAACAGGTTGGCAGCGGTTCTTTGCGCAAAGCCGACGTCTAGTTCAGAAGGTTGATAATGCTGGGCCTTAAGCCAGCCACGGGCATCGTTACGTGACCAGACATTCGGTTCATTTGCCAAGGCGAAGACCTCCAGCAGCCAGCCGTTGGAGTTCTGATACGCCCCGCTGAACGGGTAGGCGGCGAGGTTATAACGGCTGCTATGCAGTAAATTGAGACGCTGGGTGTTCGCCAGCACCTTTAGCAAACGTTCCTGCAACGCAACCGTTGGGCGAAGTAGGGCAATCTCTTTTCTCACCAACCCGTCGGATAAAAACTCATACAGCCCTTGGACATACAGTGATGAGTGTGCTGTGCCGCATTCGTTGAGGTTGTGGTAGATCTGCCAATGGCCATTGGGTTGGCGCACCGCCCACGCGGCGTGAGAATAACTCAAATGATGACGGTCCATCTTCTGCCCTTGGCGCGCCAACACCACCACGCTATCCTCCCGCTGGTTCAGCAGATCTTTTAACGCTTGGGCGCTGGCCATGGTGCTGGCGACGTCCTGCGCCGCCGGGGTTTGCGCGTTGCAATGGGTGCTTTGTGCCTGTGCGGGTGAAAGGAGGGCAGCGCTGAACGCCAGTAACACCAATCCACGCAGTGCCAAGCGCTTCATTTGGTGGTTGGCAGCATTTGGTTCTGCGAAAGACCGGCGTCGCCCTGATACAACATATGGGAGATCACCTTGCCGTCTTTTTTCAACAAAGCCCCGGTTCCTTCGGGCGCTTTTTCCAATGTCAGCTTATCGCCAGGCTGTATTTTGGCCTCATCCGCCACTTTTTCCGGTACTTGGAGTTTGACCTCTTTGCCATCTGGCGTTTTGGTGGTCAGCGTCGCCGTCTTCGCTTTTTTATTCTTTTCTACCGAGCGCATGATCAAGTTTGCGGGCAATAAAATAGGGGAGAGAATCAAGCCGCTCACCAACATGGAACTGCCGAGGCTGACTACACCGGCAGAAAGTACCATAGACTGACCGTTGGAAAGTTCGGCGTGGCTCAGGAAGGGCAGCAGTGTCGAAACCAGCAGGGTAGAACGCAGTAATTTTTTCATTTGAAATCCTTTTCGGCCGGGTTAACGGCATATATTGCAACTTTGCTCCGGCGAGATTAACGCCGGAGCAGGGAGTAAACAAGATCAGTCTACTGGCCCGCTCATTTCGCCAATAAAGTCTATTCTGTCACGAAGCCAGGTGTTCACTATCGCATCGGCGGCTTTGGCCGCATCGCTAGCCGAGAAATGCTTCTCGGTTTGCAACCAGCCCATGGTCGCCAGACGTGCCGGTTCAATGGCGACAAGCAGCTGCTCGCGTTGTGCTTGCGGCCAAACCTTATCATCAGACCAGCTGCGGATTAGCTGTGCAGGATCGTCCGTGGCTGGCGTGCGCTGACTTGGCTTGAGAAAATCCTCGGGTGAGACGGTGGCGTGCAGGCGGAACATAGCCCAATCGGCATAGCTGGCAAAGCGGATGGTACCGGAGTTTTCACTGGCCTTGCCAATCATCGGTTCTATTAACTTAGTAAGTTGCTGCCAGGCTGGCCGTTCAAACAGGTCGCCCTGAGGTGAGCAAATGGGGGCCTGTGAATCACGCGATGATCCATATAATGCCCCAAAGGCTTCATAAGCCGCTGAGCCCTGCTGCTTGAAGATGAAGCAATGCACATAGGGGCGGCCATCGGCGTTTTCGTATCCGGCTCGCTCAATGGTCATGCGTAAGAGCGTTAAAACAGAGACATCAGGGCCGGTCTTGGGATTGTTCTCGATATAATGTAACACTGACTGGGAGAATGCGTCGTCGTTCATCGCCTTGATCACGCTTTGATGCCTGGTTGCTACCTCGGCATCAGTGACCTTGCTGGCAGGTACAAACTGATGCAGGTAGATCAGCCACGCAGAGGGCAATGGGCCGCGATACTGTTGTAACTGTTGCGCCGCAGCGGCTGGGTCTGCCGGAATACTGGCGATAAGGTTATCTAGCGCCGAGGCGCCTTGCTTGGCGGTGTTCTGCAACTGGGCGGCGCGTTGGCTCAATAAATCGCTCAGGCAGCTTTCCTGACCGTTGCAGGTATCCCGCTGCTTCAACCAGCTACGCTGCTCGGTGCGTAATGCGTCGGCCTGATCTCCTGCCAGGTTTGCCATCGCCGACTGGTAATTTTCGCTCAGTTGTCCGTCAAGGCTGCTCAGATCTGGGTTATTGCAGATGCTATGCTCGACATTGCTGGTGGCTTTGGCACAGTCGAAAGAGGCGGCGTGCGCTGCGGTGCTGGCCCCCAGAGTCAGGCTCAGGCACAACAAAAGACGCAAAAAGGGAGAATAACTCGCGGTGGTTGAGGTTGGGGGGGGCGAGGTCGTTATTTGAAATCTGGCGGTCATGCTAAGTTCCTTTTTTACACCGAACGGAGGATTTGTGCCGTCTATTGCTTCAGAATAATAGCATGTGGACTCTCAGGAACGTGAGGTCCAGGGAAGGGGATTACCACAACGTGGAGCCCCTTGCTGAGGCTCCACGAAAGTCACGGTTTTATGGGATTATGCTGAGACGATCTCTGGTTCGTCAAAGGCGGTCAGTTTCGGTACTTCACCCCGGTATTTTTCGGCATAGACCAACGCGGAATTACCCGCACAACCGTTGGCCAACCTGGATGTCGGTATATCGGCAGTCAACACGTTTGCCGCACCGTTCTTGCAGATGCCGTTCTCCAAATCTGGCCAGGCCCCTTCATGGATACAGATCACGCCTGGTTTGATCCCGTCGCTGACCAGCGCCCCGACCAACACCTGCCCGCGATCGTTCCATACCCGCACCAAGTCACCATCGGCGATACCTCTGGCTTTAGCGTCATCCGGATGAATGGTGACGGGCTCGCGATCGGCCACGGCGTATTGTTTACGTAGCTCGGCATAGTTGAGCTGGCTGTGCAGGCGATGGGCCGGATGCGCCGTCAGTAACTGCAGCTGATCTTTATTGGCGGAGCCTTTCCACTCATCCGGTTCGAGCCACGATGCATGTGGCGGGCAGTCCTTATACTGATATCCTTCGATGGTTTTTGAGTAGATCTCGATCTTGCCGCTAGGTGTACCCAGAGGATTCATCACCGGATCGTTGCGGAAATCTGCATAGCGAACATACTTGTCATTCTTCTCATTTTGGCGCATTTCAATCAGCTTGTTCTGCTGCCAAAAAGTGTTGAACGCCGGCATGGCCACGCGCTGGGCTCGGGCTGCTTTTTGAGCAACATCATAAAACTGTTTCAACCATCCCAACTCGTCCTTACCTTCGGTGTAAACGGCTTTTCCGCCAGGCTTAAGCATTTCCGCCAGATCGGCGAACACATCAAAGTCATTACGTGATTCAAACTGCGGTTCAATCACCTGCTTCATCGGCACCAGGTGCTGGTTACTGTAGTCACCGGTCATGGTCAGGTCATTGCGTTCGAATGAAGTGGTGATTGGCAGGACGATATCCGCATGTTTAGCCGCTGCCGTCCAATAACATTCAGAAATCACGATCAACTCTGGCTTTTGCCAGGCCTTGATGAGGCGGTTGGTATCCTGATGGTGTGTGAAGTTGGCACCGCCAGCCCACCAGATCATCTTGATATCCGGGAAGGTTTGTTCTTTACCATTATGCGGGTATTTCCCCCCCGGATTCTCCAACGCTTCGACAATACGCGCAACGGGAATACTGACCACTGCATCAGATACCGCCCAGTCGTTACCTTCGGAGGAGCCCCCCGCCACCTGCGCGGAAATTGCTGGCAGAACGCCGCCGACACGCGTTGGGTTACCGCCGTTAGAATAGTGATAGGAGAAACCAAAACCGCCGCCTTGAGTACCAATCTGCCCAAGCATGGCCGCCAGGGTCACCAGCATCCAGTGTCTCTGTTCACCGTATTGCTGGCGTTGGATACCCCATCCCCCCATGAGCATGGTTTTATTGCCAGCAAAGATTTCCGCCAGTTTTTCGATTTGCTCTGCGGGTACGCCACTGATTTCAGCGGCCCAGGCTGCCGTTTTCTCCTTATTGTCGTTTTTGCCCAGCAGGTATTCTTCGAACTGAGGATAGCCGGTGGTGTATTTCTCCAGAAAGGTTTTATCGTGCAGATCTTTTTTGACCAGAGTGTGGGCAATACCAAGCATCATTGCCACGTCAGTGCCCATATTGGGGGCTATCCAAGTGGCATTGTCACCGAAGAACTCAATGGTTTCCGAGCGCATCGGATCGACTGCAATGACGCTTTTTCCAGACTTCTTCAATAAGTGAAAATATTCCAGCCCTTGTTCATCACTACTGCTCCAGGCGATTTTCAATGTATTGATCGGGTTCATCCCCCAGAGCACCACGACTTGACTGTGTTCCAATACCATCGGCCAGGTTGTTTGTTGCTCATAGACTTCAACAGAACCGACCACATACGGCATGATCACCTGGGCTGCGGCCGTAGAGTAATCACCGGTATGGCCAGCGTAGCCTCCCGCCATACTCATGTAGCGCTGGAGCAGCGTTTGCGCCTTATGCAGAATGCCACTTGAACGCCAACCGTAAGAGCCCGCGAAAATGGATGAAGGACCGTACTGGCTGCGGATGCGGCTGTGCTGCTCGTGGATCAGTTTCAATGCCTGTTCCCAACTCACGCGCACAAACGGATCGCTGCCGCGCTTGTTGTCGGCTTTCCCTGGGTTTTCCAGGTAGCTTTTGCGCACCATGGGATATTTGATACGGGCTTTGGTGTGGACTTGATCCGGGGCGGTTTGTTGCAGCGAGTTAGGCACGGTTTTGGGGAGCGCGCCTTTCGAGGCGACGACTTTCCCGTCTTTCACTTCAACGTACAGCGCTCCCCAACGAGAGGCGGTCAGTATACCTTCTCCTTTTGGGCCGTCCGCCCAGGCAGGTAGGGGAAGTGATGATGAAAGGGCCAGGGTTCCGGTTGTCACCCCAGCCGTTTTGATAAAGTTACGTCTTGAAAAATTCATGATTCCTCCTGGTCAAATGGCATTCATTTTTTTATGTCTTTTGCGTTGTATTGGAAGTAACGGGTCAGAATATCCAGTTCGCTATCATCGATATTGGTACGTGCTCCCATGCCTTTTGCCACTGAAGGCCAGGCATTGAGAGTAAAGTGGTGAGCCGGGATTGGGGCATGGCAGCCAGCACAGTAAACGTTGTCGAGCTTACGGGCGTATTCCCAGAGCGGCTCACGAGCGGCGAGAGCCGGTGCGCGCCACTCCCCTTGCAGAGTGACATCACGCCATAGATTGCCGTAGTCGTCCTGCTGCCACTCGGTGATTGCCTTGACGGCTTGCACACCTTTCTCACTGAGTGACGCGAGTACCATGCGCTGGCCTGCCGCATAGTAGATAATCTGTTCTGTTCCCTGCATCTGACTGCCCCGAATCTCGACTTGGCGCGTGTCCCCATTGCTGCTGATTATCTGCATCTGAGTGGCGGGATAAAGCGTGCCCAGGTCGCCCAGACTGGCATTGCGCACCACGTAAAGCTCGCGGGTTGATGCAGGCACGGCTGCTGCCTGTGCTTCCAGAGCCGCCAACGCGCTATCATCCATTTTGATTTCCGGCGGGAAGTGCGCTATCCCTTTGTGGCAATCGATACAGGTCTGCTGCTCTTTAATGCCCATCTCATGCATTTTTTTGGCTTCGGCACTTTGTGCGTCCAGCATCATGGCATCGATGCTATGGCAACTGCGGCAGGTTGCGGAGTCGTTGGCTTTCAACTGATCCCACACGGTTTGCGCCATAGCCAGACGGTGATCCTCGTATTTCTCCGGAGTGTCTATTTTTTTGCTGATAAACTGATGGTAGATATCTTTAGAGGCGACGAGCTTGGTCAGCAGGTAGTCCATGCCACTGGGGGGAATGTGGCAATCAGCACATTCGGCACGAATGCCTTTCTGGTTTTGGAAGTGAACAGAGCCAGTATACTCTTCGTAAGGGGCCTGCATGGTGTGGCAGGACAGACAGAACTCAGTACTGGATGTTTTCTGCAACGACCATTGCGCCGCGAACACGAGCACGGCCCCCACTATGGCGCCAAACACCATCATCATTGCGATGGTTTTATTTATTTTTTTCACCCTGTTTTCCCTAGTATTTACATACTAAATAATAGGTAGACAATAAGTGAGCAATCTCGGGTTAAAATTGACATTCATCAATTTAATAAGTAATAAAGGATTGAATTTTACAAATATCAGGATTTGCGCACATTATTTAAGTCCCGCGGAAAGTTCCTGCGAGGCTTTCAACCATTGAGGGCGGGCCTGCAATGATAAGTTAATTTTATTTGGCGATGGGAATACCTGTTTAAATATAAATTTATCTTTATATTCATGCCGGGCGGAATAATGCTGAAATTGAATGAGGTCATCGTTTCAGCATGGTGAGTTGCTGCCGTAAGATATCTTACGATCGTTAGAATTGCTTCCTTTACGGCAATAATATAATGCTGCCTCATTTAAGTAAGTGTAAAAAATAGGGGGCTGGGAGCATTATCGGCTTATAGACGCACAGGGGCAGTATCAACCTACGAGGTCAGCACGGAAACCGGCGACCTCTTTTCAGGCGACAGCACTCAATAACTTACCGGGAAAGTTGAAGGGGAACATCATCCCCCCAACGTTCAACCCAGCGCAGCAAACCCCGCGCGGATCTCATCTTCCGGCAAATCGATGCCGATAAACACCATCGTGCTTTTGCGCTCTTCTTCCGGTAACCATTCACGGTCCCAGTCGGCGTTATACAGACGCTGTACGCCCTGGAACAACAAGCGGCGCGGTTCGTCTTTGATCGACAAAATCCCTTTGTAGCGCAGCAGGTTATCGGCGAACTTCAGCAATAAGCCTTCCATCACCTCGGAAATCTGCATCAGTTCCAGCGGCTGGTCGTGATACACCACGATCGACTGGATGTTGTTCTGCGCCTGTGGGATACGGCGGAACAGCGGTTTCGGTGTTGCCACGTTGAGCTTATCGTTAAGCACAAAGCCTTCGATATCAAACAGCACGCTGAGATCGATATCGCCGTGCGTCACTTTATATACCGGCGCGCGGGCGTTCATCAGCTGCAAACGCTGGATCAGCGCTTCGTTATCCGTTGCCACGTCGGTCTTGGTCAGCAGGATGCGATCGGCATAACCCACCTGGGCCTGCGAGATAGTGAACTGGTTTAACTGCTGATCGGCATGCACCGCATCCACCAGCGTGATAATCCCGTCCAGCAGGAAACGTTGGCCGATGACTTCGTGCGAGAAGAAGGTCTGGGTAATCGGGCCGGGATCGGCCATGCCGGTGCATTCAATAATCAGCCGGTCAAACTCCAGTTGCCCC
The DNA here is from genome assembly GCF_046715635.1 of Serratia sp. (in: enterobacteria). Lineage (GTDB taxonomy): Bacteria > Pseudomonadota > Gammaproteobacteria > Enterobacterales > Enterobacteriaceae > Chania. Next base: position 13,318 of record NZ_JBKJYW010000547.1, read on the forward strand.
TGATCGACGCCGTCCAGCAGATCCAGCAGTGCGTCTGCCAGTTCGTTGGATTTGCTGCAACAGATACACCCGTTGCTGAGGGTGGTGATACGGCTGGCGCGGTCGCCAATCAGCGCGTTATCAATCGGCACCTCACCGAATTCGTTCTCGATGACGGCAATCTTGTAACCGTGGTTTTCATTCAGAATGTGGCGCAGCAGGGTGGTTTTGCCCGCGCCCAAAAAGCCCGTCAGGATGGTGACTGCAATGGGTTTCATGCCTGGTCCTTTTACTCACTTAACTAGCAACAGCGCATACCGCCTTTGCCATCGCCACCGTAGCGGGCATCCTGGCGTTCGCGGAAAAATTCTTTATAGGTCATCACCGGCTTGTCCGGATGGTTGTCTTTCATATGCTGGACGTAGGTATCGTAGTCAGGCACGCCCACTAACATGCGTGCAGCCTGCCCGAGATATTTACCCGCCTGGCCGAGGTTACCGAACATGGGTTTGCTCCAAAGAAAAATACCCTACATAACGGGCGCAGCGTGCAGCGCCCCTACAATGGTACAACGGGCACCGTATCAGGGTGCCCTTACTATCATTATGCAGGGTATCGATCAAATCACCATCAGTGGTGCGACGAAACTTTGACGCCACCCTCAGGAACCGGCACGTATGGCGTTTCCTGATCGGTGCGTTTCGGGTTTTTGTGCGCCGCCATGGCGGTTTTAATACCGAAGAAGATGATGCTATACACCACCAGCAGGAACAGGATGCTCAAACCGGCGTTGGTGTAGTTGTTCACCACGATATGGTTCATGTTGGCAACCTGCTGTGCGGTCAGTTCAGCGCTGCCCTCGGCGATTTTGTTTCTGTACAGGCTGGCCTGGTAGAAGAAGCCTTCCAACTGCGGATTGTCGCTGAACAGCTTCAGGCAAATCGCGTAGGTGGTACAGATCAGCAGCCAAACGGCCGGGATCACGGTCACCCAGATGTACTTGGTGCGCTTCATCTTGATCAATACTACGGTGCTCAGGACCAGCGCTACGGCAGCCAACATCTGGTTGGAGATGCCGAACAGCGGCCACAGGCTCTTGACGCCGCCCAACGGATCGACCACGCCTTGATACAGCAGGTAACCCCACAAGCCAACGCAGCCCGCAGTACCGGCCATACCGGCCACCAGCGAATCGGTTTTCTTCAGGAACGGCACGAAGTTACCCAACAAGTCTTGCAGCATAAAGCGACCGGAACGGGTACCTGCATCCAGAGCGGTCAGGATGAACAGCGCTTCGAACAGAATACCGAAGTGATACCAGAAGCCCATGTTCGCGCCAGGGATGACCTGGTGGAACACGTGAGCGATACCGACGGCCAGAGTTGGTGCGCCACCGGCACGGTTCAGTACCGAAGGTTCGCCGATGTCTTTGGCCGTTTGCAGGATCTGCTCTGGGGTAATTACAAAGCCCCAGGAACTGACGGTTGCGGCAGCATGCGCGGAGACATCACGCAGAGAGGCCATGATCATCGGCGCATCTTCGGTGCCCAGACGGTGCAGGTCTGGCATGGTGATACCCAGTGCCGCCGGTGGGGTGTTCATGGCGAAGTACAGGCCAGGCTCGATGATAGAAGCCGCGACCAGCGCCATAATGGCAACGAAGGATTCCATCAGCATGGCGCCGTAACCGATAAAGCGGGAGTCCATTTCGTTGGCCAGCAGTTTCGGTGTGGTACCTGAAGCGATCAGCGCGTGGAAGCCAGAAACGGCACCACAGGCAATGGTAATAAACAGGAACGGGAACAGGGTGCCTTTCCAGACCGGGCCGGTGCCGTCAACAAACTGCGTAACCGCAGGCATTTTCAGCTCTGGGTTGAGGATCACGATACCGATCGCCAGCCCGACGATCACGCCGATTTTCAGGAAGGTGGCCAGATAGTCACGCGGAGCCAGGATCAGCCAGACCGGCAGCAGGGCAGAAACGAAGGCATAACCAATCAGCGTATAGGTGATGGTGGTGTCTTTAAAGGTCAGCGCCGGGCCCCAGTATGGGTCGTGGGCAATCACGCCGCCGAACCAGATGGAGGCGATCAACAGCACAATACCGATGATTGACACTTCACCCACTTTGCCAGGGCGCAGGAAGCGCATATACACGCCCATAAACAGCGCGATTGGCACAGTGGAACAGACGGTGAACACACCCCACGGACTTTCGGCCAAGGCTTTCACTACGATCAGCGCCAGCACCGCGAGGATGATGATCATGATCAGGAAGCAGCCAAACAGCGCGATGGTGCCAGGAATTGGGCCCATTTCCTTTTTGATGATCTCGCCCAGCGAGGCGCCGTTACGGCGCGAGGAGATAAACAGCACCATAAAGTCCTGTACCGCCCCTGCCAACACCACGCCGCCTAACAGCCACAGCGTACCGGGCAGATAGCCGACCTGTGCCGCCAGAACAGGGCCAACCAACGGACCCGCACCGGCAATGGCCGCAAAGTGGTGGCCGAACAGCACGTTTTTATTGGTGGGGACGTAGTTCAGGCCGTCATTGTTCACCACCGCCGGTGTGGCACGGGTGGCGTCCAGTTGCATCACCTTGGTGGCGATGTAGAGGCTGTAGTAACGATAAGCCACCAGGTAGACCGCAACCGAAGCAACGATGATCCAAAGTGCACTAATGCTTTCGCCACGGCGCAATGCGATGACACCCAGGCAGGAAGCCCCGAGTATCCCCAGCAGCATCCATGGGAGGTGTTTTAAAATTCCCTCGCGTTTCATGAGGTATCCTTTTCCTATCTGCAAAAATTGAGTGATAAATCCGATTCTTAGATGTCGGACATTTAGCTGTAGCGTCTTCCCCTGGTTAGGGTCAGGTTTAGGAACAGCTCATCATTGCCAGGCTGGATAGGGAAAGACATCTGAATTTCAGCCAGCGGTTTTATACGCTGGTGAACGGTTGCAATGGCGGGGTGAGTGGTTTAGGCGCTGATTATGGGAGATTAAGTGCGAGTGGCGAAGGCGATCAGGTTTTGCTCCGTTTTGGCACTCGCCAACTGCTGCCCCATCCAAGGGCTGAAGGCCCAGGGGGTTGCCGTTACCGCAGCGAACAAGGCGGGTAAATCAACCCAGTGGAAGTCCATGACTTCATCAGCTCTGGCTGCGACGGCACCCGTAGTCAATGCTGCGTAAACCGGGCAGATTTCGTTTTCCATAATGCCGGAGGCGTCTGTCTCGCAGTAACGAAAGTCGGGGGCAACGGCGGTGATCTGCTCTACGCTCAGGCCCACTTCATACAGACAGCGTTGCTCGATGGCGTGTTCGATACTCTCCTGCCACTGCGGATGGCCACACACCGAGTTGGTCCAAACGCCGGGCCAGGCTTTTTTGCTCAGCGCTCGGCGGGTGATCAGCAACTCGCCTTGCGGATTGAAGATCCACGAGGAGAAAGCCAGATGCAGGGGCGTTTGTCGTTGGTGGGCTGCATATTTTTCCATCACGCCGGTGGGTTGACCTTGTTCATCAAGTAAAACGACATGCTGCTGGGTCATGTAGATTCCAATTTATTCGCGATGTACGACTATTACTATAACACCCGTCTCTCAATGTAGGGGGCACATCATGCTGTGCCCATTCACCTTCTATTTTCGTACCTCTTCCCAACTCAAACCAAAGCGCGCCAAGTACTTACGCAGCCGGTCGGCATCGTTGGGCTGCTTTTTCTGCTGGCGCGAGACGGCAAACAGCTGTCTACCTGCTTCGGAAAGCGACCTGGAAGCTCGACACACTTTAAGCACCGTCGCCAACTGGCTTTGATCAAACAGATCGATTTCGGCCAACTCGACAGGTAATTGCACGGTGGTATTCCCCTGCCAATGGGATTTCAGCCGGGTGATTTCCTCATCGACTAACGGCTGGTTGATGCGGCCCTGTTCCGCCAGTGTAGCCATGCGGGCAATGGAAGAACCCAGCTCGCGGAAGTTACCGCGCCAGGCTGCCTGCGGGGAATGGGCAAAAGCCAGGTAACGCTGCCTGGCGTCTTTGTCGAACCGGACCTGCGTCTGGTTGCTGCGGGCAAAGCGTTGTAATTCGTAATCGATGTTCGGTTCGATATCCTCGCGGCGCTCAGCCAGGCCGGGCAGTGGAAAGGTCCACATATTGATACGGGCGTATAAATCCTCACGGAAACGGCCTTGAACTATCCAGTCGCGCATATCGCGGTGGGTACCGGCAATCAGTTGGAAATCACTGCTGGCTTCTTTATCAGAACCAAAGGGGAAGAAGGTCTTTTCCTCGATAGCTTTCAGCAGCATCGCCTGTTCGTCTAGCCCCAGCTCGGCGATCTCATCAAGGAACAACATGCCGCCATCGGCTTCACGCAGCAGGCCAGCCCGTGCCTGCAACGCACCGGTGAACGCCCCTTTCACATGGCCGAACAGGGTCGACATGGCGTTATCGCCGCGTAGGGTGGCACAGTTCACTGCCACAAAACGGCCTTTCACCAGATGGCGCGAATGCCGGAGTTGGTAGATACGCTCGGCCAAAAAGGATTTACCGGCTCCCGTGGGGCCGGTGAGTAACATGGGGGCATTGGAACGCAGGGCCACTCGTTCGATCTGGTCGATCAGGGAATTAAAGGTGGCGTTACGCGTTTCAATACCGGCTTTGAGGAACGACACCGAACGCTGTTGCTCATGCAGAAAACGGCTGGTGAGGGCGGTATAGCGGCTGAGATCCAGATCGATCACCGAGTAGATCCCTTGAGGGGATGGGCGAGCGGCTTTGTCACCGGGCGCGGTTTGCAGCAGTTGGGCAGGCAAGTAGCGCGCTTCCGTCAGCAGGAACCAGCAGATTTGTACTACGTGGGTGCCGGTGGTGATATGCACCAGATAGTCTTCATTCTCGGTATCAAACGGATAGCGGCTGGCGAAATCCAGAAAGGCGCTGTACACCTCTTCTAAATCCCAGGGATCTTTAAGTGCCACTTCCTGTAATACCACCTGAGTGGCTGGCGAAACCGCCACGATATCTTCCGCCACCTGCTGTGCCATGCCTTTATCGCGTGGCTGATGCAGCAGCTCCAGGCGATCGATCGGCAGGTCGGGTTGCTGGCACAGCCCCACCGTTGGCCGCCACTTGCTCCAGCGGTTTTCCCGTTTGCCACGTTTATCCAGCTTGGTGCCCAGCACCCCGATTACCACTCTGCGTTTCATATTATCCTTTGCGATAAATAACTATCCTGAAAGATAAAATACCGGCTTGTTAGTATCATCGCCAGTAGTCGATGAATAATTATTTACTGGTTAAATATCAATATATTGTATTTTTAATGGGTGTTTTTATAAAAATTGGCACGCCTTTCGCTATATCTACAGCGTCAATAGAAAAAGGATGACTAAAAAATGACTTACACAAAAAACAATAACTATGAATTGATGGCACTGGTTAACAGCGCACCGATCAAGATGTGGACACAGGGCGTGCCCGTTGAGCCAGAAGCGCGTGAGCAACTGCTCAATACGGCCAAAATGCCGTTTATTTTTAAACACCTGGCAGTGATGCCGGATGTGCATTTGGGGAAAGGTTCCACCATTGGTAGCGTTATTCCTACCCGTGGCGCGATTATCCCCGCAGCCGTAGGCGTGGATATTGGTTGCGGCATGATTGCGGTGCGTACTTCGCTGGTGGCCGCCGATCTGCCGGATAGCCTGGCCGGGTTGCGTAGCGCTATCGAACAGGCGGTGCCGCATGGGCGTAGCTCAACCCGTTCGAAAAGAGATAAAGGGAGTTGGACCACTCCGCCGCAAACGGTCGATCGCCACTGGGCCGAGCTGGCTCCGCGCTTTAACCGCCTGATCGATAAATACCCGCGGTTGCGTAACACCAATAACTATCAGCATTTGGGAACGTTGGGAACGGGTAACCACTTTATCGAGGTTTGCCTGGATGAAACGCAGCAGGTGTGGGTGATGTTGCATAGCGGTTCCCGTGGGGTAGGTAATGCCATCGGTTCACTGTTTATTGCGTTGGCCCAGCAAGATATGCAGCAACATATCGCTAACCTGCCGGATCGCAATCTGGCCTATTTTGAGGAAGGCAGCCTGCATTTTGACGATTATATGGAAGCCGTGGGTTGGGCGCAGGATTTTGCCCGTCATAACCGGGAAGTGATGATGGAGCACGTGCTGGCGGCGCTGTCGCGTATCGTGACCAAACCGTTCACCACCCAGCAAGAGGCCGTGAACTGCCACCATAACTATGTGCAACGTGAGACGCACTTTGGTGAGCCGGTGCTGGTGACGCGTAAAGGTGCCGTGTCTGCGCAGAAAGGGCAGATGGGTATCATCCCCGGTTCGATGGGGGCGAAAAGCTTCATTGTGCGAGGATTGGGTAACGAGGAGAGCTTCTGCTCTTGCAGCCATGGCGCGGGCCGCACCATGAGCCGTACGGCGGCGAAAAAACGCTTCACCGTGGCCGACCAGATCCGGGCCACCGAACATGTGGAATGCCGTAAGGACAGCGAGGTGATCGATGAGATCCCCATGGCTTATAAAGATATCGATGCGGTGATGGCGGCACAGTCTTCACTGGTGGAAATCGTTCATACCCTGCGGCAGGTGGTATGTGTAAAAGGATAAAGATGATGGAACAGCAATTAAACGGCGTGGACAGCGCCATGCAGGAAAGAGTCCGGCAGGTGATGGGCGAGGTGGAAAAGCGTTACAACGTGCGTGTGCTTTATGCCTGCGAATCTGGCAGCCGTGGTTGGGGGTTTGCCTCGCCAGACAGCGATTATGATGTGCGCTTTTTGTATGTTCACCCACCAGAATGGTATCTGCGGGTAGAAGCGCAGAGGGATGTGATAGAGCTGCCAATCGATCATGAGCTGGATGTCTGCGGTTGGGAGTGGCGTAAAGCGCTCGGCTTGTTGAAGCGGGCCAACCCGACGTTGATCGAGTGGCTGGATTCACCGGTGGTGTATCAGGAAGCCCCTGAGAGCGTCGCGGCGTTACGAGGTGTAGTGCCAGAGTGGTTCTCTGCGCAGCGGGCGCGTTGGCACTATCTGTCGATGGCCAGGAAAAACTTCCGTGGTTATCTGCAGGGTGAGCAGGTACGGCTGAAGAAATATTTCTACGTGCTGCGTCCGTTGCTGGCGGTGCGCTGGATAGAAGCGGGCAAGGGCGTACCACCGATGCGTTTTGACCAGTTGCTGGCAGGCACGGTGGAGGATCCGCTGCTGTTGGCGGAAATCCATGAATTACTGGCAGCCAAACGGCGCGCAGGCGAGGCGGAATACGGCCCACGTAGAGAAAGGATCCACGCGTATATCGCGCAGGAACTGACGGCGGATGCCCGGCAGGAAGCTTTGCCCGACAGCCCGGCCCGCAGCGACAGATCGCTGGATGAATTGCTTTATCGCACGGTGATGGTGTAATCAACCGGGGAGAAGGAAGGCTCCCCGGTAATACCAAGGCTAGTAAGGACCACACAGGTTCGACCGTAGGGGCGCCGCATGCTGCGCCCGCTTAACGTTTCAGTTTTTACCGATAAAAATATTCTGCCGATGATAGGCCAACTGGCTGGCATCCGCAGGGAAATCTACTGACGGCCTCAGCTTGCGGCCTTCATATTTGGCAAAGTTCTCTTCGCTGATGGCACTATTCAGTTGTTTAAGGCGCGGTGAAAGCACCAATTCAAGGTGTTCATTAAAGGTGATTAGCCCGCGATCGAACGCTTTATCGTGCAGGTTGGACAGACATAAGCCGTTGCTAGGGTTGAGCTGATGTTCAACGGAATGCTTCCACGGGCGGATATGGCTGGCGACCAGCAACATCGGCTCTTCTAATTCGGTCAGACAACAGCGATTTTCATAAGCATCCAGCACCCGTTTACGGAACAACTGCTGGCCAACACGTGCATTGATAATGGTGGTTCTTTCTCTGCCACTAAAGTCTTCCATGCCGCTGTCATGCAATGCCGTGACTGGTGGTTCCAACTGTGTCATCGCCAATTGGCACTGCCGTTCAAAGGTTTTACTGTCGAGGTTCATTTCCTGCCACAGTGCCTGATCGGCTTTGGATGCCCCTGTCAGTCCACGACGGCCAGAGTTAACGATAAACGGATCCAGACTGGCGATGTTCACCAGCTTCATTGCCAATGCGGAAGGTGTACGGCCAATTAACCCAGCATAATGGATAATATCGGGGTTGTTGGCGTGCAATTTACCAAAAGGGATTTGGCTGTATAGCGTAAAAGCTACCAGCAGCTGTTCCCGTGTCCAGAGATTTACGGCAGCCATCAGGGCCTCGTCGTGGCATTACTTAATCGCGTTAGTTGAGGAAGTTACTATGCCAGGCACGTCGGTTATTGCCTACCTTCATTGATAATAGGAATGGGCGCTGCATGCAGCGCCCCTAACCCGACCACCACGCCGGTGTGGCACGGTGAGAAGCACCACCTGGCGTTGATAAGGCAAAAAACCATAGCCGCTATCTTATGGCGATATCGTGGTTAATTGACCAGTTCATAGTATGACAGTGCCCCTAAGGTGGGGACTTTGCTGACGCTATTATCCGGTTCGTCAAAGAAAATGACTTCCTGAGAAAAATCGTCTCGTAGGGTGTTGACCCGATAGGGTTTCAGATCGGTAATAATCGCGTAACCATTTCGGTCGGTGATCACATTAACCTGTTCTGGAATAGCGGTGTTTGGATGCTTGCGGCTATATACCAATGCATTAGTGCCTCCCAATGTCTGACCCAAAGTGATGCCGTTGCGATGTGCGATTATCGAGCCAGCTGTTTGAACGGAGTAAAGGCTATAATCTTTTCCTGACTGGTAGCGTACTGCGGACTCTCCGGAATCATAGCGATAATTGGCATTCCCGCTATAATTCATGCCGGTATTTTTCCCATGTTTAGCTGATACTCGATAGTTCAAATTGTTGTCGAATTGCCTGCCGCTGAAACCTACATCACTCTGGTATAAGTTATAGTGGTCATAAGAATAACCCATGTTCAAGCTGGTGTTGTCAATGCCGATTTTTTTAAGTGGTATTCGGAACGTAATGCCAAATTGTGTTTCATTTTTTTGCGTTTTATATTGGTAATAAGATAAGTCCACATCAAAGGAAATGGTGGGTGAGGTTTGCATGAATTGCATTGAGTATAAGGTTCTCATACCCTGATCTTTTTTATATTTTTCTTGGTTTATGTTAACGCGTAAATTTTGCGAAGAATTTAAAGATGAGTTAATGGAAAAATTGAATCCATACTTCTTGGCATAATATTCGCAACAAAAATAATATGAATCTTTACCATAGGAAAAACTGTTAAAGTCATTGAAGTTGGGGGTTGGGTAATAGTCACCGTTTAGCATGATGCTGGTGTTAATTTGGTTAATGTTGGCCGCATACTGTAATCGGATTTTGTCTCCTTTTATATTTTTGTTTTCTGGTGATTTTACTTGGCTACTCTGGTAGTTGACCACAATGTCACCGTATTGGTTGAGTCTTTTCCCAATGCCGACTGAACTGTTGAAATACCCCTGGGAGAGCAATATCCCACCATGTAATGAGCTGTTTTTCGATATGCCGTATCCGCCTCCTCCCTGAAGAAATAAAGGCTTGGTCATCATGTCTACAGCATCGTAATCCATAAAGTGGCCGAGAGACAGATCGTAACGCCAGGCACTTTTATCAAAGATACTGTCTAACTGGCTCCAGGGAACATCATAATAGGTGGTGCTACCGTCACTTTCTTTTACGATCATGGTAATCGCACCTGATTTATCAAACAGTTTTATATTCCTCAGGAAAAATTCACCGGGCGTGACCATAGTACGATGAACCGTGCTACCATTTTGCAGGATTTCTACCTCAGCATCACTATTTGCCACGCCATAAACCCAAGGGAGTATAGGCCCATGAGCGAGTGGAAACATGCCATCGTCTGATGATAATCGTACTCCCCGGTAGGGAAAACCGGAAAGATAAAAAGGCGAACTGTATCCATCGCCAATATGTAACCGCGAATTCAATTCAGGTATGTCTTTTTCAGCATGTATTTCTCTGAGCTTTATCGTAGGCTGTTGCTGGTCTTCATTGTTATAGAACTGTTTTGCTCTTAACCGCCATTGCCGGTAGTTTATTCCAGAGTGAACCTCCGCCACCAAGTTGTTTTTGGTTTTTTTTCTGGCATAACGAAGGCCGGCATACTTTTTGTAGTTTATATCGTAATTTAAAAGTAAAGCCGGTATACCCGTATCTCGTTTGTCAATCGCCAGGCGGGGATCTACAGACACCTCAGTGGATTCCATATATGAGAATATCAGGATGTTTATGTGGTCAATCACACTAACGGCGATATTTAACGGATAAAGATCCTTTGCGGTGAGACAGTCAGTGCTATTTGCCTGCTCAAGATCCTGTTGGGCAATAATCTCCCATTGCAGAAGTTGCTCTTTATTGAAGCAGGGGAAACCTTTATTATTTAGTTCTAAGGCGACATTTCCCACATCGCGTTCGCCCACTGATACCCAGAAGTTCTCTTTGGCATAAGTCGTTTTTGACATAGAAAAGCTTATAAAAAGTAGAGCAATTATTTTTCTCATAAAAATCAGGAAAACCTGCGCAATGACTTCCCATCATTACGCACAAAAAAGTACTGGCGTTATCATAGTGCCAGTACTGTTGATAAAGAGTACTATAGGGGTGGGGAATTACAGACCTTCAATAGAAGGTAATAGGGCGTCCAGTTTGTCCAATTCATTCATCATTTGGCGATAGACAATGAGTTTAGATTGTGCGTGGCGGCCATCAAGTTTATTAGGGGAAAGTAAGTCTCTCATTTTATTCCATACCGCCATTCCCGCAGGTTTATGCATTTCTTGGGAAGTCATTGCCATATATTTATTAAATGCTTCCCAGTACTGTTCTTCCCAGCGCTCCTGTTGATTAAACCCAGGGGTAATCATTTTTCTTGTATTGTTAGCCGCTGAACTACAGTATTTATAGACTCCCCCTAAGAAGCCATACGAAACATCAAACGGTGTTTTTCCGTTAATGGATGTTTTGCTATTAGGGTTTTGAATGTCGCTGGTGCAATGGATTACACGGGCACGCAGATCTTTTTCTTTGGTATTTATTCCACCAGCAAAGCTGTTAGAGGCTAAAAGAAATGCGCTGAGTGCAAAAGTGATAGCACTAATATTTTTCATTTTCAAAATTTGCTTCCTTAAGATAATAGAGACTGATTCCTTAATGGTCACGTTTCTGTGACGTGGAAAGAATAGCGAAAAGATCCATCGATATCAATCGTTCGCATGTTGTTTAATTCATTGAAATATATAGATATTTTGCATGGGAAAGATCTGTAAAAAAAAGCATTTACTTTACGTATCTTATTGTAATTTATCGTGGTATTTTAATTTCGCTCGTATCAGTGGAAGAGATGTTTGCCGTATTTTTAAATTTTATAAAATAATGGGATATTAATAGTGGCCATTACAATATTTTTCACTGGTTGCTGGGTCGAAAATATATTGCCATGTCATGAGGAGGAGGCGTGGGTAAGTATATAACTTTGCTGTAGGGGAGCTAGGCTTTACCTATTATTGATGAGGGATGGTCAATCTGTGGTGCCATATCGGGAAGCCTAGGTTGGTAGTCTTGATGGCTATCCTTGGTCGTTGGTGGTTATTTTTACCGGGTCGGGTTGATTTTTCCGCCAGTCACATTCTCATTGCTCCTCTCTGCTGCCTGATTTATGGATTAAATTTCATGCAATCAAGGGGTGCGATGCCATGCACCCCTTGCGGTTTTATTTCAACGCAATACGGATCACATCATCCGCATCGGTCGCTTCTTTTTCACGGCTTGAAGCCTGTTTCACGCTCACGTACAGCGTCTTACCCTCGGGTGACAGTGCCAGGCTGTTCGGATGCGTTGGCGTCTTGATGGTTTCCAACAGCTTGTAGCTCTTGGCATCGATTACGCTCACGGTGCCTTCTTTGCGATGAGTAACGTACACTTCATTGCGCGCCGGGTTAAACAACACGGCCAGGGATTCCGGTACGTCGATCTTCTGCAGAATATTACCGTTGTTGGTATCAACAACCAGCACCTGCGGCTGTTTGGAGTCGGTAATAAACGCACGATGGTTTGCCGGATCCAGGCTGATATTCAGGAAGAAGTGCTCCTTCGACTCATCCAGCTTCTTACGTGACAGCACCTTGTTGGTTTTGGTATCGATAGTCACCAGTTCGCCTTCGGCATTGGTGACGTACAGGCGGCTTGCCGCGGCATCCAGCGCCAGACCGGTGCCGTATTTACCGGTTTCGGTGATGGTGGTGCGCAGGGTCAGATCCTTGCCATCCACTACCCAAACCACGCTGGACTCGCCCAGGCCGGTGATATAGACGGTGTCCGTTGTCGCATCTGCCACCAGCTCGCGTGGGGCCAATGGTTTCACGGTATCAGAGCGCTTACGAGCATCCAGTACCAGGCGGCCTTTCACTTCGCCGGTTTTGCCGTCGATAGCGGTCAG
>NZ_JBKJYW010000548.1:0-5714 GCF_046715635.1 Serratia sp. (in: enterobacteria)
GTGCCGTCGGGTTCAATGACGTTGACCGCACAAAATGGTTGGGGCACCCGTAACCATCCCTGTACATCGTGGCCCTGCTGATAGAGTTTGGCCAGCCACAGTTGTCCGAGCGCGCCGCAACCAAGAATGGTTATTTTCATTTCATCTCCCTGGTTTTCGGAAAGACCACTGATGCATCCTTTTGATTATAGGCTTTTCTGTTGTTGAGCGTCTTGTTCAAGCGCATATCTGAATTTTGCCTGCAACCGCAAAGCGGGTATTATGCACGGCAACGAAATCATAGAGCACCCATTCAGGAGGAAGAGAAGTATGCCATCTTTCGACATCGTTTCCGAAATTGATATGCAGGAAGTTCGCAACGCCGTTGATAACGCTACCCGCGATCTCAGCACCCGTTGGGATTTCCGTAACGTACCAGCCAGCTTTGAGCTGAACGAGAAAGACGAAAGCATTAAGGTCGCCAGCGAGTCTGACTTCCAGGTGCAGCAACTGCTGGATATCCTGCGCGAAAAACTGATGAAACGCAGCATTGAAGGCGGCGCGCTGGAGATCCCGGAAGAGCTGACCCACAGTGGCAAAACCTACAGCGTGGATGCCAAGCTCAAGCAGGGGATTGAAAGCTCAATGGCGAAGAAGATCGTCAAGCTGATCAAAGACAGCAAGTTGAAGGTACAGGCGCAGATCCAGGGTGATGAAATCCGCGTTACCGGTAAGGCACGCGACGATCTGCAAAGCGTGATGGCGCTGATCCGTGGTGCCGATCTGGGACAACCGTTCCAGTTTAAAAACTTCCGCGATTAAGTTATGCCGGTCTGGGGAGATAGCCCCTCACCCTAACCCTCTCCCAAAAGGAGAGGGGATCGATCGAGTCCGCTGAATTTTCTGCGTAATACCCTGTCTTTCTTTTTGCTCCCCACTTCCCGAAGCAGTACGGGCTAATCAAGCGCTCCGGACAACTCCCTCTCCTTTTTGGGGAGAGGGCTGGGGTGAGGGGGAACAACAGACGATCAAGCCAAAGTAGATGGGCATCCTTAAAGCGCTGCGATCAGGGCTTCCAACTGACCGCGATTGGTCTGTTTGGTATCTACCTTCACGTAAGCGCTGCGCTCCTCGGGAACCACGACCGCTTCCGCTACGCCCGGCTGAGCCAGCAGACGGCTTTGCAACGCCGAATCCTTTACCGCCAGTTCCGACAGCGTAATACGCAGGCTGCTGACGTAAGGCGGCTCTTTCATGGTGCTACTGACCACAAACCAGACCGCGGCAAGTACCGCTCCGGCGATAAAGACCAACCCTGCTCCCTGAAAACCATATAACCAACCGCCCACGCTGCCGCCGATGGCCACACCAATAAACTGGCTGGTGGAGTAAACGCCCATCGCTGTGCCTTTATAACCTGCCGGGGACTCTTTGCTGATCAGCGAAGGCAGAATGGCCTCCATGACGTTAAACGCCATAAAGAACAGCTGCACCCCGGCAATGATGCCCCATAGGTGCTGGCCAGAAAACCATAGCACTACCTCGGCGCAAAACAGCACCGCTACGCAGCCCATAAAGACCTGCTTCATACGGCGGTATTTTTCCGCATAGATGATAAACGGCACTACGGCAATGAAGGAAACCAACATGGTGACCAGATAGACTTTCCAATGGTCCGCAGCGGCCAGCCCGGCTTTTTCCATTGCCAACGGTAAGGCAACGAAGCTGGACATCAGCAAGATATGCAGGCACAGGATGCCAAAGTTGAGTTTCAACAGCCGCGAATTGTTCAGCACCTTGCTGAAACTGCCCCGTACGATGCTCGATTCCCGGTTCAGCACGTGTTCGTCGGCGGAAGGGACGACCAGCAAGGTAATAGCGATACCGGCTAGTGACAGCACGGCAATCATCCAGAACAGCGCATGCAAACCGAAGGCATGAGTCACTATCGGGCCCACCACCATGGCGATAGCAAAGGTGATGCCGAAGCTGACGCCGATAAACGCCATCGCCTTGGTTCGGTTCTGTTCGCGGGTTAAATCTGACAGTAGCGCCATTACCGCAGCAGCAATCGCCCCGGAACCCTGCAATGCACGGCCAAGAATGATGCCCCAGATGGAGTCGCTTAAGGCCGCGATCACGCTGCCAAGGGCGAAGATCAGCAGCCCGCCGACGATCAGAGGCTTACGGCCAACGCGGTCGGAAATCAGGCCGAAGGGGATCTGGAATACCGCCTGCGCCAGGCCATAAATACCGATAGCCAGGCCGATCAGCGCCTCACTGGCACCGTGCAGCGCCATCCCATAGGTGGTCAGTACCGGCAACACCATAAACATGCCGAGCATGCGCAGTGAGAAAACGGTACCCAAACCCCAGGTTGCACGGCGTTCTTGGGGTGTCATTATATTGTCGTTCATGTAAACCTCAGTTAACCCGTCGTCTTTCAAGCTGACTTGCATTAGCTGTGCTGTACAGGGATGTACAAATGCCGCGAGCGCAGGGATGCGCAAGAGCGGCCAACTTGAAATTCATAGGGTATCGAACCTATTCCAACGAACTAAGTAGGGGGAGACTTAGCCCGTTGGAATAGCCTCGGCAAAGTTGCGTCATTCTAGTGCGTAGGGCAGGGGGGGTAAATCGAATGTTATTTAACAGATATTACAGTTGGCGTGTTTTTCTCTGAAATAAATAAAATGGGCCGCTAAGCGGCCCATTCGCAGACATCCGCTGTTTACCAAGCGTAGGTTAACAGGGTTTCCGGTGTAGCACTGGCACTGAAATCGATCGACATCATTACGCTAAGTGAAGTAATGGCCACGATTGAGAACACAAACAGTTTGCGCGCCCAGACGCTGTCATTTTCCGCTTTGTAACCGCGTAACGCCATGCCCAGCCACCATACGCTCACCGCCGCTGCGACGATCAGGTATTTGTAGCCGGCATAACCGCCCAGGGTCAGCATCAGCGTGGCGATCATAAACGCCAGGATGTAGAGCGTGATGTGGTTTTTGGCAACGGAGATGCCTTTCACCACCGGCAGTACCGGGATATTGGCTGCCTGGTAATCTTTAAAGCGGAAGATGGCAATCGCGTAGGAATGCGGCATCTGCCACAGGCTGAAGATGGCCAGCAGGATCAACGCCCCAGCATCAAACTCGTTGGTGACCGCGCAGTAGCCAATCACCGGCGGCGCGGCTCCCGACAGGCTGCCGATCAGCGTGCCGTATACCGAGTGGCGTTTCATGTACAGGCTATAAATGCCGACATAAACCACAAAGCCCATCACCGCCAGCCACATGGCCAGCGGGTTGGCTGCGATATACAGCAGTGCAAAACCAGCAATACCCAGCAAGGTAGCGTAAACCAGGCTCACACTCGGCGCGATCAGGCCTCTTACCAGCACCCGGTTCTTCGTTCTCTCCATTTTCTTGTCGATGTCGCGGTCAATGTAGTTGTTAAATACACAGCCCGAGGCAACCACCAACGAGACCCCTAACAGGGTGGCGAGAAACAGGGGATAGTCGATGCTCCCTTTGGAAGCGAGCAGGAACCCCCCGACGACAGAAATTAAATTACCGAAAATAATTCCTGGTTTAGTTACTTGCAGGTATTGCTTAATCATCACGTCCAGCTCTGCTCTTAATCGACCATCATGTTGATGTTGAGGTTGTACATAATCCAGAGTGAACCCACAACAACGATACCGATGATCATAGCGGTGAACAGCAATGCCACCAGGTTCCAGCGCTCTTCCGATGAGGTGTTCATATGCAGGAAGTAAACCAGGTGAACGATCACCTGGATAACCGCCATGCCGACCACGACCGCCAGGATAGTGGAGTGAGAGGCGCTGCCACTCATCACCATCGCAAATGGGATCACCGTCAGGATGACCGACAGGATAAAGCCGGTCAGATATGACTTCACGCTACCGTGGCTTGCGCCGCCGTGAGAGGTATCATGGGATGAATGGCTCATTACATTACCCCCAGCAGGTAGACAACGGTAAATACGCAGATCCAGACCACGTCCAGGAAGTGCCAGAACAGGCTCAGACACATCAGACGGGTTTTATTGGTTGGGTTCAAGCCACGCTTGCTTACCTGAATCATCATGATGACGATCCAGATCAGACCGGTGGTGACGTGCAGACCGTGAGTACCCACCAGCGCAAAGAAGCTGGAGAGGAACGCACTGCGGTCTGGGCCGTAACCCTCGGCGATCAGGTGATGGAATTCATAGATCTCCATCGCCACGAAGCCGACGCCAAACAGGAAGGTCAGGAACAGCCAGGTGTTAACGCTGCTTACCTTACCCTTGTTCATGCCGATCATCGCCATACCGTAGGTGATGGAGCTGAACAGCAGCAGGAAAGTTTCAACCAAGACAAAATTCAGGTCGAAGATATCTTTCCCAGTGGGACCGCCCGCGGTCCCGTTCACCAGTACTGCATAGGTTGCGAACAAGCTCGCAAACAAAATACAGTCGGTCATCAGGTAGATCCAGAATCCGAAGACCTTGGTTTCCCCTGCGTCGTGGTGCCCATGCTCAGCATGGGCCGCGCTATGGTTGGTCAGAGTATCAGTTGACATGTTTCACGCCTGCTTTGCTGATTTGTTCATAGTGTTGGTTTTCAATGCGCTCGATCTCATCAACCTGCACATAGTAATCAACATCTTCATCGAAGCTCTTGACGATCCAGGTCACGATCATGCCGGCGAAGCCAGCAATCGCCATCCACCAGATATCCCAGATCATCGCGAAACCAAATACCAGGCTAAAGCCAGCAATAATCACACCGGCGCCGGTATTCTTCGGCATATGAATCGGCTCGTACTTCGCGGGTTTCTTATAGGCTTCGCCTTTTTCTTTCATGTCCCAGAACGCATCACGATCGTGAATTTCTGGCACTACGGCAAAGTTATAGAATGGTGGTGGAGAAGACGTTGACCACTCCAGCGTACGTGCACCCCACGGGTCACCGGTCAGATCGCGGTTCTGCTCGCGATCGCGGATACTGACGTAGATCTGAATCAGTTGGCACAGGATACCGCAGGCAATCAGCGCTGCACCGCCAGCTGCAACCAGTAGCAGCGGGTGGAACTCAGGGTCGATATTCTGGCTGATACGACGGGTCATCCCCATAAAGCCCAAAACATACAACGGCATAAAGGCGACGAAGAAACCGATGATCCAGAACCAGAAGGCACGAATACCCCAGGTTTCATTCAGACGGAAGCCGAAGGCTTTAGGGAACCAGTAAGTCAGGCCTGCAAAGCAACCGAATACTACACCACCGATAATCACGTTATGGAAGTGGGCAATCAGGAACAGGCTGTTGTGTAGCACGAAGTTGGCACCTGGCACCGCCAGCAGCACGCCAGTCATACCACCGATGGAGAAGGTGATAATGAAGCCAACGGTCCACAGCATTGCGGAGTTTAACTGGATGCGGCCCTGATACATGGTGAACAGCCAGTTGAAAATCTTCACCCCGGTCGGAATGGAAATGATCATCGTGGCGATACCGAAGAAGGCGTTGACGTTCGCGCCTGACCCCATGGTGAAGAAGTGGTGCAGCCATACGATAAACGACAGAACGGTGATCGCAATGGTTGCCCATACCAATGAGGTATAGCCGAACAGGCGCTTCTTCGAGAAGGTCGCGGTAACTTCTGAGAACACCCCGAATACCGGAAGAACCAGGATATACACCTCTGGGTGACCCCAGGCCC
>NZ_JBKJYW010000549.1:0-4888 GCF_046715635.1 Serratia sp. (in: enterobacteria)
GCCGGGGTATTGGGCATGACACCTGAACAGTTGTGGCCGAGTCGTTATCTCAACAAGGCACCCTCGATTCATGCCAAAAAGGGATAACAATGGCGACCACCATCACATCGGTAACGGAAAGCTTTGAGTACTTCTTCCATTCGCTGTACCGGCAGGAGTTTGTCAAAACACTACGGTTGAATGAATGCAGCGAAAGAGAACTACTTCCTTTGGTGCGTTGCTACCTATTAGGGTACTTTGCCGATGCAGTATCACCCGAGGTACAAGGGAAGCTACCGGGGACGATAACAGGGAATGGCTACATTGATTTTGTGATTGATGATGTGGCGGTTGAGTTTGCGGTACGCAAGCCCACAGCAGCGAAATCCACCGTCTCCGCGACCGTCAACAGCACGGAAATGAAGAAGCTGATGAAATATCCCGGCAAGGCGTTGCTGGTCTTGTTCGACTTCTCAACCACACCCTATACAGAAGCTCAGATAGAAGCTTTCCGTGATTGGCCCTCACTGGGGAAAGGCAACCATAAGAAATCAGCTTTCAACGTGGCTTACTTTTATGTGGAGAAACGCAAGCCGCTGACACTGAGGAGATTCGTTAAAAATATCCGTATCAACTGACAAGGAGTTAACAATGAAAAGCATGATAATCGTGGTCTTGGCTGGCAGCTTGTTTTGCAATATAGCGGTAGCCGCCAAAATGGAAGGAAAAACCTTTATCTACCAGAAACCCGATGGAGAAATCAGATTATCGGCTGTACCGGGTAATAACCAACAAGCAAGGTTCTCGATCAACACCAATGTGGATATGCACGTTTGTGAAGTGGAAGGGATTGCCACTGCTATTGCTGATACGCCGCAACACACAACCCTGCAATGGCGAGACAACGCCCAATGTTTGATTACCCTGACATGGGGCCAGAATCGCGTTAATGTCCAGGCTACAGAGGAATGCAATAGCTATTGTGGCATGAATGCCGGGAACTCATTGTTTGGCGTCTATAAGTAAACTCATTTTTCAAATGGCAATGTGTAATTAATTACTTATGCAAACCAGCATTTTATACGAGGGGTCATGCCAACTGAATTAAATAAAGACTCACTATTAGATCCACTTTATGATCAAGCGCTTAATATGCTCGTCAGTGGTGAGCTAAAAAATAATGTCACTGCCGTTCAACATCATTTCAGAATTGGGTATAACCGGGCGGCTAATCTGGTTGAGAAAATCAGGCAAGATAACATTTCATTGAATAAGGATAGATAATGTCTTTCATCGATAAGCTTAAAGAAAACCAGAAAAAGAATGAAGAGGCGGGCCGTAATGATCTTAATACGGTCAGACAAAAACTACTCAGCGGCGACTATGGCCTGACAAAGACGTTTTGGCTATGGTGGTTTATTCCTGCCGTGTTATTGTCAGTGATGGAGTTCGTTTCTGAATCAGCAGGGACAATACTCAGGATAGATGCTGGTATGCTGGTTTGGAGTGGCCTGATGTTCTTTTGCATTATGAGAACAACAGCTAATAAACTGTGGAAAGTGTTGGCGCTGCTGGTTATCGGTCTTGACTGCCTACTTTCTCTATTAGGCGTGGCATCATTCTTCCTGTGAGCGTTCCAATGAAACTGAGACTACTCTTCTCATGCATTGCCTTGATTAGCCTGTCTGGCTGTGATTCAGGCACACCAAAGTGTAACAGTGATGAGGCTAAAAATCTGGTGGTTAATATTGCCACCAAGGAAGCGGCCAAAACGTATTACAAACTTGATGGTGTGACAATCTCGGTGGAGAATGTCAGAACCGTAGAGCACCAAAGTAAGCTTGATGTGTACCAGTGCGCTGCCGATTTAAAGTTTGCTAATGCTGAAAAAGCCAACTCAATACCTATTACCTATCGCATTCAAAAGACCGATGACAACGGCGGTCAATTCTACATTAACGTATTCGGTTTATAACGTATAGGCGGCTGTCCATTTGATGGCCGTCAGATCATTTATACCCACCTGCATCCCTCCCTTCTAATTACATTGAGAGCAACCATATGAAAACCTATTATGTAGAAGGCAATGTTTGCCATTTGGATTTTTCAGTGCCTCCATTACTAGAGATGCCATCATTCGATCTTGAAGTGAATATATTTACTTGTAACCCGGAAATGATTGATGAAAGTAAGCTGCCCGGTTTCGAACATGATGTTTTCTATAACAAGATATCTTTCGCAGAAGAGTATGAGTTGCATAGCCATTATATAGATTTAAATATTCTCATCATAGATAGTCAAGAAAGCGAATATTTTATTGATATTGCCAGTGTATCAAAAGCCATCAATTTTGTTCTGGTGCATCCAGACTATCATTTGACAAGAGACATTCCAGACGCACATTTTATCCCGTGCTGGGATAATCCACATCGTGTATTGCATCATGTGATTTGTGCTGCATTTTATACCGGTGTGCTTGATAATCTTTCTAATGCTAATTAAGGTGACACACAATGGTCCCAATAAAAGTAAAAGCAATCATTACAGCTATTATCATCATTATTACTGCTGCTTTCTTATGGCTATTTCAGTCAGAAGATGAAACGCTAAAAATGCCACCCATAGGAAATAATACCCTTTACGTTCAATCGAGTTTACCGGGTGAATGCCGGGCAATCATTACCTCTATATTGGATGATATAAAATCAACACCTAATGAAATTCCATGTAAAGTGCAATTGAGATTAAAAGTTAAATGACCATATTTGGAAGAATGAAATAGATGTTTTTAATAGTCACCTGTTTTCATTTTTTATTTTAATCTATCAAATCTATATTTTTAATTTGATATAGCATCATATACATAGTTAACTTGAAGATGCATTTTCCAGCGTATGGAAGTTATCATTAATACGTCGGGACAACGTGGTAGGCAATGTATGGGCAAAAAATTCATTTATCGCTGCCCTGAAGGCCTTAGCAGTAGCGAAGTAACGGTTATTTCGTACCTCTTCGTTCATCACCTTCCACAACCGTTCTATCGGGTTCAGATGACGGCGAACCATCGTTTCATGGTTGTGTTGAGACTGCGCGTTCATCAGCGCTGACCATCTTTCAGAAGAAAGTAACACACAGTGTATTCTGTTGCGGACATGGTGGTCACGACTTTGACGTTGTAGCTATTCAAGAGCAATCTTCTGTTTTGCGGTCAGCTCTATTTTCATGGCTTTGAGAATGATCGCCATCGGCTGTAAAATCAGGCACATTCATAGATCACGGGATAAATCTGAATTTTTATGCCGGTTTGTGAGATGACACTCAAATTCCAGAGCACTCATGTTTACAACGCCATGTAGCAAAGCTATGTTGCGCTTGAAATTGTATATAAAATGGAATTTATAATATGGACAAGTTGCCTTTTGTATTAATACCTCAGAATATGCGGCGTGTAGCATTTGTCGTAGCGTTCCTTTCGGCAGCGCTGTCAGGATGTAGTAGTGGTGGTGGCGATGTCGATGCGACGACACTTAATCAGCTCTGGGCTGGTCGGCAGGTTGAGGATGCGATCAGCAAGCTGGGGGCACCAACCCAGACCAAACGAGATCCTCAGGGCAATGGCCAGGTTATGATCTGGGATCGTGATACTTCCTATAATTACAATAGGACGACAAGTGGTGGACAGGATGTCGTGGGGGTGATACCCAGTGGCCCGGGAGGGGCCGTGACTCCAATTCTCCAGGACACCCCGTCGAGAACCGAGACAAGAACCGCCTCACAGAGGTGTCGCATCCAGGTCGCTGTAAACGCCCAGAACAAAATAGTCAGCTTTTCCCTAAGCAACCCGGATTTGGTCATGAATACCGCCACGGCGGGGGCGACGGGTGCCATGGCTGGAGGGGTGCCCAGTACATGGGAATCCGTAAAAGTTGCGGTTATGGCGGGGGGAGTACTGGGCGGTTCGCAGCTATTAGGCGAAACGCGACAGAAGACATGTAGTGGGGTGGATCTGACACCGCCATGATAGTAGGTTGAGCAGACAGGCAAAGCCCGCGAGTCTGAAGGTTTAAAAACGAAAGATCGTGTGGTTTTGAAATGAGGTGCGGTGGTAATACACCGCATCCATATACCCAATAAACCTCAAGATGCCGTTTTGAGCACCTGAAATTTATCGTTAATTCGGGATGTCAATGAATCCGCTATTTCTGGAAGTGTTGTTCTGAAAAATTGAAAATCGCATCTCGAAAATCATGTTTGCTAGCAAAATAGCGATTGTTCTTGGCGTGTGTTCATTCATCACTTGCCGCAGCCGTTCTATCGCATTCAGATTCGGGCTGTTCGGCGGCGATAAATATCTTCACGGTGGAAAGCATGATCCTCAACGCGAACAAAATCAAGCATCTTCAATGATCACGGATATATGCCCTTGTAAAGTTGAGTATTGTTCAGACTACATAATAAAAATCACTTTTTACCAATAGCCAATCCATCACCATGCGCAACACATACAACTGAGTAGTGTTGGCCTGCCATTTCCATCAACCAGCAGAGTTAACCCGCCTACATGGCTTACAGATGTTATCTTGGCCCGATCTCTTTTGAAACCTCATTGATAAATGGACAACATTAAGGCCTGAGTGTCACCACATTCCCCAAACATTCGGTGGTTAGACTATTGGCTGTCATCGCATCCACGACGATCTGTGTATCCCCAACAACCTTAAATGTAAGTGGGGCGATCAATTGACCTTTTGCTGTGAAAGCGGATTGTAACGCAGTCTTGACCACATACAGCGCAGGAGCAGCGTCATCCAGCGCTTCAGAATCCCATTCAGCAGGAGTTACCAACTCGTTACGCCAACCTAGTACTTTGAGGCTTTCCAGCGTGTAGGTCAGCCTAAAAAGGTCACTT
>NZ_JBKJYW010000550.1:0-4504 GCF_046715635.1 Serratia sp. (in: enterobacteria)
GGTCGGGGCAGTATGGGGTGTTTGGTCAGGTGACACGGCAGACCGATGCGATGTGGCGCAACTTCAGCCAGCCACTGGGAAGGTTTCGCCAACCACTGCGTTATGCTGGGCAATACATGGATGAAGAGACCGGGCTGCACTACAATACCTATCGATATTATGCACCTGAGGTTGGGCGGTTTATCACACCTGATCCGATCGGTTTGGTGGGAGGACTGAATCTTTATCAGTACGCACCAAATCCGCTTTCGTGGATCGATCCGTTAGGTCTAACATCGGTTGACGCTCCTGGATACAATGTTTATGGACTATACGAACTCGACGCGACCGGGAAGCCGATAGGTAACCCTTACTATGTGGGTATTACGAATGATTTACCTCGAAGAGCAGGGGAACACTTAGAGACTGGACGGTTAGGTGGAAGCACCGGTATGATCCCAATAGATGAAAATATCAAATATGGTCAGGCTAGAGGGTATGAGCAGTATTATATGGAAAAATACGAGACGCGCACGGGAACTATAGGAGAGGCAGTATCCTCAACGAATCGTGGTAATAAATATAATTCGTTCGATCATAGTAGAACGGATACCCGTGCAGATTCATTTAGAGAAGCCTACGATAGCAAGAAAAAAGGCTCTGGCCGTTTTGGAAGGAGATGCTAATGAGTGACATCAAATTTTGGGGTTGGGATAAGAAGCCAAGAACCATGCTCAGATATTTAAAATCAGGTGATATATTTTGTTTCAAAATATCAAATGATAAATTTGGATTTGGAAAAATCGTGGCAAAAGTAAGCGTTGGTCATGCGGCAGAGATTTTTGATTGTTTTTCGTGCTCCCCGGATGATTATGATAAGGCGATTTTTAACTCTGATTCAAAATCAATACCTGTGATATTAGACAGCTACAGCCTTTTCGATAAAAAGATATCAGGAGAATGGCGGATTATTGGGCATGACGAGAGGAACGTAATAAAACCGTTTGAGGGTATCTACTTTGTTTATGGCTCGTTAGGCGAACGTAAGAAAGTTGATATGTTTGGCAATGTTTCGGATGTTTCAGATAAAGAATCTGAGAATTATCCACCTTACATGCCTAAAAACGATTTTCATATAAAGAATATGCTCGCTCTTTGAGTAAACACTTGCGCCTAATACTGTTCAACTTTTGTTAATTCAGCTTTATTAACTAAGAATGGTAAGGCGCTTTTCATAAACTACTATGTGATTATTGTAAAGGAAAATGAATGCTTTTGCGAGGGATACAGGTGCAAACGTGACTTATAACTGGGGTGAAGGTGCAGAACGTAAAGCTTGGAAAGCTAGATGCTGAGGAAATAAAATGTTTAATGAAATAAGAATTTTGGCTTCTACTGTAAATTGTCACACTGAAAATGATGTTTTAATCATTGGTGTTGGCGATGATCCCGTATCACCTAATAGTTACCTGATAATCTCCAGACTCGATGATGGTGATATTGATGAGTCAATTGGCATTCAAACCCACCTATCCGAAATGGAAGTGTCAAATGCAATAAGTGATATTTCCTTGAGTGAGCATGAGCTGGTTGTTAAAATAAAGGAAAATAAATCAACAGAAGTAAATTCTTCCAGAGTGGTAATTCTGTTAGATAATTGCACTGCGGACTTAAAGTCATTAGTGAAATATGTAAATAAAATATTTTATGGCAGTGCTGCTAATATTGAAATGAAAATAAAATAATATGAATAAACACTGGGGAAGCGAGCGGCCTCTTTCAATGTTTATATTGCCAAAAGAATTATACACCTCGATAAAAATCACCCAGTAACACATTATGTTATATCATAACCGTAGCTGAGGTTGTAGTATTTAAAAATGACTTTAGGTCTTAATTGTATTACATGAATGCTTCAACACAATCTTCAAAAACGGATGTTGCCAATCTTCATGATCAGTTTTCGCGTAAGAAACAAACCCATCGTGCTCTAAAGCACATATTAGCCCCGGATGTCCGCGTACAAACTGATAGACGGCCCGGCTTTCCATGCCTTACAACATATGGCTGAGCAGCTTACGGCGCATTACATCACTTCGCCAACGCTTGCCAGCCTTAAGGTCTTTATAAGTACAGTTGAAGGTCTGGCGTAAGCGTCCGGCGAACTCACATTGTTAACGATGCACCGTTATCACATTCTAACCTCGGTCAATATGACAACGCTGAGGTAAAATATGACAATACGGTATTCTCGTAGTGAACGGCAGCAGCATCTCGACGCCTGGCAACAGAGTGGGCTGTCTAAAAAACACTATTGTCGTCTGCATGACTTGAACATCGCCACCTTTTATTACTGGCTCAAACATCAGCAAGTTGACGCCACCGTTACCGTACCTTCCGCCTTTATTCCTGCACAACGGGTTACGCCTGAGAATAACGACACCGACACGGTGACCCTTAATCTCCCCAATGGCTGTTCGGTCCGCTGTCTTCCTGTCCAATTACGGATTGTGATGCAGGCCTTATCGCTATGCTAACGCCACAACACATCTGGCTGGCACGCGAGCCGGTCGATATGCGACGGGGTATTGATACCCTGACGCAATACATTACCGACCATCTGCACCAGCCTTGGCAAGGGGAAGCCGCTTTTGTCTTCTGCAACAAGGCGCGCTCGCGCATCAAAGTCCTGCGTTGGGACAAGCACGGTGTCTGGCTGTGTCTTCGTCGCCTTCATCAGGGCCATTTTATCTGGCCCAGGCAGGGCGATGTTGCCTGGAAACTGTCACCAGAACAGGCCGACTGGTTGATGAAAGGTATCGACTGGCAGCGGGTTGAAGGACTCGACCTGACTCAGTGGAAATGACGTTGATAGTGAATTAATGCATTGATTATCAATGACAATACGGTGTCATGTTGATAAAATGGCCGCATGAATATCGATGCACTGCTGGCCTCAAAAGACCCCGATGAACTGCGCACCCTGGCGTTGAAATTACTCGCGGACCTTGAACAGCAGACGCAGCGAAACCAGACGCAGGCGGGCTATATCCAGCAACTAGAAGAGGCCCTGAAAAATGCCCGCCAATGGCGCTTCGGGCGCAAAAGCGAAGCCTTCCAGGGCGAGCAACGCGGGCTGTTCGATGAAGATATCGAGGCTGATGCTGCCGATATCGAGCAGCAACTGGCTACCCTGTTACCCGAGCCGAAAGCACCCAAACCGCAGGTGGCCAAACGCCAGCCCCTGCCGCCGGAACTGCCCCGGGAAGAGGTGCGTCTGGCCCCGGTGTCCGACAGTTGTCCAGACTGCGGACACACCCTGCGCTTCATCCGGGATGAAATCAGCGAACGGCTGGAATATGTCCCGGCCCGCTTCATCGTGCATCGCCATGTTCGTCCGCAGTTCAGTTGTGAACAGTGTGAGACGGTAGTCAGCGAACCGCTACCGGCACAACTGATTGAAAAAGGTCTGCCGGGTCCCGGTCTGCTGGCGCAGGTGGTGTGTGCCAAGAGCCTTGACCACCTGCCGCTCTACCGTCAGCAAGTCATATACCAACGCAGCGGTGTCGACCTGCCTCGCAGTACGCTGGCGGGTTGGTTCGGTGCGGTGGGGGCAGCCCTGAAACCGTTGGCCCAGGCACTGCATCAGGAGTTATTGCAACACCCGGTCTTGCAGGCTGACGAAACCCCGCTGTCCATCCTCGACCCCGGCAAGGGCAAAACCCAACGGGGTTACCTGTGGGCTTACATCACAGCCCTTGGTGCTGAACGGTCGACAGTCTTTTATGACTGCCAACCGGGACGCAGTGGTCAATATGCCCGCGATGTGCTTGAGGGTTGGCGCGGCACCCTGGTGGTCGATGGCTATGCCGGTTACCAGGCGTTGTTCGACAGCGGTCAGGCGCTTGAGGCCGGGTGTTGGGCGCACGCCCGGCGCAAGTTCTTCGAGTTGTTTACCGCCAACAAAAGCCCGGTGGCCAAGGTTGCGCTGGACACAATCCGCGAGCTTTATAAGCTTGAGCGCAAAATCAAACACCGGTCGGCGGATAAAAAGTGCCAGTGGCGACAGCGGTATGCCCGGCCCCGGCTGGATGCCTTCCATCAGTGGTTGTTGTTGCAACAAACGCAGACGGCCCCCAACTCCGGGCTGCGCAAGGCGCTGGACTACACCTTGAAACGCTGGTCGGCATTACTGCGCTATCTGGACGATGGCCGGGTACCCATCGACAATAACCGCACCGAAAACTACATCCGTCCGGTGGCCGTAGGCCGCAAGAACTGGCTCTTTGCAGGGTCGTTGCGTGCAGGACAACGGATGGCGTCTATCCTGAGTCTGCTGGAAACTGCCAAGCTCAACGGCCACGACCCGTATATCTGGTTGCGCGATGTGCTGACCCGCTTGCCGACCTGGCCCAACAGCCGGATCAATGAACTATTGCCTTACGCCGAAAACCGCTTCAGCTAATTACCCCGTCAGCTTATTACATTATTTTAATCACACAACACGAGTTCACCGTTCGGTTAC
>NZ_JBKJYW010000551.1:0-11337 GCF_046715635.1 Serratia sp. (in: enterobacteria)
TATTAACGCTTTCCGCTTCCAACTCGCGGAAATACTTAACGGTTTTCACCTTCAGTTCCATGGTGGACGGTTCGTCACAAACCACCACGGCTTTGGCATGCAGCTGCAGGCAGCTAATGGTCCACAGGTGGTTGATGCTGCCTTCCACTGCGGCTTCCAGCGCCTGTGCCTTGCCACGGCCGGTAACCAGGATCATCACTTCTTCCGCATCCAGCAGGGTACCTACGCCGACGGTCAGGGCATATTTTGGCACCTGGCTTACGTCGCCGTCGAAGAAGCGGGAGTTGGCGATGCGGGTTTCTTCGGTCAGCGTTTTGATACGGGTGCGTGAAGCCAGGGAAGAGGCTGGTTCGTTGAACGCAATGTGGCCATCGAAGCCCACGCCGCCCATGAACAGGTTAACTTTGCCGTAGGATTTCATCTTGGCTTCGTACTGACGGCACTCTTCGTCAACGTCTGGTGCGTTGCCGTTCAGCAGGTTGATATTTTCACGTGGGATATCAACGTGGTCGAAGAAGTTACGGTACATGAAGGTGTGGTAGCTTTCCGGGTGTTCCTGCGGCAGGCCAACATATTCATCCATGTTGAAGGTCACGACGTGCTTGAAGCTGACTTCACCGGCTTTGTGCATCGCGATCAGGTGTTTGTAAGCTTCCAGCGGGGTGCCACCGGTTGGCAGGCCAAGCACGAACGGGCGATCTGCGGTCGGTTTGAAGGCGTTGATACGCTGAACGATATGGCGTGCGGCCCATTTGCCGACTTGAGTAGTGTCTTGTAGTGGGATAAGTCTCATCGTACACCTCTAGGTAGAATAAACTGTGTCTATACTGGTACGGGCAACCACCGTAGCTTAAAGCGTAACTCAGCTTTGTGAAGCGGGTATTAGGGATTACTGCCCGTTGATTTTTTGAATGATAAAATAAGTTTTGTGCGATGGCTAGCAATGTGGCAGTTTAACACTACTTTTTGGTGACATTTGTCACAAAAAAGGAGGTTTTAATTTGCGATACGAAATAATTTTTTTACACTCCGCATGAGTGATACGTGCCAAGCGTTATTTCTAAAAAGGTAGTGAGTTATCTCAATAAACTGCCAATAGGGTCCGGCATCGGACGAATAGGGGGAAAAGGTGAACATTCTTAGTTATTTACAAAAGGTGGGTCGGGCCTTGATGGTTCCGGTAGCCACACTGCCTGCCGCGGCCATCCTGATGGGCGTCGGCTACTGGATTGACCCGGTTAGCTGGGGTGGGGACAATGCTCTGGCAGCCTTGTTCATCAAATCCGGTGCGGCCATTATCGATCATATGTCGGTCCTGTTCGCCATTGGTGTGGCTTACGGTATGTCCAAAGACAAAGACGGTGCTGCTGCACTGACCGGTTTTGTCGGCTTCCTGGTAGTGACCACGCTGTGTTCACCTGCCGCCGTGTCAATGATTCAGAAGATCCCTCTCGATCAGGTTCCAGCCGCCTTTGGCAAAATTGAGAACCAGTTCGTGGGTATCCTGGTGGGTATCATCTCTGCCGAAGTCTACAACCGTTTCAGCGGTGTTGAACTGCCGAAAGCGCTGTCATTCTTTAGCGGTCGCCGCCTGGTGCCAATCCTGATCTCCTTCCTGATGATCCTGGTTGCCTTCATCCTGATGTACATCTGGCCGGTGGTGTTCAACGGTCTGGTCAGCTTCGGTGAGCAGATCCAAAAGCTCGGCTCTGCCGGTGCCGGTATCTATGCCTTCTTCAACCGTCTGTTAATCCCGGTCGGTCTGCACCATGCGCTGAACTCGGTATTCTGGTTTGACGTGGCTGGCATTAACGATATTCCTAACTTCCTGGGTGGCTCGCAGTCTATCGAAGCGGGTAAAGCCACTATCGGTATCACCGGTCGTTACCAGGCAGGCTTCTTCCCAATCATGATGTTCGGTCTGCCGGGTGCAGCACTGGCCATCTACCACTGCGCGCGTCCAGAGAACAAAGCGAAAGTGCTGGGTATCATGATGGCGGGGGCGTTCGCTGCCTTCTTCACCGGGATCACCGAGCCGCTGGAATTCTCCTTCATGTTCGTTGCACCTGTGCTGTATGTGATCCACGCCATTCTGACCGGTATCTCCGTATACATCGCAGCCAGCATGCAGTGGATTGCCGGTTTTGGCTTCAGTGCCGGTCTGGTGGATATGGCGTTGTCAACGCGTAACCCACTGGCCACCCACTGGTTCATGCTGATCCCGCAAGGCCTGGTGTTCTTCGCTATCTACTACGTGGTCTTCCGTTTCACCATCAAAAAATTCAACTTGATGACCCCAGGTCGTGAACTGGCGGTTGCCGGTGACGAAACCGACGGTTATGACGTGGATACCACCGCTGCGGGTAAAAACGAAGATGAAACCACTACCCTGGCTCGTCGCTATGTGAGCGCCATCGGGGGTTCTGACAACCTGACCGGGATCGATGCCTGTATCACCCGTCTGCGTCTGAACGTTAAAGATTCTGCGTTGGTGAACGATGCTCTGGCTAAGCGCCTGGGTGCTTCTGGCGTGATCCGTCTGAACAAACAAAGCGTGCAGGTGATTGTCGGGACTCGTGCCGAACTGATTGCCAGTGCAATGACCAAAGTGATTGCAGCAGGCCCGGTAGCGGCAGCCTCTGCTCCAGCCGCCGCAGCCGCTGCGGCAGAAGTTAAACCGCAGGCCGTACCTAACGCTGCTAAAACCGTGTTGGAAGCGCTGGTAGCGCCGGTAACCGGTGAAGTGGTTGCTCTGGAACAGGTGCCAGACGAAGCCTTTGCCAGCAAAGCGGTCGGTGACGGTGTGGCCATTCGCCCAACCGATAAAATCGTCGTGGCGCCAGCTGATGGCACCGTGGTGAAGATCTTCAACACCAACCACGCTTTCTGCCTGGAAACAGACAAGGGCGCGGAGATCGTAGTGCACATGGGTATCGACACCGTAGCGCTGAACGGTCAGGGCTTTAAACGCCTGGTGGAAGAGGGGGCAGAGGTGAAAGCAGGCCAGCCAATCCTGGATATGGATCTGGAATACCTGAACGCCAACGCGCGCTCGATGATCAGCCCGGTAGTGGTCAGCAATGCGGATGACTATGCTGGCCTGACGGCGCTAGCAACCGGCAATGTGGTTGCTGGCCAGACCAAGCTGTTCGAGATCCAGAAATAAGTCGGGTTTAACCCTGGCTCCCCCGGGCGTTAAACGGGCGGTGAGCAGTATCAGCGGGAAAAGAGCGATCTTTTCCCGCTTTTTTGTTTTTATGCCACGGGAACTTGACTAATAACGGTTGTTTCTGGGCTCTGCTTATTGGAACATAGAAGGTTATATGTGTAGCGCTTTGCATTTGAGGAATAGTGACATGAGTGAGGCAGAAGCCCGCCCAACCAATTTTATCCGTCAGATCATTGATGAAGATCTGGCATCAGGGAAGCATACGTCGGTTCATACACGTTTCCCACCGGAGCCTAATGGCTATCTGCATATCGGCCATGCCAAGTCCATTTGCCTGAACTTTGGTATCGCCAAGGATTATCAGGGCCAATGTAACTTGCGCTTCGATGACACCAACCCGGTAAAAGAAGACATCGAATTTGTCGACTCCATCAAGCACGATGTGGAGTGGTTAGGCTTTACCTGGAACGGCGACGTTCGTTATTCCTCGGACTATTTCGATCAACTGCACCAGTATGCGGTTGAGCTGATCGGCAAGGGCCTGGCCTATGTTGATGAACTTTCTCCCGAGCAG
Source organism: Serratia sp. (in: enterobacteria) (assembly GCF_046715635.1). Classification (GTDB taxonomy): domain Bacteria; phylum Pseudomonadota; class Gammaproteobacteria; order Enterobacterales; family Enterobacteriaceae; genus Chania. The sequence continues at coordinate 3,744 of NZ_JBKJYW010000551.1, forward strand.
ATCCGTGAATATCGTGGCTCGCTGACGGCTCCGGGCAAAGACAGCCCGTACCGTACCCGCACGGTGGAAGAGAACCTGGCGCTGTTTGAGAAGATGCGTAACGGCGAGTTTGCCGAAGGCACCGCTTGCCTGCGCGCCAAGATCGATATGGCCTCGCCGTTTATCGTGATGCGCGATCCGGTGATCTACCGTATCAAGTTTGCAGAACACCATCAGACCGGCAACAAATGGTGCATCTACCCGATGTACGATTTCACCCACTGCATTTCCGATGCGCTGGAAGGGATCACCCATTCGCTGTGTACTTTGGAGTTCCAGGATAACCGCCGTCTGTATGACTGGGTGCTGGATAACATCACTATCCCTTGCCATCCGCGTCAGTACGAGTTCTCGCGCCTGAATCTCGAATACGCCATCATGTCCAAGCGCAAGCTGAGCCAACTGGTGAGTGAGAAGATTGTAGAAGGTTGGGATGACCCACGTATGCCGACCGTGTCCGGCCTGCGTCGCCGTGGCTATACGGCCGCCTCCATTCGCGAATTCTGCCAGCGTATCGGCGTCACCAAGCAGGACAATAACGTCGAGATGATGGCGCTGGAGTCCTGTATTCGTGACGATCTGAACGAGCACGCGCCGCGCGCCATGGCCGTGCTGGATCCGGTGAAGGTGATCATCGAAAACATGTCGCAAGACGTGGAAATGGTGACCATGCCTAACCACCCGAGCCAACCGGAAATGGGCAGCCGTCAAGTGCCGTTCAGCCGCGAAGTGTACATCGACCGTGCGGACTTCCGTGAAGAAGCCAACAAGCAGTACAAACGCCTGGTGCTGGGCAAAGAAGTGCGCCTGCGTAATGCGTATGTGATCAAGGCCGAACGCATGGAGAAGGATGCGGAGGGTGAAATCACCACCATTTTCTGCACCTACGATCCTGAGACACTGAGCAAAGATCCTGCCGATGGCCGCAAGGTGAAAGGCGTGATCCACTGGGTGTCTGCGGCGCATGCCTTGCCGGCAGAAATTCGCCTGTACGATCGTCTGTTCAGCGTGGCAAACCCGGCGGCGGCAGAGGATTTTCTCGCTACCATCAACCCGGAATCGCTGATTATCAAGCAAGGCTTTGTCGAGCCAAGCCTGGCAGCTGCCCAGCCGGAAAAAGCCTACCAGTTCGAACGTGAAGGGTATTTCTGCGCCGACAGCCGCTATTCTACGGCCGAACGCTTGGTGTTTAACCGCACCGTTGGCCTGCGTGATACCTGGGCCAAGATTGGCGCTTAAGCTTAGCCAAGCCTAGCGCGTTTCCTTGCCTGTTTGTCTCTTGATCGGATCTTCTGGTCAAGAGACATCTTCTGTTTTGCTTTGAATGCTACCCTCATGTCGTTTCCCCTCCCGCTTACCGTCCCTGATTTTGGCCATTTGGCCCGCGTTCTTTTACCGGTAACTATAAGCCCATAATAAAATTGGAGTAATAAACTCGTCAGGTTTATCTGGCCTGTACTAAATATTGCATAAGTTTTGAGTAGCTCAACTTGGCTTATTCCTATTACTAAATATCGAAATGGTGGGGAGTTGCGACCACTTATACTTATATTTTACCGCTCTGCGTATTAGCCACAAATTTATTGATCTGCGTTAGTTGTTCGGCTATTCTTGCCAGAAATACAGGGTGGTAAATAATAAAAATCAGCATGCTTTAATAAAGGCATAGTTTATTGTGCCTTTATACTAAGCATGGCTTTTTTCTATCAAGATAGATAATGCCAAGGCTGATTTATACTCACTATATAAGGATTATGTTGTGAAAAAGCTTACTGTTTCTCAAGCCAACTCAATCGTCGGCGGTACCTGCAAAACCTGTTCTACCAAATATATCGCCTCTGGTTTCAAGTGCAATATGGTAACGACCTGTACCGATAAAACCGGTAAAGTCATCAGCCAGGACTCTAAACCTACCGCTTTGGCCAATTGCGGTATCATTGAGAAGTAATACTGAGTAAGGGTATCCTGTTGCCACCCTCCTTACTACCCTTGAGTAGAGGGTTATTGAGCCCGAGTCACGCTCAACCCTGTGTCCAGTAAGGGCGGGTAAGGCATGGATCATTATTCAGCGTTTATTTCAGTGCTGATGCGAGGTTTTTTCGTGTCAGCCTGTTTCGCGACAATAAAGCTAATTGCCAGGCCTTTTTAGGACGCGTTTTTTATGTTCAGAACCCCTCTATTTATTACCCTGTATACGTTAGTGGTTATTATTGTTTCATCACTCATTACTACAGCCTATTTTCACTATTTTGTATTGAACACTAATGACGAACAGCAAAGCCTGGTCGCTTTCGATAATAATAATGCTAACAATAGTCCGATCAAAGAAGGCAATACCCTTATCGAGCTCTTCTCTTATGGCTGCCACTACTGCGCCCTGAATGAAGAAAACATTGATAAGCTGGAAACGCGGATACCTGCCGGGAGCAAGTTGATCCGTTTGCATATCAATAACGAGCAGATGAATGGTTTGGCCAGTTTTTCTTCATTGTTTGCGACGTTAACGGTGATGGGCATTGAACCGCAGCACCGTCAAAGCGCCTATGACGCGATTATCCGGGACAAGATCGATCTGAGTAACCCTAAACATCGTGATGTCTGGCTTCAGGAACAAAACATCGATCCTGCAGAGTACGCCCGTATTAGCCAGACCCCGCAGGTGAAAGCCTTACTGAGCTATATGACTGAGGTCACCCGATATTACAACATAGATGCAACGCCGAGCTTTATCGTCAACAGAAAATGGCTGGCATTGCAGGATCGTGAGTTCCCCGAGTTTGCTGACCACTTGTTGTCGTTATTACAGCATGACAAACCGCTGGAGCCCTAATGCGTTTCTTTGCTGTGTGGGCCTATCTGGCATGGCGAAATAGCCTGGCAACGCTGATGCGTAGTCTGGCGCCCCTGCGCAAAGCACAGAGAAGTGCCGCCTGTTGGTTATTGCAGCACGGTGATTATCGTTGGTTTCTTGTGCTGGCAGCGTGGGGCAGAAGGTTGCGGCTGGGTGACCGGGGGGAGCGTAGGCGTGCTTTTGTGGCCGCCGCCAATAAGCAGTGCTTGCTTGGCGATGGCCGTAAATTGGATTTTGCCGGGATGAGCTATCGTCGGCGGCTATTGGATCTGGCCGCGACCTATGGGCAAAACCCTCAGATACAAGCTCAGATGGAGCGTTGTAAAGCGCAGTTGAATGCCGTGGTGGAGCCTTTGCATCAAGCCGGTTCGCCGGTGGTGCTAGCTCCGTTACATATGGTTTCCGATGTGTTGGCCGGCATGGTTGGGGGAGCTGTTTTCCCTGGTCAGGCAACGGTGATCGTTTCCAGCAGTGTGGAAATCTATCAGGAAAAAGTCCGCCAGCTAGGGAAGGTCAATCTTGCTTATTGTTCGATCCATGACGATAGCAGGGAAATTGCCGGCAACCTGATGGCGGCGATCATGGAGGCAGCGGATCATCGGCGGAACATCATGATCTTCCCTGATATCACTCCCGATTACACCGTAAATGCCAATACAGCAGCAACGGCAAAACTACCTTGTCGGCTTTTTGATCGCCCTGCCAATCTGCACAGTGGAGTGATACGGATTGCCCGGGCGTTATCGGCGCAGGTGGTTTTTTATTATCTGTATTACGACCAGGAACTAAAAATCCATATTGAGCCGCCGGTGGAGGCTCGCAGCCTGAAAGCCAGGCTGCCGGAAATCATTGAAACGTCGATAGCCCGGCATCCTGAAGACTGGCTGTTATGGCACTCGCATTCGTTATTTTTTATCAATGAATAATCTGGAAATTGAAGAAGTCAGATCATGGAAAAGATAATCCCGACGCAGGTTTTTCAAGGTGAAACCAATGAGTGTGGGTTGGCTTGCATTGCTATGCTGGCGCAGACGCAGGGCATCGATGCCCCGCTGGAGAACCTGCGTGAACGCTATCCTGCGTCGCAGCATGGCACCTCGTTAACCACGTTATGTACCATTCTCTCTGAGCTGGCCATACCCGCTTACCCGGTGATTTTCGACCATGGTGAGCTTGCGGAGCTGCCCCTGCCAGCCATTTTACACTATGGTGCCAGCCACTATGTGCTGTTGGCGTACCGCCAAGGCAACTATGTTTGCGTGATGAACCCGGCGATAGGTCAGCAGTTGTTGCCCATCGATGCATTAAAACTGGAAATCAGCGGCTACGCGTTGGTGCTGGATGGTGAAAGCCAACCCGACCTACAGGCACAGGCTAATAAAAAGAGCAGTACGGGTTTCAAAGCCTTGGAGTGCATGAGCCTGAAAGAGACCGCCAGGATGCCGGGTATCTATCGGCTGATGGTGCTGGCCTTTCTGATTTCCTTAACCCTGTTCATCATGCCGACGATGGTGGGCAGCGCCATTAATCAGGTTTACTCCTCGGCGGGTGAAGCCGACTTCCCGTATTTCTATTTCCTGCTGGCGTTTTTTGTCTCTACCCTGCTGGCCTTCGCCGTGCGTTGGGTTACGGAGCGGTTTATCAAACGCTTCGTGGTGGTCAACAGCGTAGCCGGTTTCTCGCGGTTACTCAGTAATTCGCTCAACTTCTTTGCCAAACGCGCACCGGGCGACGTGTTCAGCCGCTTCTCTAACTGGCAGCTGGCGTCCGGCATCAAGATCGAGCTGGATAACGGCCTGCGTACCGATTGGATTATCGGCGCTATCGCGTTAGGCGTCATGTGTTACATGAGCCCGCTGCTGGCGATGGTCTCTGGCGTTGGCGTAACGCTAATGGGATTGATCAGCATCTGGGCCATCTACCGCGATCGCTATTACACCCAGCAGTTGCAGGTAAAAACGGCGGAGCAAAGCGATTTTATTCTGGAAAGCATTCAGGGTTTTTCCACCATCAAATCCGCTGGGCTGGACAGCCAGCGCAAAAGCGTGTTTGCCCGCTACGCGCTGTCTCTGTTTACCTGCCAGCAGCAGCAGAGAATTTATGAGCAGGTAAAAAGCAGCCTGTATCAGCTGATCGGTAGCCTGGAGATGGTGTTTTTCATGCTGCTGGCGTTGCCATTGTTGAAAAAGGGGGTTCTGACGCTGGGGGAGTTTTTTGCCTACAGTTTTGTGCGGGAGATTTTCACCTCGTATATCACCAAAATATTCTACGCCATTTTGCAGAAGAACCAGCTGCACGTCATCGATACCCGTGCGCGGGATCTGTTTCCTTCCTACTCAGAACATGAAGCGGCGTCTAAAACGCTCCCGCAGTTCAGCTCTCGGTTGAGTTTTCACCATATTGTCTTTGCCTACGATGCCCAGCAGCCGGTGCTGCATGATTTGTCGATATCGCTGCAACCCGGCCAACGGATTGCCATTGTCGGTGAGTCGGGGACGGGCAAAAGCACGCTGCTGAAAGTGATAACCGGCCTGATGGCTCCGCAGCAAGGTGAGGTGGTGGTCGATGGTCAGCCGGTCGATTACCGGCAGATACACACCTTGTTCTTCCTGCAAAGTCAGGAAGATATTTTGTTTAATGCCTCGGTGTTAGAGAACATCACGCTGTTTGATGAGAACCTGGACGAGCATCGACACCTGCGAATCAAGCGCTCTCTTGAGGGGCTGAATCTGCACTCGGTAGTAGAAAAACTGCCGGGTGGCCTTAATGCCCTGATCCGTGAAAGCCATGCTGGCTTGTCCTTGGGGCAGCGCCAACGCCTGTTATTGGCACGGGCAATGTACAGCAACTGCCCGGTGCTGGTGCTGGATGAGCCCACGGCCAACCTGGATGAAAATACGGCGCATCAGGTGATGACGACCTTGCTGGCCCATTGCCGTGAACAGCACAAAACGCTGATCACCGTGACACACAGCGAAAGCGTGCTGTCGATGTTTGATCGGGTTTATCGCATGGACAATGGGGGTATGGCGCAGGTTGATACCCTGTTCGCACCGCAACCAGACCTGACAGCGGCAGCATACTCATGAAAATTAAAATGACAGGGAAGAAGTTGCTGATGGCGGTGCTGGCATTGGCCGCATTGAGCGGTGTGGTTGTCTGGTATGCCATGACACCAACCTCAGAGGGTGCCCTCAACACTGTCGAAATTACCCGCGGTGATATTGAGAAAACGGTGCTGGCCACCGGGATACTTAAACCGTTGTTGCAAGTCAGCGTCGGAGCGCAGGTCAACGGGCAACTGCAAAAGCTGTATGTGAAGCAGGGGGATCGTGTCACTCGCGGGCAACTGCTGGCAGAGATTGACCCCACGTTGCAGCAGAATGCGCTACGTAAATCAGAAGCGGCATTACAAAGCGCGCAGGCGCAGAAACAGGTCACTCAGGCGATGCTTAAACAGTATCAGCAGGAACTGACCCGGCAGCGCAGAATGGATCGCGAAGGTTCCGGCATAAAAAGTGAGTTGCAGAAAGCCCAGGCCCAGCACCAGACGCAGGTCGCCCAGCTAAAGGTGAATGATGCCCAAATCGTTCAGGCGCAGATGGAGCTGGAAACGGCACGTGCCAACCTGGGCTTTACCCGCATTGTCGCGCCGATAGATGGTGAAGTGTTGGGGATTGTCACCAAAGAGGGGCAAACCATTGTCTCTTCTCAAACCGTCCCCACCATTTTGGTGTTGGCGGATGTCGATACCATGTCAGTGCATACCCGCATTTCAGAAACGGACATTCTCAAGGTTCGCGTTGGGCAGCCACTGTGGTTTTACGTGGTTGCCGATCCGAAAAAGCGCTATGAAAGCGTGATGGGCTCGATCCAGGAAGCGCCTGGCGAGGCCTTGCTGGACGACAGCCTCGCGACGTCTTCCAGTCAACAAGCCTCTGCGGTGTATTACAACGGCGTTTTTGTTATCGCCAATGCCCAGCGTTTGCTACGAACCTCAATGACTGCCCAGGTGTTTATCATCACCGAACAGGCCAGGAATATCCTGCGTGTGCCGGTTGCCGCCTTTGGCGCACAGCGGGATGCAGACCGCTATCAGGTGCAGGTGATGAATGGCAAGCAGCTTGAACTACGTTGGGTCCGTATTGGGCTTAATGACCGCCAGTTTGCCGAAGTCAAAGAAGGGCTCAACGAGGGAGATCGCGTGGTGCTGAGCTCCTCGGTGACGGGAAGCGATCATCATGGCTGAACATAGCGATCCTTTGATCGTCCTGCGCGGCGTATCTCGCCATTTTGTGTCCGGATTGCAGACGGTGGCGGTGTTGAAATCTATCTCACTCACTATTCAGCGGGGAGAAATGGTGGCGATCATTGGCGCTTCCGGATCGGGTAAATCCACGCTGATGAATATCATCGGCTGCCTGGATAAGCCGACGCAGGGGGAGATGTCCATCAAGGGTATTTCCACCCCACAGGCCAGTAGCGAACAGTTGGCTCAATTACGTAGCCAGTACATTGGATTTATTTTCCAGCGCTATCATCTGATGCCGTACCTCAGCGCCGCTGAAAACGTCGCCATCCCGGCTCTGTATACGGCGATGCCGACGGCTGAGCGTCAGCAACGGGCCGAGTATTTACTGACCCGGCTTGGGTTGCAGCAGCGTATTCATTACAAACCGGCCCAGCTTTCCGGTGGGCAGCAAC
>NZ_JBKJYW010000552.1:0-9061 GCF_046715635.1 Serratia sp. (in: enterobacteria)
GTACCGAGAACACGTTGCCGAAGTTGGAGCTGGCGGTCATGTTCAGATACTTGATGATATTACCGAAGGTTTCACGCCCTTTGATCACCCCTTCTTCCAGCACCATCAGGTTCTTTTCCAACAGGATGATGTCGGCGGATTCCTTGGCGATATCGGTGCCGGTATCAACAGAAATGCCCACATCGGCATCGCGTAACGCCGGGGCATCATTGATGCCATCCCCCAGGAAGCCCACGGTGTGGCCGTTAGCCTGCAACATTTTCAGCACGCGCGATTTTTGCAGCGGCGTCAGCTTGGTGAATACCGTACGCTGCTCAACCTCACGCATCAGATGGGCATCATCCATCTGTTCAATCTCCAGGCCCGAGAGTGGCTCTCCCGGTTCCAGACCGACGTCACGGCAGATTTTACAGGTGATCACCGGGTTGTCGCCGGTCAGTACTTTCACCGCCACGCCATTTTCCTGCAGGGCTGCAATCGCTTCACGAGCGCTCTCTTTCGGTGGATCGAGGAAGGTCAACAGGCCTTCGATCACCAGATCGCGTTCATCCACAATGCTCAGTGGCAGAGTCCCCCCCTCCAGACCCAGATCTCGCGTTGCCAACACCAGCACGCGGAAGCCATCTTCGTTGTACTGGCAGGCCAACGCCTGCAAATCGGCACGGCGAGCCTCGTCAAGCGCCAACACCTGCTGCCCAACGCGGATGTGAGTGGCGATCTCCAGCATCTCTTCAACCGCGCCTTTGCAAATCAGCAGTGGGTGCTGTTGTTCATCCTGTACCACGATCGACAAACGACGGCGTACAAAGTCAAACGGCAGCTCATCAACCTTGCTGTAGCGCCCTAACGCCTCAACCCCTGGTTGCCCTTGGCCAAAACGGATCACCGCCTGATCCATCAGGTTTTTCATGCCGCTCTGATGGAAGCTGTTCAACCAGGCTAAATGCAGCACGTGGTTATCCTTGCTGCCGTTCACGTCCAGATGGTGTTCCAGAATGATGCGATCCTGCGTCAGAGTGCCGGTTTTATCGGTACAAAGCACGTCCATCGCGCCAAAGTTCTGGATCGCATTCAGCCGTTTGACCACCACCTTGCGGCGTGCCATGGCAATTGCGCCCTTCGCCAGGTTCGAGCTGACAATCATCGGCAGCATTTCCGGCGTCAGACCCACGGCGACCGCCAAGGCAAACAGGGCCGCCTCCGTCCAGTCTCCCTTGGTAAAACCGTTAATCAGCAAAACGATCGGCACCATCACCAGCATAAAGCGGATCAGCAGCCAGCTAACGCTGTTTACCCCACGGTCAAACGCGGTTTGCGAACGAGTACCGACGATCGACTTAGCCAGGGAGCCAAAGTAGGTGCGGCCACCGGTCGCGACCACCACCGCCGTCGCCGTTCCGCTGGCCACGTTGGTGCCCATCAGGCAGATATTGGCCAACTCCAGCAGTTCGCTTTCGCTGGAGGCATCACTCTCAATGGACTTTTGACTGACGTTGGCCAAGGCATCGTATTTCTCGATCGGTATCGCCTCACCGGTCAGGATGGCCTGGCTGATAAACAGATCGCGTGAACTGAGTAAACGCAGGTCCGCGGGTATCATGTCCCCGGCGGAGAGCTGGATAATGTCGCCCGGAACCAACTCACGAATGGGAATTTCCACCGCTAACGCCTGGGAGCTGAAATTACTGCGGCGTAACACCGTTGCCGTGGTACGTACCATCGATTTGAGTGATTCGGCCGCTTTATTGGTGCGGTATTCCTGCCAGAAGCGCAGCAAACCGCTCAACGCCACCATGATCAGGATAATGATGACACCGGTAAGATCGGTTTCTTCACCGTGCTGAATGGGTAGCCAGTAATCGGTAAAGAAACTGATCCCTGCCAGCACCATCAACACAAAGATAAACGGGTTGTTAAACGCGCTGACTAACTGCACCAACGCATGCGGCGCCTTCTCATGGGCGACCTGATTGCTACCAAAATACTGCAAACGCTCCTGGGCATCTTCCTGGGTTAAGCCGATGCGGTTACAGTTCAAATTAGCCAACGTTTGATCGAGGCTGTTCTTTGCCTCGAGAGCAATGGCATACGGCTCGCGCTGTTTATCACGGCGGCGGCTATTTTCTTTCATCTGGATCATGACGCTATTCTCTTTTTTTACTTTGCACACAGGGCTACCCCGCCCGTAATAACGGGTGAACATACGCAAAGTGGAATTTATTTTTTCGGCGTAATTAAGGTAACACTTATTACCTTAATTACTCAGGGTAATTATATATCTGGGGTAAGTTTGCATAACACATCCTTATCACCTTATCGGTGAAGGTTAATTATCGTTAAACCGGTAATTCTGATGCAACGCGCCAATGCACGGCACTCACGCTGCGCTCCAAACTAATACGGCAGACAATGCCTTCAATCTCTTTTTGCGCCGCGGGATTAGCCACAATTTCCGCACAAACTTCCAACTGGCCCGGAATGGCAATATCGGCACTGCGCAGCGATTGCAGGCGTAATGCCACACCGTTCAACGCCTGTAAGATCAGGGTACGAACCAGGATTTCATCTTGCTCCCCGCAGGTCACCTGGACGCGATAACGCAACTCCAGATCTACCGCCTGCTGCTGCGGTTGCAGGTTGATGCGCTGCGCCGCTTCACGTAGCAGGATATTGGCGCACAGGATCACCAGGGAGGCACAGACGGCTTCCCAATGCTGCCCCAGGCCGCAGAGCACGCCGATAGCCGCCGAGCACCACAAAGTGGCCGCCGTGTTCAGGCCGCGGATATTTAGCCCTTCCCGCATGATCACACCGGCACCGAGAAAACCGATACCGGAAACGATCTGCGCCGCAATACGCCCCGCGCTGGAAGGTTCGGTGGTGAAAGAACTCAGTATAAATACGGCGGCCCCGGTCGCGACCAAAGAATTGGTTCGTAAGCCCGCCATACGCTGACGCCATTGACGCTCGGCACCGATCACGGCACCCAGGCCCATCGCCAGAAATAAATTCAGGATAAAAGGAGTCATAGCCATGATCTTCCCCTTAATGACTTATTGAGGTTGAATCATGTGCCGTTAAGCACACGCGAAATCGCGCCGATAATTAATCAGCGGGTTAGCGTATGGGTGCCCGGAGGGAAAAGGCCGTGGTGATGGTTAAATACCATAATAATATCCGAATCAATACGCCCGATGCGCTAGCGCCTCGGGGACAACAATCTTATTCGGGTTTGCACAGCTCGGAATAACTAGAGAGGGGTGCTGCCCGCCGTGTTCGGCAAGCAACAAATCACAGGAGATTGGTCAACTTGCCTTTATTATTTCGCTACTACTGCAACTGTCCAATTGGTTTTCTCCTCGGTGATTTTGGCTGAAGTATAGTTATGTGAGGTTATGAAGTAAAGGTTAAATTATTAAACAAAACCTAAACCGTATATTCCCCTTATTTAATTACTGTTATAGGCACAATAATATAAGGGGGCAAGTCGGGCGCAGTAAACAGTTCATCGGGCGCAGCATGCGGCGCCCCGGGGTGACGATCGCGTTGAGGTTTTGTCAGCAGCCGTAGCGATTTAGTTTAGCTGTTGCTGTAACCAGTTGAGTAACGCTGCCACCTCAGGTGTTAAACCGGCGGCGGGCGGCCATACCAGATAGACATCGCTATCGTTCAAATGTAGCGCCGCCGCCAGGGGTACCAAGCGCCCAGCTGCAATCGCATCCTTCGCCAGCACGGCTTTAACCAGAGCAATACCAAACCCCTGCTCGGCTGCGCGCAACAGTAAACCAGCATCGTTGAACAGCGCCAACTGTTGCCCACCGCCAATTTTCCCAACGGCACTAAACCAGCTATGCCAAGGAGTGACGTCATGCTCAAGCAGCGGAACCTGTGGTTCTCCAGCATCAAATGCCTCCTGCCATTGTCTGGCCATCTCAGGGGTGGCTACCGGCAGTACCACTCCAGAGGCGATACGCTGCGCCTGAACGCCTGGCCATTGACCATCACCAATGCGGATCGCTGCATCGAATCCTTTGCGACCAAGATCCTGTATTGCCAGCGAGGCGTCAATATCCAACCGGATCCCAGGGCAAGTACGGTGGAACTCCGCTAATCTGGGCAACAACCAGTAATGCGCAAAGGAAGGCAGCACGCTAATACGCAGCAGCTGGCTTACCGCTACCCGTCTGGCCCGGTCAACGCCCTGTTGCAAAGCGAGCAAGGCAGGCTCAGTTGCCGCCAGCAGTTCACGCCCGGCGGCATTTAGCCGTACTCCACGCCCGGAGCGTTCAAAAAGTGGGTAGCCAATAGCCTGTTCGAGCTGCTGAATTTGCTGGCTGACGGCACCGTGAGTCAGGCTCACGCGTTGCGCCGTGGCACGCAAATTCTCCAAGCGGGCGGCGATCACAAAGGTCGGCAAAATATGCAGGGGGAGACGCTCATGCATTACTGGTTAGCCTTACTATCCAAAAGGGTCATTTTATATCGATATTAGCACCAATCAGGATCGCCTATAGTGCAAACATACTGGCCCTCAACCCAAGGCATAACCATGCACCCACGTTTGCAGCAGGATCTTAACGACTTACCCCGCATACTTGACCGAACCAACCAATTGGCTCAGGGCTTCCTTGCCGGCTTGAGCCAGCGCCCGGTATGCCCGCCCCTGGCCGAACAGCAGTTAAAAACCGGTGACAATCGGCTGGCTGAAGAGGGGTGCGGTGCGTTAGCGGCGTTAGAAGAGTTTTGGCAACGCTATGAGGCTGGCCTTTCCGGCAGTGCCGGGCCACGTTACTTTGGTTTCGTCACCGGCGGTAGCACCCCTGCGGCACTGGCTGCCGACTGGTTGGTCAGCACTGCCGACCAGAATAGCCAACTGAGCCATGATACCGTGGCGGCGGCGATCGAGCTGGCGACGATTGAGCAACTGAAAACCCTGCTGCAACTGCCTGCCAGCTTCAGCGGTAGCTTTGTCAGCGGTGCTACCATGGCCAACTTCACCGGGATCGCTATTGGCCGCCAGTGGTTAGGGCAACAGTGCGGGATCGATGTAGCACAGCTTGGCCTGGCCGCCTTGGGGCCGATTCAGGTGCTTTCCGCCAGTGCTCATGCCAGCAGCGTGAAAGCGCTCAGTATGCTCGGTATTGGGCGTGATGCGTTAAAGCTTATCGCCAGTCAGGCTGATTGCGAAGCTATTGATATCGAGGTGCTTGAGCACCATCTGGCCGCCACACCCGATGTCCCGACGATAGTGCTCGCCAGCGCAGGCACGGTAAACACCGGCGTTTTCGACAATCTGCCCCGCCTGCTGGCACTACGTGCACGCTATCCCTTCTGGTTACATGTTGATGCCGCCTTTGGGGGGATCGCAGCCTGCTCCCCCCGCCTGGCCCATTTGCTGGACGGCTGGCACCAGGCGGACTCAATCACCGTAGATGCCCATAAATGGCTGAATGTCCCTTATGACAGTGCCATTCAATTTACCCGTCATCTGGCATTGCAGATGCAGGTGTTCCAGAATCACTCGGCCTATCTGGAAGCCCCCACGTTACGCCCAGACAACTATTTGCACCTGACGCCCGAGAACTCGCGGCGTTTTCGTGCCCTGCCCTTGTGGATGGCATTGAAAGCCTACGGCAGCAGTGGTATGCGGGAGATTGTCGAGCGTAATGTGACGTTGGCGCGCCGTTTAAGTGACGGATTGGCAGCCAGTGAAGGCTTCCACCTGCTGGCCCCGGTGGATCTGAACATCGTGTGTTTTGCGCTGAAGGGCGTTACAGGCGATGCCACCGCCGCACGCAATCGCTTTATCGATCGCTTGGATCAGCACGGCGTGGTGCGCTGCACGCCCACCAGCTATGCGGGCCAGCCGGGTATTCGCGCAGCCCTGGTGAATTGGATGACCGAAGAGCAAGATATTACTCTGGCACTGGCATCGATGCAGGCATGTCGGGCCGAAGCCTGAAAGTCGCGAGGCGTTGCTTTTGCTGGCCATCGGTAGCGATATTCAGCGGCGATAGCCAGGCGGTAAACGCTTCGCGCAATAACGGCCACTCACCATCGATGATGGATAGCCAGTCCGTGTCACGGTTGCGACCCTTTCTGGTCATCGCCTGACGAAAAGTGCCCTCAAAGGTGAAGCCCAGACGCAGTGCGGCCTCACGCGAGGGGACATTCAGACGATCGCATTTCCACTCGCAACGGCGAAAGCCCAAGTCGTCAAAAGCGTGCTTGAGCATCAGAAAGATGGCTTCACTCCCCATCGCTCGCCGCTTCATCAAAGGTGACCAGTTGATCATTCCCAGTTCCACCACCCCATTGGGTTGGTCGATATTCAAGAAAGCACAGGTGCCGACCGCTTTACCGCTAGTGGCATCGATCACTGCCAAGGTGTTTCTACCCTGGGTTGCCAGTTGTCGCTGCAGATACTGTTGGAAAACAGCCAGCTCAGTGGGACGTTCACTAGACAGATAGGTCCAATCACTCCCGTCCTCTGCCAGTTGATAAGCGTGAAACAGCTCATCGGCACGACGTGCAATATCCATCGGCTGCAAGCGGCAAAAGCGCCCTTGGAGAGTCTGTTTTCCCGGTTCACCCGCCGGTTGCCAGCCCTCAAGCAAGGCACCAATGGGTTGCCCAAACTGATTGTGATCCATCCGGCCTCCTGGTTGTGGGTTGAAATCGCATTTGGCAGCATTTCGTTTTCTCTGTGCATCAAGATAGGTCAGGAAAACCGATATGTCGCTGATAAGTTCTTCACCATGGAATAGTTATCAAATGAAATAATTTACATTTGTTATTTAATTTAATACCCCATGGTTAGCAGAGCTACTTATTTTGACTTGCTTTCAGTCATAAACAGCACGCAAAAGTAACCAAGAATCGTTACCATTTACCCCAATACATTGATACAATCAATTGAATAAACATACTTATGGGATTTGGTGATGGATCGGCAGCAACGAATTTGTCAAAAAACCGCCAACGCTGGCGTCACAGCGAGACATAAGATACACTTAAGAATTATCTGATTAACGAAAAATAGTATCAAGATGAAAATGCCTAACCTTAGCAACAGATTTAAAGCCGAATCCCAGGCCTCTACCGATATTTCCAATTTCATGGTAACCCCTGAGCATAATAAGTCGACTTAAGCTAAACTAATGGTTTTGGTGGATTTTAAAATATAATTCGAAAAGACGTTGAGTCATGCCGGTTTTATTGATAGAAAGTTGCATTCATAAGATGTGTTTTTTTATAACTTTCAGCCTGTTATCTTCAGGCTTTTCTTTTATAACCGCGTGGAAACGGAATTAAGTGGGGGCCTTTATGCCAATAATCATTATGGATTCATGCAGTTACACTAGGTTAGGATTAACCGACTACCTGACGTCGCATGGGATGAAAAAGCGTCAGATTAGCGCTGTCAATCATATCGACGGCCTGCATGAGAAATGCACCAAACTTAAGCCGAATATGGTCTTCCTAAATGAAGACTGCTTCATTCATGAGGCGGATGCGACGGAAAGAATAAAACGCGTGATCTCGCTTAATCCCGATACTTTATTCTTTATTTTCATGGCCATCACTAACGTACATTTCGACGATTATTTATACGTCCGCAAGAACGTGATCATCTCGTCAAAATCGATTAAGCCGCAAACCATGAGTGAGTTGCTTAACCACTACTTAGAAAGAAAGCTGGTTCGCCCGGAAAAAAGCTCGCTGGACCAGACGCCTGTCACACTCAGCCAAACCGAGTCAAACATGCTGCGCATGTGGATGTCCGGCCAAGGCACCATCCAGATCTCCGATCAGATGCAGATCAAGGTAAAAACCGTCTCTTCCCATAAGGGAAACATCAAAAGAAAGATCAAAACCCACAACAAGCAGATCATCTACCATGTTGTCCGCCTGACCGACACGCTTACCAGCGGCATTTTTGTCAACAGCCGTTGATAACCGTCTTGGCCAAGTAAAGCGACAGCGGAACACAGTGACTTAGAGTACGACTAAAAAATGCCCGTTTTCAGCGGCAACGCTTGTCGCTGCGGGCATTTTGGCAGGCTTTCAACACCACATAACTCCACCAGCCAGGCCAGCGGCGAGCGGCGAATACAGGGAAAGGTTTACTCCTGTTCAGCGCTACGCAATTCTACAAAGGTCCCATCGCGGCTATCGATTTCATTGAAGAACCACACGCCCGCCGGGTAATCCTCTAGTGACACCAGATACATTGTGCCTTCATTAAACACTTCAACTTCCAACACCACCCCTTCCCGACGAGGGCCGCCGTCGGTCTTTACCGTCACCAGATCGTTAACTTTCATGCTCAACCTCGTTATTTATCCCAGATATCAGTCTATTACAGTTGACGAAAAGAACCCACCATTGCAACGGTCGCAGCATGCAGCGCCCCTACACATGCCGCGGTATCCTCCTGGACCTGATGTGCAGCTCCTCACCTTCGGGTTGGGGTGAGGCGCCTGCGAGCCATCATACGGCGATGACCACTAAAGTTTAGCAGAACTTAGACTGGGTCTTTCAGACCACCTGAGATCCCACGGTGAACCGCTCTGCGCCCACCAGGCTCAAATCGCAGACACAAAAAAACCCGCCTTGGCGGGTTTTTGTTAATCAGCGAGAGGCCGATTAGATAGCGGTAACGTTAGCCGCTGACGGACCTTTAGCACCGTTCTCGATAGAGAACTGTACGTTCTGGCCTTCAGCCAGGGTCTTGAAGCCTTGATCCTGAATTGCAGAGAAGTGTACGAACACGTCTTTGCTGCCGTCTGCAGGAGTGATGAAACCAAAACCTTTAGACTCGTTGAACCACTTCACTTGACCTTTGATCATGTTAGACATGTTGAATTCCTTCAATAAAAATGTAAGCCACCATGGGCATGAAATAGCCGGTCATCAGTTACTTATGGAGGCACTAGAAAGGAAATTCGTCAGTGAAGAGCTATCAAGGATAACGCTTTAAATTTGAACTACTTTACTCAAAATGTCGTGCATAAATAGGTCTGTACCACAGGCCGAGAATCATTAACTCATGTCGGGC
>NZ_JBKJYW010000553.1:0-5888 GCF_046715635.1 Serratia sp. (in: enterobacteria)
AACTACCGCCTGAGCGCTGGCTGGATCGACTCTCACGTACACTGTTATCCCTCTTCACCGATTTATCATGACGACCCGGATCTGGTGGGCGTGAGCAGCGGCGTTACCTCGGTGGTGGATGCTGGCAGCACCGGCACCGACGATATCGATGAATTCTATGCCCTGACGCGCAGCGCCAAAACCAACGTCTTTGCCTTCCTCAATATCTCGCGCATCGGTCTGCTAAGGCAAAATGAGCTGGCCGATATGGCGGATATCAACAAGCAGCAGGTCAAACAGGCCATCGACGGCAAGCCGGGATTTATCATTGGCATCAAGGCGCGCATGAGCAGCAGCGTCGTGGGCCAGAACGGCACCAAACCGTTGGTGTTGGCCAAAGAGATCCAACAGGAAAACCAGCAACTGCCGCTGATGGTACACATTGGCAATAACCCGCCGGATCTGGACGAGATCGCCGATCTGTTGACCCAGGGCGACATCATCACTCACTGCTACAACGGCAAACCGAACCGCATTCTGACCCCGGCCGGTACCCTGCGCGAGTCGATCCAACGCGCGTTAAAACGTGGCGTGCTGCTTGATGTGGGCCACGGTTCGGCCAGCTTCAGCTTTGAGGTTGCCCGCCAGGCCATCGCGCTGGGGATTTTCCCGCACACCATCAGTTCCGATATCTACTGCCGTAACCGTCTGGCTGGCCCGGTGCACAGCCTGGCGACGGTGATGTCCAAATTCTTTACCGTTGGGCTTTCTCTGGCGCAGGTCATTGGCTGCGTAACGGAAAATGCCGCTGCGGCGTTACGCCTGACCACCAAGGGGCAGCTGAAACCCGGCTTTGATGCCGACCTGACCATTTTTGACCTCCGCCAGGGGCCGCAGGTATTTGCCGATGCCGAAGGGGAGTCCGTGAATGGCGAACAACTGTTGGTGCCGCTGGCTGCCGTAGTGGCCGGGGAAGTCCTATTAACCGATCAAGGAAAAGCCGCTCATGTCTTCAGTCTATGAAAAATATAACTTAAAGCAGGTGATCAATACTTCCGGCCGCATGACCATTCTCGGCGTTTCTACGCCACGCCAGGAGGTGATTGACGCTGTAGATTACGGCCTGAATCATTACTTTGAAATCAAGGATCTGGTCAACAAGACCGGCGCCTATATTGCTGGCCTGCTGAATGTGGAAGATGCGGTGATTGTTTCCTGCGCCTCTGCCGGTATTGCCCAGTCGGTGGCGGCAGTGATCGTCAAGGACAACGCCAACCTATTGGTCAACCTGCATTCCGCTATGGTGAACGAGCCGCGCGAGATCGTGTTGCCGCGTGGCCATAACGTCAACTTTGGTGCGCCGGTGGATACCATGGTCGCCCTCGGCGGCGGTAAGGTGGTAGAAGCGGGTTATGCCAACGAGTGTTCCCCTGAACAGATTGAAGCCTGCATCACCCCGCAGACCGCCGCCATCTTGTACGTCAAGTCTCACCACTGCGTGCAGAAAAGCATTCTCTCCGTCGAACAGGCAGCCGTGGTGGCACGTAAGCATAACCTGCCGCTGATCGTCGATGCCGCTGCCGAAGAAGATCTGATGTGTTACTACCAGATGGGGGCCGATCTGGTGATCTACAGCGGTGCCAAGGCTATTGAAGGGCCAACCAGCGGGCTGGTGATCGGCAAGAAACAATACGTGGAATGGGTGAAGCAACAGTCTGGCGGTATTGGCCGGGCGATGAAAGTGGGTAAAGAGGGCATCCTCGGCCTGACGCAGGCGATCGAAAGCTACCTGACGTCGGAGAAAACCACCGGTGCGCAAATGGTAGAGCGCATGACGCCGTTTATCAGCCAACTGAATACCCTCAATGGCATCAGCGCCAAAACCGTCTGGGATAGCGCAGGGCGCGATATTGCCCGCATAGAAATCACCTTTGATGAAGCGGTGTTGGGGATGTCGACCGTTGACATCGTCCAGCGGCTGAAAACCGGTGATATCGCCATCTATTTCCGTGGCTACAAAGCCAACGAAGGCAAGATTGAGGTGGATGTCCGCAGCGTGAACGAGCAGCAGCTGATGACCGTCTTTACCTGTATTAAACATCTGTTTACGGAGACCCAAGCATGAAGCTGAAGCCTAATTACTATAAAGACCGCGTTTGCCTCAACGTGCTGGCTGGTTCAAAAGCCAACGCACAGGACATCTATAATGCGGCGCAGGGGCACGTATTGGTGGGAGTTCTTTCCAAAAATTATCCTGACGTTGAGAGCGCCGTGGTAGATATGTCGCGTTATGCGCGCCTGATCGAGAACGCGCTTTCCGTGGGCCTCGGGGCAGGCGATCCCAAGCAGTCGAATATGGTCAGCCTGATCTCCGAGCACGTCCAACCTCAGCATGTGAACCAGGTATTCACCGGCGTTGGTGCCAGCCGTGCACTGCTGAGGCAAAACCAAACCGTGGTGAACGGCCTGGTCTCGCCAACCGGTCGCGTGGGCTGGGTGAAGATTTCCACCGGGCCGCTGAGCGCTCATGCTGCGGATGGCATCGTGCCGGTAGAGACCGCGATTGCGTTATTGAAAGATATGGGCGGCAGCTCGATTAAATATTTCCCGATGGGTGGCCTGAAGCATCAGGACGAATATGAGTACGTGGCGAAAGCCTGTGCCGAGCATGACTTTATGCTGGAGCCGACCGGCGGCATCGATCTGGAAAACTTCGAACCGATCCTGGAGATTGCGTTGAAAGCCGGTGTGAAGCAGGTGATCCCGCATATCTACAGCTCCATCATTGATTCCTCCAGTGGCGATACTCGCCCGCAGGATGTCAAAACCTTGCTGGAGATCGCCAAGCGGCTGGTGGGGTAAATCCGCGACCCCTCACCCCAACCCTCTCCCACAGGGAGAGGGAGCTGTCCGGAGCTGTTATCAGGTGCAGGAGTGAGTCTGTAGCTTGTTTAACTATCTTGAGGGGGGGACGGTGTTGTAGTTCGGTGTGGCGGTTGGATACTGGAGTTAAATTGTGGCACGTTCGGTCCCCTCTCCCTTCGGGAGAGGGAGCTGGTACGGAGTTGTGGTTAGGTGTGGTGTAACGCTGTGGCATGTTCGATTTGATGTGGCGGTTGGATACTGGAGTTAAGTTGTGGCACGTTCGGTCCCCTCTCCCTTCGGGAGAGGGTTAGGGTGAGGGGCATCTTTTTGTCCCTATCTATCGGTCAAAAGGATAACTATGCGAAACTGGCAGGCTTCGAAATTACCAATCGCTCCGCTGTGGAGCGCGCTGTCCCTGGCGTTGTTGGCTATCGCCAGCCCGGCGTTACATGCTGAGGATGCAATGACACCCACGTCGTCTCATTTTGCCTATATTGGCACCTATAACCCGAACGGTGAGGGGGTTTATCGCCTGCAGGTGGATGCGAAAACCGGGGCGCTGAGTGCCAAGACGCTGGTCAGCAGCCTGCCTAATCCGGCCCAACTGGTCGCCGATGCCAAAGGGAAGACGCTATACGTTGCCAGCGAGGTGGCCGATTTTAATGGCACCCAGCACGGGGGCATTGTCGCCTATCGCATCAACCCACAGGATGGCAGTCTGACGCCGCTTAATCAGGTGGATTCACAAGGCGCGGGGCCGGTTTACCTTTCTCTGACCCCGGATGGCCGTCATCTGCTGGTGGCCAACTATGTCAGCGGCAGCGTTGCGGCGTTCCCGGTGGATAACGAAGGTAAGTTGGGACCAGCCAGTTCGGTGCAACAAGACATTGGACCTGCGGGCGCGGCCAAACCCGCCGCCGCGGTGGAAGGCAGCTTTGCCATCAGCGATCACAATGGCCCACATGCGCATATGATCGCCAGCGATCCGAGCGGCAAGTTTGTGTTCTCTACCGATCTGGGGCTGGATCGGATCTACCAGTGGCGTTTCGATGCCGCCAGCGGCAAGCTGACCCCGAACGATCCGCCGTGGATCGCGGCTTCTTCCGCCGGAGCCGGCCCGCGCCACTTCATATTCCATCCTAATGGTAAAATTGTCATACTAATCAACGAGGAAGCATCTACACTTACCAGCTACCGCTTTGATAGCCAAAAGGGGACCCTGAAACAGTTACATGCAGTTTCAACTCTACCTGCCGATTATAAAGGTACCAGCTTTGCCGCTGGCATCGCCTTGGCTGCGGATGGTAAAAATCTGTATGTCGCCAACCGCCTGCACAACAGCATTGCGCAGTTCAGCGTAAGCGGCGAGGGCGAACTGAAACCGGTGGCGGAAACCTGGACGCGAGGCGATTACCCACGCACCATCACCTTGGATCCGAGTGGCCGCTATCTGTATGCCATGAACCAGCGTAGCGATAACGTAACCCGCTTTAGCGTAGACCAGCTCAGCGGCAAGCTCAGTTTTGTTGCAGGCTACACCCCAGTGGGTAGCCCTTCACAAATGGTATTCTTGCCAGCTGCGAAGTAACCAGTTGCCCACCTGACCCCCTCAGGTGGGCACGTTGATAACGGAAAGAAAATGGTGAGATTTCCCTACCCACGTTTGGCATCGCTGTTCGATGCTTTGCAGTCCGAAACGTTGCCGCAGGATGAGCTGGCGAAGCGTTTTGCCGTGTCTACCCGCACGGTACGCGCCGATATCACCGCGCTGAACGATATCCTGGAGAGTTATGGTGCGCAGTTTGTCCACAGCCGTGGGGCCGGATATCGCCTGCAGGTCGATGATGAGGCCCGGTTTAGTGCGCTCCAGCATCGGGAACGTAAACAGCACGCCACGCCGCGCAGCGCGCAGGAGCGGGTGCATTATCTGTTGATTCGCTTTTTGACCTCAGCCTTCTCGATGAAGCTGGAAGATTTGGCCGATGAATGGTTTGTCAGCCGGGGTACGCTGCAAAACGACATGGCTGAGGTGAGGGAGCGTCTGGCGCATTACCAGTTAACCATCGAGACCAAGCCGCGTTACGGTATGAAGCTGTTTGGTGCTGAAATGGCGATCCGCGCTTGCCTGACCGATCTGCTGTTCCAGCTGCATCTGGCGGATGCGGAAAACCCATTGCTGAACAATGACATCCTTCATCAGCCGCAGGTGTTGACCTTTGCCGGGCTGCTGCACCCGCTGCTGTCGCAATATGCCATTCGTCTGACCGATGAGGGCGAGCAATACCTGATCTTCTACTGTGCCGTGGCGCTACGACGCATCACAGACGGCTATCCGCTACAGGATTTTGATGTGGAAGACGGTGATGATGCGGTACGCAAAGCATCAACTTGGCTGGCAGGTGAACTGAGCAAGGCCACGGGCAAAGAGATTGCGGCAGCGGAAGAGGCCTATTTGCGGGTCAACATCGCTGCCAGAAGGGTACAGGAAGTGCAGCCGACCAAAATCAACGCCGATGATGAAGAGGCGCTGGTGGATTACATCCTGTCCTACATCAACTCGCACTATAACTACAACCTGCAGAACGACAAGCAGCTGCGGGCCGATCTGCTCACCCATATCAAAACCATGATTACCCGGGTGAAATACCAGATCAATATCCCGAACCCGCTGTTGGCCAACATCAAGCAGCATTATCCGATGGCCTATGATGTGACGCTGGCGGCAGTTTCGAGCTGGGGCAAACATACGCCTTATACCCTGAGCGAAAACGAAATCGGCTATCTGGTGCTACATATTGGCGTGGGCCTGGAGCGGCACTACAACATTGGCTATGAGCGCCATCCGCAGGTGATGCTGGTGTGCGATACCGGTAACTCTACGGTGCGGATGATCCAGGCCCAGATTGCGCGCAAATATCCGCAACTGGTGGTGACGCGCATCGTTTCGCTGCGTGATTACGAAATTCTCGCCAGTATCGACGAAGATTTTATCATTTCCAATGCGCGCATCAGCGAGAAGAACAAGCCGGTCGTAGTGATGTCGC
>NZ_JBKJYW010000554.1:0-22781 GCF_046715635.1 Serratia sp. (in: enterobacteria)
CATCAGCAACTGCTGGCTGGCCGTGCCGAACGCGTGCTGATCGTGGTGCCGGAAACCCTGCAACACCAGTGGCTGGTTGAAATGATGCGTCGCTTCAACCTCTATTTCTCGCTGTTTGACGATAGCCGCTACTCTGAAGCCATGCTCGACAGCAGCAACCCGTTCGAAACCGAACAGTTGGTGATCTGCTCGCTGGATTTCGTGCGTCGCAACAAGCAGCGCCTTGAGCAGTTGGCCGATGCTCACTGGGATCTGCTGGTCGTAGACGAAGCTCACCACCTGGCCTGGAGCGAAGAAGCGCCGAGCCGTGAATACCAGGTGATTGAACAGTTGGCCGAGCACATCCCAGGCGTACTGCTGCTGACGGCAACCCCGGAGCAGCTTGGCCAGCAAAGCCACTTTGCCCGCTTGCGCCTGTTGGATCCCAGCCGTTTCCATGACTACCAGGAGTTTGTCACCGACCAGCAGAAATACCGTCCGGTAGCCGATGCGGTGACGCTGCTGCTGAGCGGCGAGCGCCTGGCGGATGACAAGCTGAACCTGCTGGGTGAACTGATCGACGAGCAGGACATTGAACCCCTGCTGAAAGCGGCCAACAGCGATACCGACAACAGCGAGCAGGCGCGCCAGGAACTGGTCACCATGCTGATGGATCGCCACGGCACCAGCCGCGTGCTGTTCCGTAATACCCGTAACGGCGTCAAAGGTTTCCCACACCGTCACCTGCACCAGATCAAACTGCCGTTACCAACGCAATATCAGACGGCGATCAAAGTGTCCGGCATCATGAGCGCCAAGAAAACCGTCGAAGCCCGCGCCCGCGACATGCTCTACCCTGAGCAGATTTATCAGGAGTTCGAAGGGGAGAATGCAACCTGGTGGAACTTCGATCCGCGCGTTGAGTGGCTGCTGGATTATCTGGTCGCCAACCGTCATGAGAAAGTGCTGGTGATTTGCGCCCAGGCCGCCACCGCTCTGCAACTGGAGCAGGTGTTGCGTGAACGCGAAGCGATCCGGGCCGCCGTGTTCCACGAAGGACTGAGCATTATCGAACGCGATCGCGCCGCCGCCTACTTCGCTTCACAAGAAGATGGTGCGCAGGTGTTACTGTGCTCTGAAATCGGTTCGGAAGGGCGTAACTTCCAGTTTGCCAGCCAAATGGTGATGTTCGATCTGCCGTTCAACCCGGATCTGCTGGAACAGCGTATTGGCCGTCTGGATCGTATCGGCCAGATGCACGATATCCAGATCATGGTGCCTTACCTGGAAAACACCGCTCAGGCCGTGCTGGGCCGCTGGTTCCATGAAGGGCTGGATGCCTTCGAGCATACCTGCCCAACCGGCAGACCCATTTACGACAGCAGCTACGAGCAGCTGATTGGCTATCTGGCTGCTCCTACCGAGCAGGAAGGTCTGGACGAGTTTATCCATGCCTGTCACCAGCAGCACATCCAACTGAAAGCGCAACTGGAACAGGGCCGTGACCGTCTGCTGGAAATGCACTCCAACGGCGGAGATAAAGCGCAGGCGCTGGCAGAAGCCATTGCGGCGCAGGACAACGACGTTAACCTGGTGAGCTTTGCACTCAACCTGTTCGATATTGTCGGCATCAATCAGGAAGATCGCAGCGACAACCTGATCGTCCTGACTCCGTCCGACCATATGCTGGTACCGGACTTCCCGGGGCTACCGCAGGATGGCTGCACCGTGACGTTCGATCGCGAGCAGGCGCTGTCGCGTGAAGATGCCCAGTTTGTCAGTTGGGAACACCCGATTATCCGCAACGGGCTGGATTTGATCCTCTCCGGTGATACCGGGAGCTGCGCGGTTTCCCTGTTGAAAAACAAAGCTCTGCCGGTCGGTACCCTGCTGGTTGAACTGGTGTATGTGGTTGAGGCCCAGGCACCAAAACACCTGCAACTGACCCGCTTCCTGCCGCCAACGCCGATCCGCATGTTGATGGATCGCAAGGGCACCAACCTGGCGGCACAGGTCGAGTTCGAAAGCTTTAACCGCCAACTGAATGCGGTCAATCGCCACACCTCCAGCAAGCTGGTCAATGCGGTGCAGCAAGAAGTGCACGTGATGCTGCAACAGGCAGAAAGCCTGGTAGAAGAGCAGGCACGCGCGCTGATCGAACTGGCCAAGCAGGAAGCCGATGACAAGCTGAGTACCGAGCTGGCGCGTCTGGAAGCCCTGAAAGCGGTTAACCCGAATATCCGTGATGACGAAGTCGAAGCACTGGAGTTCAACCGTAAGCAGGTGCTGATTAACCTCAACGAAGCAGGATGGCGGCTGGATGCTATTCGCCTGGTAGTGGTGACACACCAGTGATCCACCCAACGGGGAGCCTAGGCTCCCCGGTTTGCCCTTCTCAGCGGAGCTAACATGGAACCTTACAATCCCCCGCAAGATCCGATGCACGTGCTGTATCAGGATGAACACATCATCGTGGTCAACAAACCCAGCGGGTTGCTTTCCGTGCCTGGCCGTGCCCCGGAGAACAAGGACAGCCTGATGACGCGTATCCAGGCAGACTTCCCGGCTGCGGAGTCAGTGCATCGCCTGGATATGGCTACCAGTGGGGTGATCGTTGTGGCATTAAACAAGGCCGCCGAGCGTGAGCTAAAACGCCAGTTCCGCGAGCGCGAGCCGAAAAAATGCTACATCGCCCGCGTATGGGGGCATATGGCACAGGATGAAGGGTTGGTGGATTTACCGCTGATTTGCGACTGGCCGAACCGGCCATTGCAGAAGGTCTGTTTCGAAACCGGCAAGGCCGCACAGACCGAATATGTGGTGCTTTCCCGGGACGCGGATGGCAGCACGCGGGTCAAGCTGTTGCCCATCACCGGGCGCTCACACCAATTGCGTGTGCATATGCTGGCATTGGGTCACCCGATTCTCGGCGATGGCTTCTACGCCCCACCAGAGGCCAAGGCGATGGCACCGCGCCTGCAACTGCACGCCCAAGAGTTGCGCATCACCCATCCCGCGTTCCAGACCCCGATGCATTTTCGCGTAGAACCGGATTTCTGAGTTTCTAGGGGCGCCGCATGCTGCGCCCCTGCGTTTATTTGAAACCCTTCTCGCGTTTGATCAGGTCGTAAGCCGCCTGGATCTCCTGCGCTTTCTGTTTCGCCATCTCCATCATTTCCGGCGGTAACCCCTTGGCAACCAGCTTGTCCGGATGATGTTCGCCCATCAGCTTACGGTAGGCACGCTTGATGGTGGTGGCATCGTCGCTGCTGTTAACTCCCAGCACCTTGCAGGCATCTTCCAACGTTGGGCCACGTTGCGCCTGCTGGTAGCCCCCCTGAGAGTAACCTCCTTGCTGCCCCTGCCAACTGCCGCCGCCAAACTGACGCCCGCCTTCGATCATGCTAAGGAACTGATCGAACTGAGCGCGGGAAATTCCCAGCTCTTCGGCGATCACATACAGCACCTGGCGTTCATTGGGGTGCAGCGAGCCATCGGCAAACGCGGCCTGGATCTGAATTTCCAGAAACATCCGAATCAGGTCAAAACGACCAAAACAGATGCTGCGTAGCTGCTGCAAGGTTTCACGCAGCGGGAACTGGCTGTGCTTGCCTTCGCGGAACGCCTGCTGCGCCGCGGTACGGGCCTCGCCATGCAGTTGCAGGCGGTCCATAAACAGGCTGGCTATCTGGATATCGGCTTCGGTCACCCGCCCTTTCGATTTGGTCAGATGCCCCATAACCTGAAAGGTGGTGCGGAAAAATAACGTCTGCCGCGTTTGCTGATCGGTAAAGAAGCCCCGGCTGCGCTTGTTATTACGTGCGGTATCGATCATATGGCCAACGATCAGCCCCAGCACGACACCCCAGAATCCGCCGCCAGCCCAAATGGCGACAATCACTCCGAGCAGTTTTCCCCAATACTGCATATACTCCCCAACTATCAAACCGTAATAAGCCGTGTATCCCTATCGGTACGCGCAAGGGTTAAGGCGATTTTTTCCAAGAATTCGATTATCATACCTGTCATTTATCTCTGCGCCTAACGACGACGCAATTGAACGGCAGGATTTAACACTAGCGCAACGCTGATGAGTGATATAGTCTCTGACCGTTTGCCGGACATGACGCCTCTGATGACGGAACACCTAAACCGCGTATGAAAAAAAGTTTCCCAACCCTGCTGGCCACGTTGATTTGGACGGCAATTTATAGTCAGCACGCGCTGGCAGACCTGGCCGAGCAATGTATGCTCGGCGTGCCTGTTTATGACAAACCGGTCATCACCGGCGACCCCAACAGCCTGCCGGTCACCATCATCTCCGATGATTCACAAGCCAACTATCCGAACAGCGCGCTGTTCACCGGCAACGTCAACATCGAACAGGGCAACAGCACCCTGACGGCGAAACAGGTTGAGCTGAACCAAACGCAAAAAGATGGTCAGCCTGATCCTATCCGTACCGTTACCGCTACCGGTGACGTGAACTACGCGGATAATCAGATCAAACTGAAAGGCCCTAAAGCCTGGTCAAACCTGAATACCAAAGATACCGACGTCTATCAGGGCGACTATCAGATGGTGGGCCGCCAAGGGCGTGGTGACGCTGACAAGATGAAGATGCGCGGTCAAAACCGCTACACCATCCTGGAAAACGGCACCTTCACCTCTTGCCTGCCAGGCGATGACAGTTGGAGCGTAGTGGGCTCCGAAGTGATCCACGATCGTGACGAAGAAGTGGCCGAGGTGTGGAACGCCCGCTTCAAGATTGGCAAGGTGCCGGTGTTCTACAGCCCCTATTTGCAACTGCCGGTGGGCAATAAGCGCCGCTCCGGCTTCCTGATCCCCAATGCCAAATATGGCAGTAATAACGGCTTCGAGTTCATGCTGCCGTATTACTGGAACATTGCGCCAAACTTTGATGCCACCATCACCCCGCACTACATGACGAATCGTGGCCTGCAGTGGCAGAACGAATTCCGTTACCTGTTGCAACCGGGTCTGGGCACCATGGCCTTCGACTGGTTGCCAAGCGATAGCCGGTACGAAGATGACCACGGGGATACCGATGACAGTAAGCGTTGGCTGTTCTACTGGGGTCATAACGGCGTAATGAACCAGGTGTGGCGCTTCAACGTCGACTACACCAAGGTCAGCGACCCTTATTACTTCACCGATCTGGATTCCAAATACGGTTCCACTACCGATGGCTACGCCACGCAGAAATTCAGCGTGGGTTATGCCGATGAAAACTGGGATGCCACACTGGCCTCCAAGCAGTTCCAGATCTTCAGCGGCGCGGGCAACCAAAACGCCTACCGTGCGCAGCCGCAGTTGGATCTCAACTACTATAAATCGGATATCGGTCCGTTTGATTTCCACACCTACGGCCAGGTTGCCAACTTTACCAGCGTCAACCCAAATAACCCGGAAGCCACCCGTTGGCACATTGAACCGGCGATCAATCTGCCGTTGGCCAACAGTTGGGGCAGCCTGAATACCGAAGCCAAACTGATGGCAACGCATTTCCAGCAGACTATCCCGAACGGTTTTGCCGCTGACTATGCCAGCCGTAACCAGGGAAGCCCGATTCCCGATCTGGAAGATTCGGTCAACCGTGTACTACCGCAGTTCAAGACCGACGGCAAAGTGGTGTTCGATCGCCCAATGGATTGGTCAGAAGGCTATACCCAAACCATTGAGCCACGTATGCAATACTTGTACGTGCCTTATCGCGATCAAAGCAATATCTATACTTATGACTCAACACTGCTGCAAACCGACTACTCGGGCCTGTTCCGCGACCGCTCCTACAGCGGCCTGGATCGCATCGCCTCGCAGAACCGTGTGGCAGCCGGTGTCACTTCGCGTATTTATGATGACGCGCTGGTTGAACGTTTTAACGTGTCCGTAGGTCAAATCTACTACCTCAGCCGCTCGCGGACCGGGGATCAAAGTAGCAACTTTGATAATAGCGATGATACCGGCAGCGTCGTCTGGGCTGGTGACACCTATTGGAAGATTGACGATCGCTGGGGTCTGCGTGGTGGTGTGCAATATGACACCCGTCTTGACAGCTTCGCGTTAGGTGACGCGGTAGTGGAATATCGTCAGGATCAGAATCGCATGGTGCAGTTGAACTACCGTTATGCCAGCCCGGAATATATTTCGGCAACCCTGCCGGATATCAGCAACCCTGGCTATCAGGACGGTATTTCACAGGTCGGTCTGGTAGCCAGTTGGCCGATTGCCGATCGTTGGGCAGTGGTCGGGGCGTATTACTACGACACCCGTGCGAAACAAACCGCTAACCAGTTGGTCGGCCTGCGTTATAACACCTGCTGCTGGGCGGTTAA
Organism: Serratia sp. (in: enterobacteria); assembly: GCF_046715635.1. GTDB lineage: Bacteria > Pseudomonadota > Gammaproteobacteria > Enterobacterales > Enterobacteriaceae > Chania. Next base: position 6,336 of record NZ_JBKJYW010000554.1, read on the forward strand.
TGTGGGTTATGAGCGCAAAATCACCGATTGGGACAACGGCAATCAGGTCAGCAAGTACGATAACAAAGTGTCATTCAACGTCGAACTGCGTGGCTTGAGCAGCGATCACAGCCTTGGCACCAATGAAATGCTGCGCTCGGGTATTCTGCCTTACCAACGCGCATTCTGATATTGCTTAATAAATTGAAAAACAACAACTTTCACCCGCATTTGCGGATACAGATAACGGGAAATGTATGAAGAACTGGAGAACGCTTCTTCTCGGATTGGTGGTTTGTGCCAATACCGCGTTCGCAGCACCGCAACAAATGGATAAAGTCGCCGCCGTCGTCGATAACGGCGTAGTTCTTGAGAGCGACGTGAACGGCCTGATGCAATCGGTGAAACTCAACGCGCAGCAGGCTGGCCAGCAATTGCCAGACGATAATACGTTGCGTCACCAGATCGTTGAACGTCTGATTATGGATAACATCCTGCTGCAGATGGCGCAAAAAATGGGGATCACCGTTAGCGATGCCGATCTGGACAAGGCGATCGGCAATATCGCCGCCCAGAACAAAATGAGCCTGGATCAGCTGCGTAGCCGCCTGGCGTATGAAGGTCTGAACTACAACACTTACCGTACGCAGATCCGCAAGGAAATGCTAACCTCGGAAGTGCGTAACAACGAAGTGCGTCGCCGTGTCACTATCCTGCCACAGGAAGTTGATGCGTTAGCCAAACAGGTCGGCGCGCAGAATGGCGGTGAAACCGACATCAACATCAGCCACATCCTGATCCCGCTGCCAGAAAACCCATCGCAGAAGCAGGTTGATGAAGCCGAAGCACTGGCGAAACGCCTGGTGGGTGAAGCGACTGGCGGTGCCGATTTCGGCAAACTGGCGATCACCTATTCCGCCGACTCTCAGGCGCTGAAAGGCGGCCAGATGGGTTGGGGTAAACTGCAGGAAATGCCAACGCTGTTCGCAGAACGTCTGTCCAGCGCCAAAAAAGGCGACGTGGTTGGCCCGATCCGCTCCGGCGTCGGCTTCCATATCCTGAAGGTCAACGATATCCGTGGCGGTACCCAGTCGATTTCCGTGACCGAAGTGCATGCCCGTCATATCCTGTTGAAACCTTCAGTGGTGATGACCGACGATCAGGCACGCGCCAAGCTGCAAGAAGTGTCCGCGGCCCTCAAGAGCGGCAAAGCGAAGTTTGAAGACGAGGCCAAACAGCTGTCACAAGATCCAGGCTCTGCCCTGCAGGGCGGCGATCTGGGTTGGGCTTCGCCAGACATGTACGATCCGGCCTTCCGCGATGCGCTGCTGAAGCTGCAAAAAGGCCAGGTCAGCGAGCCGGTACACTCTTCCTTTGGCTGGCACCTGATCCAGTTGCTGGATACCCGTCAGGTGGATAAAACCGATGCGGCGCAGAAAGATCGTGCCTACCGCATGCTGTTTAACCGCAAGTTTGCCGAAGAAGCGCAAACCTGGATGCAGGAACAACGCGCCGCTGCTTACGTGAAAATCCTCGATGGAAGCAATGCAGCACAATAATCGTATCGTCATCACCCCCGGCGAGCCTGCCGGGGTTGGGCCGGATTTGGTCACCGTACTGGCACAACAGGATTGGCCTGTTGAGCTGGTGGTGTGCGCCGATCCGGCCTTGTTGCTTGAGCGCGCCCGCCAGTTGGCGTTACCGCTCACGCTGCGCGACTACCAGCCAGGCCAGCCTGCACAGCCACAGCGTGCCGGGACATTAACGGTATTGCCCGTTGGAGCCCTGGCCGCCGTGGTTGCTGGCGAACTTAACGTCGCTAACAGTGCCTATGTGGTAGAGACTCTGGCACGTGCCTGTGACGGTTGTCTGAACGGTGAGTTCGCTGCACTGGTCACCGGCCCGGTCAACAAAAGCATCATCAACGACGCTGGCGTCGCCTTTACCGGCCACACCGAGTTTTTTGCCGATCGCAGCCATTGTGAACGCGTGGTGATGATGCTGGCTACCGAGGAGCTTCGCGTCGCTCTGGCAACGACCCATCTGCCGTTACTGGCAGTCCCGGGCGCCATCACCCAACAGAGCCTGTTCGAGGTGATCACCATTCTCGATCGGGATCTGAAAAATCAATTTGGCATCCCGCAGCCTCTGATTTACGTCTGTGGGCTAAACCCGCACGCGGGGGAAGGTGGCCATATGGGACGTGAAGAGCTGGATGTGATTATTCCAGCTTTGGACGTGCTGCGTAGCCGCGGCATCCAGCTGATTGGCCCGCTCCCGGCGGATACGTTGTTCCAACCCAAATATCTGCAACATGCAGATGCGGTGCTGGCGATGTATCACGATCAGGGCTTGCCTGTACTAAAATACCAGGGGTTTGGTCGGGCGGTGAATATCACCCTCGGTTTGCCTTTTATCCGTACCTCGGTCGACCATGGTACCGCGTTGGAACTGGCTGGCAGCGGCACTGCCGATGCAGGCAGCTTCAAAACGGCCTTGGCTCTCGCCATTAAAATGATAATTAACAGCAATGAATAATAGAGTCCACCAAGGGCACTTTGCCCGCAAACGTTTTGGACAGAACTTTTTAACCGATCAGTTTGTCATCGATAGCATTGTCTCGGCCATTCACCCGCAGCCGGGCGAAGCGGTGGTCGAAATCGGCCCGGGCCTGGGAGCCTTGACCGAGCCGGTTGGCGCACGTATGGATCGCATGACGGTGATTGAACTTGACCGCGATCTGGCGGCTCGCCTGGCCAATCACCCACAGCTGAAAGACAAGCTGACCATTCATCAGCAAGATGCCATGACGGTGAACTTCGCCGAACTGGCAGCCGTGGAAGGCCAATCGTTGCGCGTATTCGGCAACCTGCCGTATAACATCTCGACGCCGCTGATGTTCCACCTTTTCAGCTATACTTCCGCTATTCGCGACATGCACTTTATGCTGCAAAAAGAGGTGGTCAACCGTCTGGTTGCTGGCCCGAACAGCAAGGCATACGGGCGCTTGACCGTGATGGCACAGTATTACTGCAACGTGATCCCCGTGTTGGAAGTGCCGCCGACTGCGTTCGCGCCGCCGCCTAAAGTCGATTCTGCCGTGGTTCGTTTGGTACCCCATCTGGTGATGCCAAATATTGTCGGCGATGTGCGTATGCTCAGCCGCGTAACCACCCAGGCGTTTAACCAACGTAGAAAAACCATCCGCAACAGCCTGGGCGATCTTTTCACCCCGGAACAGTTGACGGAACTCGGCGTCGATCCGACGCTCAGAGCAGAGAATATTTCTGTAGCGCAGTACTGTAAGCTGGCAAACTGGCTTTCACAACAGCAGGCGCAGTAGCAATAAAGGAGCAGTTGTCATGATTGATTCGCCCCGTGTATGTGTGCAGGTACAGAGTGTGTATGTGGAATCACAATCGATACCTGAAGAGGAACGTTACGTCTTCGCGTATACCGTTACCATCCGTAATCTGGGGCGCTTTGACGTGCAACTGCTGGGCCGTTACTGGCTGATCACCAACAGCAACGGTCGCCAAACCGAGGTTCAGGGCGAGGGAGTGATCGGCGAACAGCCGATTATCCAGCCCGGCAGCGAGTTCCAATATACCAGCGGTGCGATACTTGAAACGCCGCTGGGCACCATGGAAGGCCACTATGAAATGGTTGATCAACAGGGTCAGCCATTCCGTACCGCTATTCCGGTGTTCCGTTTAGCCATCCCTACGCTGATCCACTAATATGTCGACATATCTTATCGGCGACGTTCATGGCTGTTTCGATGAACTGCAGTCGCTATTAGCTCAGGTTGATTTCGATCCCCTGCAAGACCAACTGTGGCTGACCGGCGATCTGGTCGCCCGAGGTCCCGGCTCGCTCGAAGTGCTGCGCTACGTCCGCTCTCTCGGCCCGGCATTGCGTATGGTTCTGGGTAACCACGACCTGCACCTGCTGGCGGTGTACGCCGGTATCAGCCGTAACAAACCCAAAGACCGCATTACTCCCTTGCTCGAAGCGCCTGATGCTGACGAGTTGATCAACTGGCTGCGTCGCCAACCGGTGCTGCAGGTGGATGATGAACACAAACTGATCATGGGCCACGCCGGTATTACCCCACAGTGGGATATCGAGACCGCACAGATGTGTGCGCGTGAAGTGGAAGCGGTGCTCAGCAGCGACAGCTATCCCTTGTTCCTGGATGCGATGTACGGCGATATGCCCAACAACTGGACCCCGGAACTGAGCGGGCTGGCACGCCTGCGCTTTAGTACCAATGCGTTGACCCGCATGCGCTATTGCTTCCCTAACGGCCAGTTGGACATGATCTGCAAAGACGCGCCGGGCAGCGCTCCCGCTCCGCTGAAACCCTGGTTTGATCTGCCGCGTCTGGTCGACCCCGAGTACAGCATCATCTTCGGTCACTGGGCTTCACTGGAGGGCAGAGGCACGCCGGAAGGGATCATCGCTCTGGATACCGGCTGCTGTTGGGGTGGGGATTTGACCCTGCTACGTTGGGAAGACAAGCGCTACTTTACCCAGCCAAGCAACCGCCGTGATGCGATAGACAGCGCGGATACGCTGGCAGCTTCTTAAAACGACAATGGGCACCCAAGGGTGCCCATTTGATAGCTAACCCGCCTTAGCGGCGTTCCAAAATCTCAAAACAGTAGCCGTGCGAGTTCAGTGCATCTGCATCGTGAAAGGCGCTGAATGAGGTTTCCCATTCGTCTGGCTCGTAATCCGGGAAGTAGGTATCCCCGCCCACTTCGGCATCGATATGCGTCAGATACAATCGGGAAGCCCGTGGCAGGAACTGGCTGTAAATGCTGCCGCCACCCATCACCATCACTTCTTCTACCTCGCCAGCCGCTGCCAAGGCCTCTTCCAGCGAAGTCACCCAGGTCACGCCAGGTTCTTTACCCGGCTGGCTACTTAACACGATATTATGGCGGCCCGGCAATGGGCGGCCAATCGACTCAAAGGTCTTACGGCCCATAATCACCGGTTTATTTAACGTGTTCCGTTTAAACCACGCCAAATCCTCCGGCAGGTGCCACGGCATGGCATTTTCCATACCAATAACGCGATCCGCCGCCAAAGCAGCAATCAGGCTGATAATCATTGTTTAACCCTGTATAGGCAGCAAAATTGTTCACACTATACGTAAAGCCCCGGCCACCGTCGATAGACGAATCGAGCGATAGTCATATATCGGACGGCTCTGAAGATAAACTCTAATAATCCCAGTTCCTTAGCCAAAAGCCTTAAACGCCGGGACGTTTACGATACAGCCACATGCCCGGTACCGACAGGCCAATCGATAAAGCTCCCACGATAAAACAGGCTTTGAGGAAGTTGGAGATCATCACCGACATCAGGGCTTCGCTGTAGCCCAGGTGTGAAATCTCCACCACGCTGATCATCGCAGTATAGGCAGAAATACCGGGGAACATCGGGATCACCGCCGCAACGGTAAACACCTTGGGATGTGCCAGCAGCCAGCGTGACCAGTAAATGCCGATGATACCAATCAGGATGGCGGCCAGGAACGAGCCCCACTCGATATTCATGCCAAAATGCATCATCAGCATCCGCGAGCCGTGCCCCAATGCCCCAAGCAAGGCACAATAACGCAGTGCTCGCACCGGCACGTTGAACACCATGGCAAAGCCAAGCGCGGGTATTGCCGCCAGCAGCATGTCCTGTAACAGCGCCCAAAGCAGGCTCATGACCACCCCCGCAAATCCCACAGCGACATCGCCATCACCACGCCGATGCAGGTTGCCAACGTCAGTAAACTGGCCATCGCCCAGCGGGCCAGGCCGGTATTCACATGGCCTTTAAACATATCGGCTACCGCGTTGATCAGCGGGAAGCCGGGCACCAGCAACAGCACGCTGGCCGCCATCGCCACGCTGGAGGTTTGGTGGAAAAACGGCACGCGTAACAGCAGGCCGGAAACCGACGTGGCGACAAAGGCCGTCAGACAGAAGTTGATCAACGGATTCATATGGCGAGCGGTCAACATCTGGCGCACAAACATCGCCAGGCCACTGGCCATCAAGGTGACCGCAAAAGCATCTGGCCCGCCGCCGTTGAGCATACTGAAGCAGCCACAGGACAACCCCACCATCAGTACCACCAGCCAACGCGGATAGCGCAGCGGACGGATCTTTTCGAAGCGCCGTGCTACGTCATGAGCGTCGGCCAAATGGTGTTCCGCCAGGATCACAATGTGCTGCACCTCGGTCACCATTTGCATATTGATCCCGCGATCGACGTTCTTACGCGTGGTGGTCAGGCAGGCATCATTGCTGATGGTGGTCAGCACCACGGCGTTGGCCGAAATGGAGCTTTCTACACTATCCATGCCAAGCGCCAGGCCCAAGCGAGTCGAGAGTTGTTCCACCACCGTGCTTTCCGCCCCGTGCTGTAGCAGCAACAACGCACACTGAATACACAGACGGGTGATTTCACGCTGCTGCTGGTTTACACCGGGTATCTCTGCGGTCAATTCCTTTTTCATGTCACTCAATCACATCCTCTTAATGAAGACCCATCATATAACCAGAGATTAATGTAATAGGTTGATGCACGTCAGGAGGAGCGGCGTTATTATCAGCGGAATTAGGTCTTTTTCAGAGAGTCGCTCATGCTTGAAACCTCATTATTTGTCGCCGGTATTGCCACGCTTGGCATGCTTTCCCCCGGGCCAGACTTTTTTCTGGTGATTAAAAACGCGGCGCGCTATCCGCGTCTGGCAGCAATGATGACCGCGTTCGGCGTAATCTGCGGCGTGGCGACGCATATGTCTTACTGTGTCGCGGGGCTGGCGGTGGTGATCACCACCACACCATGGTTGTTCAACGTGCTGAAATACGCCGGTGCGGTGTACCTGATTTGGGTCGGCATTCAAGCCCTGTTGTCACGTGGGGGCAGCAAGATGAACATCGGCAGCCTGCCTCAACAGCAGGTCAGCCTGAAAAGCGCCTTTGTGCAAGGTTACCTGTGCAATCTGCTCAACCCGAAAGCCACGCTGTTTTTCCTGGCGGTGTTTACCCAGGTATTGCAAATCAACTCCGGCCTGGGTGAAAAGCTGTGGTATGCCGGGATTATTTTCGGCCTTTCCGCCATTTGGTGGCCGGTGCTGGTGTTTTTGATCCAAAGCGGGCCGGTGCGCCGTGGGCTGGAGAAAACCCAGAAGGTGGTCGATAAGCTGCTGGGCGGGATGTTAATCGCCTTGGGCATCAAGGTCGCGCTGAGCTGAAAAACCGGCGAGGGGCAAACCCTCGCCAGCCAATTACCCTTTCGCTTCCACGACCTCTTCCTCCGGCGCTTTGCCATCAATACTGCCACGCCAACCGGTTTGTGGCACCCGCGACAGCCGCGTCTGATCCTGCTCGATAGCTGACGAAAGCATCTCTTTGGCCCGCTGCAGGCTGGCGATGCGGAACTCGGTATCTTCGTAGTTCTCCAAAGTGTCCTCCAGCATCTTCACGTTATAACGCCGGAAAGTATCCGCTTTTTCACGGGCTTCGTAGGCGTCCAGCCCCAACAGTTCGAGAGTTTCTCTGCCGATCAGTAACGAGCTTTCAAAGGTTTCCCGCGCAGGCTTTTCCACACCCAACTGCCGCAGTTGATACCAGTGATCCACATCGCGGGCACGCGCCACCACTTTCAGGTGCGGGAAATGGCGTTTGACCAGCGCCGTCAGTTGCAGGTTGGCCTCCACGTCGTCGATGGCGTTAATCAGGATTTTGGCATGTTCCGCTCCCGCGGCTTCCAACAGATCGGCCCGCGTCGCATCACCATAGAACACCTTGGTGCCAAATTTGCGCAGCGTTTCGATATGGTCCGGATCGTGATCCAGCACTACGGTATGCACGCCGTTAGCCAGCAGCATACGGCCCGCGATCTGGCCGAAACGGCCAAAACCGGCGATGATCACACTGGCGTTCTCTTCGTCAATCACGTCTGCCGGGCGCTCGTCCTGCGGGGCATTCTTGGCCAGGCGAGCGGCAACCACCAGCAATAGCGGCGTGGCAGCCATCGAAAGAGCAACGGCCAACGTCAGCGATTTAGCCCATTCGAGCGGTAACACACCGGCCATCTGCGCCGCACCAAAGATCACAAAGGCAAACTCACTGCCCTGCCCCAGCAAAATGGCGAACAACCCGCGCTGGCGCTTGGGTACCCCAAGCATTGGCGCAACCAACCACAGCAGCGCCGCCTTCAGCAGCATAAAGCCCAGCAACAGCGAGGCAATCAGCAACGGGTGATGGAACAGGGTACCAAAGTCGATCGACATCCCCACGCCGATAAAGAACAACCCAAGCAGCAGACCTTTAAATGGCTGAATATCGCTTTCCAGCGCATGACGGTATTCGGAACTGGCCAGCAACACGCCAGCCAGAAAGGCTCCCATGGCCATCGACAACCCGGCCATTTCCAGCAGAATGCCAAAACCAAACACCAGGAACAGCGCCACGGCGCTGAAGACTTCACGCATGCCGGAACGCGCCACAAAGTGCAGCAAGGGCCGGGTCACATAGCGCCCCAGTAACACTACAACCGCCAGCGCTCCCACCACCTTGGCGGCAGAAAATACAAAGGCACCCAGCGTGGTAGCCGCGCCGCTGCTGGCTAGCAGTGGGATCATCGCCACCAAGGGAATAGCGGCAATATCCTGGAACAACAGCACCGCAAACGAGCTGCGGCCAATCGGCGCAGGCGTCAGGTTACGCTCACTCATCGCCTGCATGGCGATTGCCGTTGAGGAGAGTGCCAACGTCAAGCCAATCAGCAAGGCGACCTGCCAATTCAGGCCGAGGAAATAGCAGAAGGCGCTCAGCACCAGACCGCATCCCACCATCTGGATGCTCCCACCACCAAATACCGCTGCCCGCAGCGTCCACAACCGCCGGGGATCCAGCTCCAGCCCGATGATAAACAGCATCAATACCACGCCGATTTCGGCAAAGGTCAGTATCGACTCGGGATCGGAAACCAGTTTCAACCCCCAAGGGCCAATGACGCAGCCCGCAATCAGGTAACCGAGTACCGATCCCAGCCCCAGGCGTACGGCAATCGGCACCAACAGTCCGGCCGATCCCAGATAGATCAGCCCTTCAATCATCATCGAGTGGTTATCCATTCACGGACTCCTGCTCTGCTGCTGGCTCGTTGTGTTCCATCAGATACTGCACCAGCCGCTGGCGATAGGCTTCCCCGGCGGCGATCAAGGCCGGTTCGTTACAGGTGAAGGTGTTGTGCACGGCAAAATAGGGCTGCCACTTCATACCGCAGTAAATCGCCGTGGCCTGTAGCGGCTGGCCCAGCGCGGTAAAGTTGGGGTAATCGCCCAAAGCGAAATGCTGCTCATCTCCGCCGCTGGTGACCGCCCACAGGCAGTCTTTCCCTACCAGTGCGTTGCCCTCATGGCCATAGGCCCAGCCATGCTCCAGCACTTTGTCGATCCACAGTTTCAGCAGCGGCGGCAGGCTGTACCATTGCATCGGATGCTGTAAAACCACCATATCGGCCCGTTCCAGCGCCCACTGCTCGGCGTTGATATCGATATTAAAATCCGGATACAGTTCGTACAGCGCACGGACCTCCACGCCGGGAATGTCTTTTACCGCCTGTAGCAACCGTTGGTTGGCATGGGAATGCCGGGGATAGGGATGGGCGTAAATAATCAGGATCATGCGCTTCTCGTTGTTGCGTTTCATACAACGAGTATATACCTGTCATCGTGCCGCCATGACTGACATAAAATCTTGCTGGCCCACGATGCCCCCATCCCCTGATCATCAGGATATGGGGGCGATATGGCATCACCGGCTTATGGTAATGATTGACTCAACGTGTTGATAATCTCAAACAAGCGGTCAATTTCCTGGCGGGTGTTGTAGTGCATCAATCCGATCCGCACGACACCGCCACGTTGCTCCAGACCCAGTTGGCGGATCAGCCCCAGCGCATAAAAATGCCCGTTGCCGACACAAATATTGTGCTCTCCCAGCGCCCTGGCAACCGATTCCGGCTGGCCGTGCGCAAACGTCACGGCGAAAGTCGGGGTCCGGCAGTTGGCATCAGGCCGATCGATACCGTACAAGCGCGCGCCCTTCACTTGCCGTAGTTTTTCCAGGAAATAAGCGCTGAGCGCTTCTTCATGTTGGCTGAGTTGGCTAAAGCTGTCTTGCAAGCGCTGGCGCAATGGCGCACCGGGTTCTCCCCACTGAGCCAGATATTCGATCGCAGCAGTCACCCCCGCGAGCCCTTCAAAACTCTGAGTTCCCGTCTCAAAACGCCCTGGGCCAAGATCGGTGGCCGGTTCGACCTTGTAAGGACGTAACGTTTGCAACCACGGTGCAGCCAGATAGGCAATCCCAACGTGTGGGCCAAAAAATTTATACGCGGAACACAGGAGTATGTCGCAACCCAACGCCTGAACATCAATCAGGCGGTGTGGAGCATAGTGCACAGCATCGACATAAACCAAAGCGCCAACCTGGTGCGCCGCCTCGACGATACGCTTTATATCCACGATCGAGCCTGTGGTATTCGATGCATAGGTGACAGCCACCAACCGGGTTTTGGCATTCAAGAGCGCACAAAGTTTATCGACGTCTAACGTACAATCCTGCTCATTAACCGGAGCCTGATGGACAACGACCTGTTTATCGGCAGCGGCCTGTTGCCAGCTCGAAACGTTCGCATAGTGATCCAGAGCGGTGACGATCACCTCGTCCCCGGCTTGCCAATCCCGGCTGATAGCGCGGCTCAGCTGAAAAGTCAGTGAGGTCATGTTGGCGCCAAAGACAATATTGTCAGCCGAGTCGGCATTCAACAACGCCCGAACGGACTCTCTGGCTTGTAACATCACTTGCTCAGTAGCTTTGCTGGAAAAATAGTGTCCCCCCAGGTTGGCATTATGGTGACCCAAATAATTGACCATCTTGTCTAATACCGTGCGCGGGACCTGTGAGCCACCGGGGCCATCAAAGAACACCACGCTTTTTCCTTGATACCGCTGATCCAGAGCGCTGAATTGCGCCCGGCTTTGTTCAGGCGTAAATTTCATGCCACCCTCGCAGTCAGAACAAAAACATCCATATGCCCTTCTTTATCTGTCTCGACGGCACGGATTGGGCAGGCGTTATGCCACAACTTACTATCAGCAATCATGGCAACTTCGCCATTTTCCAACACCTTACGGAAAAATGGCTCTTCGCGATTGCTGTTATAAAGCAGGATATCCCCCCCTACAATGTTATGCCTGTCGATACCCACTATCGCGATATGGTCAAAACCATCGCGATGGATGCCTTCCGGCGCCACCTGAGTTTCATCATAAGTGGTGGTAATGCGGATTTGGTGGATCTCTATTTCCTGGTTGTTCGGTAGAGCATTGCTCTCAACAAAGACTCCGCACATTTCGCACATCCCCTCATTTTGCCAGGTCGTGGCCAGAAGCGGTTCGAATTGGCGGACGATATTGCCCTGAAAATGGTTGATATCCTCAGATTGAACAAACTCATGTTTGCCCGTCTCTACCACCTTGCCATCCTGAAAACGCATGACGGAAAAACGCCGCAGGCGGTACTTGCCATCCGCATGCTGGGTGTGGGGAAGCGTGTTGAATGAAGGAGCCAGTTGAGCCATCCCTTCCCGGCTAAGATGGGTGATCTGCAGGATATTCTCGTGTTTGTTTAGCATGATGACACCTTATTGAACAGGTCCGTTTTACAACAGAAAATAACAGTAATCATCATTAAAAGTAGATAAAGATAATGGGATATCAAATTTATCATCCCAAAAATATGACACACCACCACAAAATCAGCACAAGCCGCAAACCACCACCTTTGGGTTGCTGCGACAACAAAAAAAGGCGCTGCAAAAGCAGCGCCTCAGTGGTAACCAAGTTATTAACTTACTTGGTGATACGTGCGTGCAGTTCCTGTACCGACGTGACCTGCTCGGTTGGATCTGCCTTCATCGCCATCGAGGTGGCAAAGCCGCCGTTCATCGTGGTGTCGTAGTGCACTTTATACTGCAGCGCACTGCGGCGGATCAGCTTGGAGTCTTCAATCGCCTGACGCCCCGCCGTGGTATTAACGATGTAGGTGTACTCGCCGTTCTTGATGCGATCCTGAATGTGCGGACGCCCTTCATGCACCTTGTTGACCAGGCGTGGGTTAATCCCCGCTTCGCCCAACACCACTGCGGTGCCGTGGGTAGCATCCAGTTCAAAGCCCTGCTTGAGCAGGCTGGCAGCCAAATCCACTACGCGAGCCTTGTCCCCACTGCGTACCGACAGCAGCGCACGGCCTTTCTTCATTCCAGAATTGCTGCCCAACATCGCCTTGGAGAAGGCTTCGGCGAAGGTGCGGCCAACGCCCATCACTTCACCGGTCGAGCGCATTTCTGGCCCGAGGATCGGGTCAACACCTGGGAACTTGTTGAACGGCAGCACCACTTCTTTAACCGAGTAGTACGGCGGGATAACCTCTTCGGTCACGCCCTGTTCGGCCAGTGATTTACCGGCCATCACGCGCGCCGCCACTTTCGCCAGCGCTACGCCGGTAGCCTTGGAAACGAACGGCACGGTACGCGCGGCACGTGGGTTCACTTCGATCAGGTAGACTTCGTTGTTCTTCACCGCAAACTGCACGTTCATCAGACCACGAACCTGCAGTTCAAACGCCAGTTTTTCTACCTGCTGACGCATCACATCCTGGATCTCTTTGCTCAGCGTGTAGGCTGGCAGTGAACAAGCAGAGTCACCGGAGTGGACGCCAGCCTGTTCGATATGCTCCATGATGCCACCGATCAGCACGCGCTCACCGTCGCAGATGGCATCCACATCCACTTCTACCGCATCATCCAGGAAGCGGTCCAGCAGCACTGGTGCATCGTTGGATACGCTGACCGCGTTCTGGAAGTAACGGCGCAGGTCGATGTCGTCATAAACGATCTCCATCGCGCGGCCACCCAGTACGTAGGATGGGCGCACCACCAGCGGATAACCGATACCGGCCGCTTTCTCAACCGCTTGCTCAATGGTTGCCACGGTGGCGTTGGCCGGCTGCTTCAGGCCCAGACGGTTAACCGCCTGCTGGAAGCGTTCACGGTCTTCGGCACGGTCAATCGCATCCGGGCTGGTGCCGATAATCGGCACACCTGCTGCTTCCAGCTCACGCGCCAGTTTCAGCGGGGTTTGCCCACCGTACTGCACGATAACGCCTTTTGGCTTCTCGATACGCACGATTTCCAGCACGTCTTCCAGCGTCACCGGTTCGAAGTACAAACGATCCGAGGTGTCGTAGTCGGTAGAGACAGTTTCCGGGTTGCAGTTGACCATGATGGTCTCGTAGCCGTCTTCACGCAGCGCCAGTGAGGCGTGTACGCAGCAATAGTCAAACTCAATGCCCTGGCCGATACGGTTCGGGCCACCGCCCAGGATCATTATTTTCGGCCGGTCGTTGGTCGGGTTGGATTCGCACTCATCTTCATAGGTGGAATACATGTAGGCGGTGTCGGTCGCAAATTCTGCCGCACAGGTGTCCACGCGCTTGTAGACCGGGTGCATGTTGAAGCTGTGGCGCAGCTTGCGGATTTCGTTTTCTGCCACGCCAGCCAGCTTGGCCAGGCGCGCATCGGCAAAGCCTTTACGCTTGAGCGTGCGCAGGAAATCGGCGTTCAGACCGTTGATGCCCGCTTCGGCAACCTGCTCCTCCAGACGCACCAACTCTTCAATCTGCACCAGGAACCAGCGATCGATGTTGGTCAAGTTGAACACGCCATCGACGGACAGACCAGCACGGAAAGCATCGGCGATGTACCAGATGCGATCTGAACCAGCATCTTTCAGTTCACGGCGGATCTTGGTCAAGGCTTCCGGATCGTCCAGACTTACTTTCGGATCGAACCCGGTCGCGCCCACTTCCAGGCCGCGCAGCGCTTTCTGCAACGACTCTTGCTGGGTGCGGCCAATCGCCATCACTTCGCCGACCGACTTCATCTGGGTGGTCAGACGATCGTTGGCACCGGCAAACTTCTCAAAGTTGAAGCGCGGGATCTTGGTGACGACGTAGTCGATGGAAGGTTCAAAGGAGGCTGGCGTACGGCCGCCGGTGATGTCGTTCATCAGCTCATCGAGGGTGTAACCCACCGCCAGCTTGGCGGCGATCTTGGCAATCGGGAAGCCGGTGGCTTTCGAGGCCAGCGCGGATGAACGGGATACGCGTGGGTTCATTTCAATCACGATCAGGCGACCGGTTTTCGGGTTCACCGAGAACTGCACGTTGGAACCGCCAGTTTCCACGCCGATCTCACGCAGTACCGCCATCGAGGCGTTACGCATGATTTGGTATTCTTTGTCGGTCAGCGTTTGCGCTGGAGCCACCGTGATGGAGTCACCGGTATGGATGCCCATCGCATCGATGTTTTCGATCGAGCAGACGATGATGCAGTTGTCATTCTTATCGCGCACCACCTCCATCTCGTACTCTTTCCAGCCGATCAGCGATTCGTCAATCAGCAGCTCTTTGGTCGGGGACAGATCCAGACCGCGTTCGCAGATCTCTTCGAACTCTTCGCGGTTATAGGCGATACCGCCACCGCTGCCGCCCATGGTGAAGGATGGACGGATAATGCAGGGGAAGCCCACATCGGCGGCCACCGCCAACGCTTCTTCCATATTATGGGCGATGCCGGAACGCGCCGTGTCCAGGCCAATTTTCTTCATGGCGATATCGAAACGGCGGCGGTCTTCGGCTTTGTCGATGGCATCGGCGGTCGCGCCGATCATGGTGACGCCGAACTCGGCCAGTACGCCCTGACGTTCCAGCTCCAACGCACAGTTCAGCGCGGTTTGCCCACCCATGGTTGGCAGCACCGCATCTGGGCGCTCTTTCTCGATGATTTTACGCACCACTTCCCAGTGGATCGGCTCGATGTAGGTGGCGTCGGCCATTTCCGGGTCGGTCATGATGGTGGCCGGGTTCGAGTTGACCAGCACGACGCGGTAACCTTCTTCACGCAGCGCCTTACACGCCTGGGCACCAGAGTAGTCAAATTCACACGCCTGGCCGATAACGATCGGGCCAGCGCCGAGGATCAGGATGCTTTTTATATCTGTACGTTTTGGCATGGCTTTTCTGGCTCCTGATTATTTGGCGTTGGTACGGTAAGTCTCAATCAGTTCGATAAAGTGATCGAACAGCGGCGCGGCATCGTGCGGGCCTGGGCTGGCTTCTGGGTGGCCCTGGAAGCTGAACGCGGCTTTATCGGTACGATGGATGCCCTGCACCGTGTGGTCGAACAGGGATTTATGCGTAACCCGCAACGTGCTCGGCAGATTATTTTCATCAACAGCAAAGCCGTGGTTCTGCGCGGTGATCATCACGGTGTTGTTATCCAGATCCTTCACCGGGTGGTTACCACCGTGGTGGCCAAGCTTCATCTTGATGGTTTTAGCACCGCTGGCCAGCGCCAACAGTTGGTGACCCAGGCAGATACCAAATACCGGGATATCAGTTTCCAGGAAGCGTTTGATGGCGGTGATGGCGTAATCACATGGCTCCGGGTCCCCAGGGCCGTTGGACAGGAAGATGCCGTCCGGATTCATTTTCAGCACGTCTTCCGCAGGGGTTTGCGCTGGCACCACGGTGAGGCGGCAGCCGCGATCCACCAGCATACGCAGGATGTTACGCTTGGCGCCGTAATCGTAGGCCACCACATGGTAAGGCAGTTCGCCCGCAGGTTTAGCCTCCGGCAAATCGCCTTCCAGCGTCCAGCTCCCCTGCTGCCAGGCGTAAGCTTCTTTGGTGGTGACCTCTTTCGCCAGATCCATACCTTTCAGGCCAGGGAAAGCCTTGGCTTTTTGCAGCGCCAGTTCGGCATCGGTGAGGTCGCCCGCGATGATGCAGCCGTTCTGGGCGCCTTTCTCACGCAGCAGGCGGGTCAGCTTACGGGTATCGATATCGGCAATTGCCACAATATTGTGACGCTTGAGGTAATCGGCCAGGCCCATTTCGTTGCGGTAGTTGCTGGCAATCAGTGGCAGGTCGCGGATGACCAGGCCTTGAGCATGAACTGCGGAGGATTCTGCGTCGGAATCATTGGTGCCGACATTGCCGATATGAGGATAAGTAAGAGTAACGATCTGGCGGGAGTAGGAAGGATCAGTGAGGATTTCTTGATAACCGGTCATCGAGGTATTGAAGACCACTTCCCCCACTGCCGTACCTTCTGCCCCGATGGCCCGACCGTGGAATTGGGTTCCGTCTTCCAGAACCAATAGCGCTGACTTAATCAAAACACCCTCCGAGGAATAATCAATCACAATATTTGCATATTAATTCAGATTTCACGCCCTAAATCAATGCAAAAACCGCCCTCAAGGCCAATTTTTGGCAAATTGGGCGCATTTTAATGATGAGCGTCCCGCTTGTCTAG
>NZ_JBKJYW010000555.1:0-7766 GCF_046715635.1 Serratia sp. (in: enterobacteria)
AATTATTTCTGATTAAGAATGTCCAGTTCCTTTAGCAACTGCTCACGCATTTCTTCATTGCCAAGTAGATCTTGTAGACGAGAACGGAAGGCAGGAATGTTGCCCAGAGGCCCTTTCAGGGCGACCAACGCTTCCCGCAGTTCCAGAATTTTTTTCAGTTCAGGGACGTTTTTTGCGACGTTGTCCGGTGAAAAATCGTCGAGGGAATTGATCGCCAATGCTACCGGCATCTCTTCTTTCCCTTCACCTTCCAGGTGATTGGGTACTGTGAACGAAAGGTTGATATTGGCTTCGTTCATCACCGCATTGAAGTTGTTCTTGCTGACGGAAACAACCTGACGTTCTTCAATCGGGGTATCTTCACGAACGCCCTTGAGATCGCCAACGACCATCAGGTTCAGTGGCAGTTCAATTTCAGTGGTTTGATCGCCCGTGTTGGGAACGTACTTGATGTTGATCCTTTCCTTGGGGGCAACACTGCTTTGATTATTCTTACTCATCACTCGTCCTTTTAGTCACAATAAGGGAATACCAGCTAATGTTTGTTGAATGAGCACCGGAAAATGACATTCAGATATCATCCATGCTAATAGAGTTAGCGCCATCTATTCAGATAGTAAATCTATCACCGTAAAGCTAAATACCTTCCTTTATGCCGTACCGAAGCCTGCGAATAATGCTACCTCGTAGACAAAGTTGGGAATTTTCCTATACCGCACCGAGGTCTGCGAATTATCTCAAATAATACAAAGAACCCTGGCCAGTTAGTTTACGGCCCACGGTAAATCCGGACAGTTCCTGCATTAGCATAGTTTCACTGAATGTATCGTCCCCGATCTGACCGGTAAAAGTCCATAAGTTTTTCTTTACTAAGGCTCCTAAGTATTTATCACCTGGCGAGAGCAATCTTCGGCTTATGATCATAAAAAATAATTTCACAAAAAATAAATAACCAAATAAAAACAACAATTTGAAAAGTTAACCAATTTTTAAAATTATAATACAACCAACAATCATAGGCGCCATCAATACTTAAACCAGCATAAAACACCAATAATACAAATATTATAATCATTTATACCATTAACGAAGGGAATAAAATTTGTAAATTTGTGGGTAGCTTGGCACTAGGGAAAGACCCGATTATAGTGATGGCCGAAGTGAGAAGTGGGGCAAGTGACATTCGAGGTCGATTAATATCGACTAGCCGGTGTGACTAGCATTGAGTTAATACCAAGCTAACTGACAAGGATCTTTAAGATGCCAACTCCAGCTTATATCTCTATCACAGGGAAAACCCAGGGTAATATTACCGCCAGCGCATTTACCGCTGAATCTGTAGGTAACATCTTTGTTCAAGGCCACGAAGACCAGATGCTGGTTCAGGAATTTGAACATATCGTTACCGTACCAACCGATCCGCAGTCTGGTCAGCCTTCAGGGCAGCGTGCACATAAGCCATTCCGTTTTACCGTGGCTTATAACAAAGCGGTTCCATTGCTGTATAACGCATTGGCCTCTGGCGAAATGCTGCCAACGGTTGAATTGAAATGGTACCGCACCTCGATCGAAGGTAAACAAGAGCACTTCTTTACCACCAAACTGGAAGATGCCACCATCATCGATATCGACTGCAGAATGCCACACTGCCAAGATCCAACCAAAGCTGAGTTCACACAGTTGGTTCGCGTTTCACTGGCATACCGTAAAATCACTTGGGAACACAACACCGCCGGGACCTCTGGTTCTGACGACTGGCGTGCCCCAATCGAAGCCTAAGGCCTGCCTTAGCTTCACTCAACAGCCAATCGCAAGATTGGCTGTTTTTATTTACCCTCGTTATCCCTTCCCAATCCCAGTACCAAATTCGTGGTTGTCCGTGTAGCTCCCGTGATCGTTGAACGGGCGCAGCAATGCGGCGCCACTACACGGTGATTGACGCGGCTCCCACACCATCAATTCACCGAAATCCCCCACTTCTTCATCCGCGAAAGCAGCGTAGTGCGTTTCAACCCAAGGCGCTGTGCGGCCCCGCGTGGCCCAGCGACCACGCCGTTGGTTTCTCTCAGTACGCGGAGCACACGTTGGCGCTCATCTTCCTCCGGCGATACCGTTTCCGTGGCTGGTGCGGATAGCACTACTGCGGGTTGCGAATACTGCAATTCGGGCAGCGGCAGCTCAAGCACCGAGCCGCGCGTCAGTAATACCGCCCGCTCAATCACGTTCTCCAGCTCACGCACATTGCCCGGCCAGGGCATCTGGCTTAATAAACGCAGCGTATGCGCCGGAATACTGTCGATGGTGCGTTTCATTCTCCGGGCGATTTTATGGGTCAGGAACTTGACCAACTGGGGGATATCCTCGGGCCGTTCGCGCAACGGTGGAATGACAATCGGAAACACGTTCAGGCGATAGAACAGATCGCTGCGAAATTCACGATCGGCCACCATCTGCTGCAAATCCCGGTTGGTGGCGGCGATTAGGCGGATATCGACCGAGATCGGCTTATTGCCTCCGACCCGCTCAAACTCCCGCTCTTGTAATACCCGCAGTAGTTTGGGTTGCAGCTCAATAGGGATCTCCCCCACTTCATCCAGGAACAGCGTCCCCTTCTCCGCCAGCTCAAAGCGGCCCATGCGTTGGGTGGAAGCCCCGGTAAACGAGCCTTTTTCATGGCCAAACAGATCGCTCTCCAACAAGCCTGCAGGCATCACCGCACAGTTCATTTTCACCATGCGCTGGTCACGCCGTTCGCTAAGGTTGTGGATCGCTCGCGCAATCAACTCCTTGCCAGTGCCCGTTTCCCCGAGGATCAGCACCGAACAGTCGCTTTTGGCCACGATTTCCACCTGTTTGAGTACCGCAGACATTCCCGCACTGCGCCCGACAATCTCGCTCAGATCGGGATGATTCACGTTGATCTGTTCGGTCAGATACAGGTTCTCATGCACCAGACTCTCTTTTAGCCGGTTGATCTCTTGGCAGGCCAGCGCGTTATCCACCGCGATGGCTATGCGCTCGGCAATCTGTTGCAGCACCCGCAGGTTGGCCGCGTTGAAGCCATCCGCCTGGCATTGCGCCAGCTTCAGCACGCCCAGCTTCTTTTGGCCGAAGATCAGCGGCAGCACGCACAATGCCTCGATCCTGCCCTGTGAAAGTTCAAACAGCCGACGTTCATAGCCGGAAAGCTGCTCGGCATTTTTCAGGTTCAACAGCAGCATTTCGCCACTGTGCATCACCCGTTCGGTTAAGGTGCCTGCCAACGCCACGTTGTACTGCTGGCGTTCGGCGGCGTTATTGTTCAGATAGTGGGTAGAGTAGATGGTGAGCTGCTCGGCGTGATTACTGCGTAACACGATGCTGATGGCGTCACTGTTGAAAAAGTGGTGAATTTTCTCCGAGATCTCCCCCATCACGTCATCCAGATCCAGCTTTGACAGCACCGCATTGGTGACATCCACTAAAATGCGATAGTCATCCAGTTCATGACGCAACTGGTGCTGTTGCCGTTGCGCATTTTCCAGCAAAACGATCTGCTGCGTTGCCAGCGCCACCACTTCCATCAGCGTTTGCAACTGCACCAGGCTGGCATCGCTGAACGGCTCGCTTCCACTACGCAGTAATTCACAGCCACCCAGTGGCCGGCCGCCCGCATGTAGCGGCATCAGGCAATATTGGTTGAAGGGAGGATGCAACTTCAGGGCGCGGATTTGCGGATAGCGATCGTGCAACTCGTCTACCTGCCAGCGCTGGGGCAACGAACTATGTTGGAAGCGGCTCACCGGGCCATTCGCCAGCAGCGTTTCGTCCTGATAGTTTACCGGCTGCAGCGCGTGATCCAGCCCGTAAAAACTCACCCGTTCGCTGTGGGGATCAAATAATACCAAGGCTACACTGTCGGCAAGTTGCAGACGCCGCAGCACCTGACGCAATTGCAGTAACAGATCGGTAAAATCATGCTGTCCGAGCAGCATGCGGGTAATTTCGAGCAGGTCTTGTTGTTCCAAGCGTACAGTCGACATGGTTTATCACTTGTCTGAGTCACGAAGATTATTGCCAGCGAACATCCTCACAAAGAGTAAGGTTTGTTAACGATAATTTCTCCCTACCGGATCAACAAAACACCGCAACAGCAATGCCATTTGCCTGGATAGCACAATTTATCGCTGAGCCCCCTGGTGGCTTTCCCCCGCCAGGAATAGCGCGACGTCCTGCTCCACTTCCCCCATAGCTTGCAGCGCCGACAAGGTTTCCTGCGCTTCTTGCTCATCCAGGCGGCTCATGGCAAATCCTACATGGATCAACACCCAGCTACCGATTAGCGATTCTGGTGGTTCATCGTCCTGACACACCAGGGCAATGTTCACTTCTCGTTGCACACCGCAGACGTCAACCCAGGCGTGCTGGGGTTGGTTTTCGTCCAGCGCCACAACCTTACCGGGAATGCCTATACACATGCTTTTTCCTCTTGGTTATTCAATTTCCAGGCGCTTAAGTTGCAAACCGTCATCCGCCTGCACCCGCAGGTTGCGCCCGCCGCATTGCGGGCAGACCAACACCTGGGGAACCAGCAGTTGCACATCCGCCCGGCAGTCGTGACACCAGCACTGTGCTTGCTGTTCGAGCAGGTGCAGTTCACAACCTTCGGCCAAGGTGCCGCGACAAACCATGTCGAAGCAGAACCGCAGCGACTCGGCTTCCACGCAGGAAAATGCGCCGATCTCAAACCAGACGGCGGTAATACGCCGGGCATGATGTTGCCGGGCGTGCTGCTGCATGATTTCCATCGCGTGATGGCACAGGGTTATTTCATGCATCGGAGCTCCGTTGTTCGGCGATTAATGACCGATGCTTCAGCTAGTGCAATTACGGTGCCAAGGTGGCGTATTTGCCCCTCACCCTAACCCTCTCCCCAAGGAGAGGGGACAGTCCGTGCCACAACTCTACTCCTGCGTCTGACCCCGAATAGAGACAACCCCACCTGACCACGAAGAAGGAGCCACCTGTGCCGCAACTTTATTCCCGTACTTATCGACAACGCCGATCGGCTCCCTCTCCCTGTGGGAGAGGGTTGGGGTGAGGAGCAAAACCGTCATTTTTGCTACCGCTTTCGACAAAAATGACGAAGTGACGACGCTAACCCAAGTGGAACATGACGAATACCCTCTCCGGCTTCGTCGTTTATGCCAATCAGCCGTTGATGTGCGACCAATAAAAACCCAACCCACTG
Source organism: Serratia sp. (in: enterobacteria) (assembly GCF_046715635.1). Taxonomy (GTDB): domain Bacteria; phylum Pseudomonadota; class Gammaproteobacteria; order Enterobacterales; family Enterobacteriaceae; genus Chania. Next base: position 5,231 of record NZ_JBKJYW010000555.1, read on the forward strand.
GTTTATATCTATTTATTAGGCTTGGCACGTTTTGTGTATAGCTAACGGCAGCACAGACTCAAAGGCTCGCCGCCTAGAGTTTAACGATGGAAGGTAATCAGGAGTGATTGATGAACAGGTTTATCATGGCCGATCCGCAAAAGTGCATTGGCTGCCGTACTTGTGAGATCGCCTGCGTAGTGGCCCATAGCCAAAACCAGGATGTCTCGACGCTGGATGCCGCCAACTTCACGCCTCGCCTGCATCTGCTGAAAGGCGGCAATGTCAGCACCGTGGTGCTGTGTCGTCAGTGTGATGATGCCCCCTGCGCCAGCGTTTGCCCCAACGGGGCCATCAGCCAGAGCGACGGTATGGTCAAGGTCACGCAGGAACGCTGCATCGGCTGTAAAGCCTGCGTCATGGCTTGCCCATACGGAGTGATGGAAGTAGTTACCCGTCCGGTGCCACATCAGGGCAATACCTTGATGTTCCCCGCCGCCGAAAAAGCGGAAGCGCATAAGTGCGATCTCTGCAGCGGACGTGCCAATGGCCCGGCCTGTATGGAGTTTTGCCCCACCGATGCGCTGCACTGCGTAGACCAACAACTGCTGCAAAAAATGAACGCGGAAAAACGCCGCCGCGCCGCCCTCAGCCCACTGTCGTTGGCGATGTAAGCATGAACCGCTATCTGTTGGAGGAACGGCCATGAACCGCTTTGTCCTTGCGGAGCCTCAACACTGCATCGGATGCAATACCTGCATGGCCGCCTGTACCGAGGTGCATAAGGCTGAAGGGTTACAGTCGCATCCCAGGCTGACGGTGACGCGCGTCGGAGAACAAACGGCGCCGATGCTTTGTCGCCAGTGTGAGGATGCCCCTTGCGCACGCGTTTGCCCGGTCAATGCCATCACGCACGGCGAGCACGCCATCGAGCTCAACGAGACCCTGTGCATTGGCTGCAAACTGTGTGGTCTGGCCTGCCCATTCGGTGCAATCACGCCTGCGGGCAGTGGGCCGGTCAATATCCCGTCGATGTTTGAGCAGTACGTCCCGGCAGAGCTGCTGCCGGACGTGCCAACCAGCCCCGCAAGCCAATCTCCCTATCTGTCCTGGAATGCCGGGGTCAAAACGGTGGCAGTGAAGTGCGATCTCTGCGCTTTCCTCGCCGATGGGCCGGAATGCGTGCGCATATGCCCTACGAATGCCTTGCATATCGTCGATGAACAGCAGCTTGAACAGGAGGCACAGGCCCGGCGTTTGGCGCGAGCCAGCCAGGTCGCGATCGGCTGGCCATCCTCTCCTTCTCTCGTCAGGGGGCAGAAATAAACATGGACTCTCTCACTCTACTGCTTTGGGCCTTGGTGATTTATGTCACCGGCGGCGTGCTGTCGCTGCTGCTGTTTCGCCGGGAGCGCCTCGCCATTTTGTTGGCGGGGATCAGCGCGATGATCGGCGGCCTGTTAGGGTTGTGCAGCGCCGTCCCCGTCCTGTTAAGCGGGCAAACCCTCACCTTCTCCACCCCTGGCCTGTTCTCGTTTGCCGCCTTTGTGGTGCGGATGGACTCGCTGGCGGCCTTTATGCTGGTAGTGATTTCGCTGCTGGTCAGCGTTTGCGCGCTGTATTCCATCGCCTATGTGCAGGAGTATCGCGGCAAAGGTGCCGCGAGTATGGGGTTCTTTATGAACCTGTTTATTGCCTCGATGGTCGGGTTGGTGGTGATGGATAACGCCTTCTACTTCATTATCCTGTTTGAAATGATGTCGCTGGCCTCCTGGTTCCTGGTGATCGCCGATCAGGATGACGAATCCATCAGCGCTGGTTTGCTGTACTTCTTTATCGCCCATGCCGGCTCGGTGCTGATCATGATCGCCTTCTTCCTGATGTGGCGGGAGAGCGGCAGCCTGGACTTTGACTCTTTCCGTTCGCGGTCGTTCTCCCCTTGGATGGCGTCGGTCGTTTTCCTGTTGGCTTTCTTTGGTTTTGGGGCCAAGGCGGGGATGCTGCCGCTGCACAGTTGGTTACCACGCGCCCACCCGGCGGCCCCTTCTCATGCTTCGGCGCTGATGTCCGGCGTGATGGTAAAGATCGGCATCTTCGGCATCATCAAGGTCGGGATCGATCTGCTGGGTGCCACCGAAATGTGGTGGGGCATCGTGGTGCTGGCCTTCGGCGCGGTGTCTGCGGTGTTGGGAGTGCTGTATGCGTTGGCTGAACACGATATCAAACGCCTGCTGGCCTGGCACACGGTGGAGAACATCGGCATCATTTTAATGGGCGTTGGCGTGGCAATGGTCGGCATGGCTAGTGGACATCCGGTGATGGCGGTGTTGGGCCTGCTCGGCGCGCTGTACCACCTGCTCAACCATGCGGTGTTTAAAGGTTTGCTGTTCCTGGGGGCCGGTGCCGTAATTTGGCGTGTGCATACCCGCGATATGGAACAGATGGGCGGCCTGGCGAAGCTGATGCCGCTGACCGGGCTGGCGTTCCTGATCGGCTGTATGTCGATCTCCGCCCTGCCGCCGCTGAACGGTTTTATCAGCGAGTGGTACACCTACCA
>NZ_JBKJYW010000556.1:0-28343 GCF_046715635.1 Serratia sp. (in: enterobacteria)
GAATACAGCAGGATCGGCGATTTGAAGCTCAGGCGGTGAGCCTGGCCTTCGGCTTCACAGAACACGTTCATCTCGCGGCCGATGCTGGTGGCCAGAGACATTACGTGGGCTTCACGTAGCGGATCGATCGGCGGGTTGGTGACCTGAGCGAACTGCTGGCGGAAGTAGTCATAAATGATGCGCGGGCGGCTGGAAAGCACGGCGAACGGGGTATCGTCACCCATTGAACCGGTGGCTTCCTGGCCGATCTCGCCCAGTACGCGGATCACCTGATCCAGCTCTTCGCTGCTGTAGCCGAACTGCTTCTGGTAGGTTTCCAACGTGGCGTCATCCAGCTCACGGCTACCCACCTGATCTTCCGGCAGGTCTTCGAACGGCACCAGACGCTTGACGTTCTTCTCCATCCACTCTTTATACGGGTGGCGGCTTTTCAGATCGTTGTCGGTTTCGGCGGAGTGCAGGATCTTGCCGCTGCGGGTGTCGATCACCATCAGTTCGCCAGGGCCGACGCGGCCTTTTTCAATGACCTCATCCGGTTGGTAATCCCAGATGCCGACTTCTGAAGCGCAGGTGATCAGCTTGTCTTTGGTGATGACGTAGCGCGCCGGACGTAGACCGTTACGGTCCAGGTTACAGGCGGCGTAGCGGCCATCGGACATCACGATGCCTGCCGGGCCGTCCCACGGCTCCATGTGCATCGAGTTGAAGTCAAAGAAGGCGCGCAGGTCGGTGTCCATATCCGGGTTGTTCTGCCAGGCCGGTGGCACCAGTAAACGCATGGCACGGATCAGATCCATACCGCCTGCCAGCAGCAGCTCCAGCATATTGTCCAGCGAGCTGGAGTCGGAGCCGGTTTCGTTAACGAAAGGCGCGGCGGCCTGCAAATCCGGGATCAGTGGGGTCTGGAACTTGTAGGTACGCGCACGTGCCCACTGGCGGTTACCGGTGATGGTGTTGATCTCACCGTTGTGCGCCAGATAGCGGAACGGCTGTGCCAGAGGCCAGCGTGGCACGGTATTGGTTGAGAAACGTTGGTGGAACAGGCAGATGGCCGATTCCAGCCGCAGGTCGGCCAGATCCAGATAGAAGCGTGGCAGATCGGCTGGCATGCACAGACCTTTGTAGATCGTCACCAGGTTGGAGAAACTGCACACATAGAAGCTGTCGTCCTGGACGCGCTTCTCGATACGGCGACGCGCCACAAACAGGCGGCGTTCCATATCACGTGGACGCCAGCCCGCAGGGGCGTTCACGAAAATCTGTTCAATACGCGGCAGGGAAGAGAGGGCGATCTCACCGAGAACGTCCGGGTTGGTAGGAACTTCGCGCCAGCCGACGATCGACAGCGTTTCGTTCTGCAGCTCTTCTTCAACAATGCGGCGGCTGGCACGGGCTTCCTCTTCGTTCTGGCTGAGGAACATCATGCCAACGGCGTAGTTCTTGGCTAAACGCCAGCCGCGCTCTTGCGCCACCATGCGGAAAAAGCGATCGGGTTTTTGCAATAACAGGCCGCAACCGTCGCCAGTCTTGCCGTCAGCAAGAATTGCACCACGGTGTTGCATGCGGGCCAGTGCGTGAATAGCGGTCCTCACCACTTTGTGGCTAGGTTCGCCTTCTATGTGGGCGATCAGGCCGAAACCACAGTTGTCCCTCTCATGGGATTTATCGTACAGCATATCAGTGAACCTCCCCAGGCTCTGTGTGACTCTTACAACCCACTGCGAAGGGCCTGCTCAATTTCAGGCAGAAGTCCAATCAGCAAGGTTAATATCGCCAATCTGCTTTTCCGCCCTCCATCAATGGCCTCTCGTGACGGTTCTCACAAGTGGTAAATGACTTGTTTTAAGAGGGAGTCTTAAATTACTGCATAATTATGACGAGACGTTTGCCCGTCCAGAAAGCTTCCAGCGGACCTCCAACTTAGCGAGAAAGAATACGCAGGTCAAATATGGGCTTAACAGGGATTTTGATGGCTTGCATGAGGTTTATGATGATGAAAAATAAGTTTTTTCAGACCTTTTTAGCGCGCAGGAAAGGCAAGGGAAGTGCCGCAAAAATGTGAGCTGTCTCACTATAGTGCAATGCCTGAATCTCTGCACCATGCTAGTGCTGACGGCAATGCCAGAGTTTTATTCTGGTAAATATCTATTTGTTGTTGTTTATAACTATTTTCATCGCTTTGTCATAAAGCTGTTAACAGTGCGCTGAGGATTAGAAACTTTCATCGAGATAAAAGTGATTTTATTTGCACTGATAATGAATAGTTATGCCTGCGGCGGCCTTTGGGGAAAAGCGTTGATCCCTGTCATCGCGGGAAAAGCCGTTTCTTATTAGCATAACGGCCTTCAAACACAGGGAATCAGTAAGATTATGCAGTTGCCGCAATTAGTCAATATGTTTGGTAGCGATCTTCAGCGCCGTTATGGGGAGAAGATCCACAAACTCACGCTGCACGGTGGGTTTAGCTGCCCAAACCGCGACGGTACGCTGGGGCGCGGCGGCTGTACTTTCTGCAACGTGGCCTCTTTTGCCGATGAACAGATGCAGCAGCAAAGCATTGCGGAGCAGCTGGCCATTCAGGCGCAGAAGGTTAACCGGGCCAAGCGCTATCTGGCCTATTTCCAGGCCTATACCAGCACCTATGCTGAAGTTGAACTGTTGGCCAACATGTATCGGCAGGCGCTGACGCAGGCCGAGATGGTGGGTATCTGTGTCGGCACCCGGCCAGACTGTGTGCCGGAAGCGGCGCTCGATCTGCTGGCAGGCTACCGTGAGCAGGGCTTCGAGGTGTGGCTGGAGTTGGGGCTGCAAACGGCGCAAGATAAAACGCTAAAGCGCATCAACCGTGGCCACAATTTCTCCTGTTACCAGCAGACCAGCCGCCTGGCGCGGGAACGCGGCCTGAAGGTATGCAGCCACTTGATCGTTGGCCTGCCCGGTGAGACTCATCAACATCATCTGGCTACGCTGCAAGCGGTGGCGGAGAGTGGGGTAGACGGCATCAAGCTGCACCCACTGCATATCGTCACCGGTAGCACCATGGCGCGAGCCTGGCAGGCGGGGCGTTTGCCTGAGCTGTCGCTGGAGGATTACGCATTCAGCGCCGGGGAAATGATCCGCCATACGCCGAAGGAGATTATCTACCACCGCATTTCGGCCAGCGCCCGGCGGCCCACCCTGCTGGCACCATTATGGTGCGAAAATCGCTGGAACGGCATGCAGGCCGTCGGAGGATATCTTCAGCGCTATGGCGGCCAGGGCTCGGCACTGGCGGCAGACCAGCAATACCTGCCTTAAGACCCCCGCTTTCAAGTTGCGAATTGCAACCATTCCCACACTTCACCGTAAGGTTTCTTATCTTAACCGCATTTTACGGTATGATTTGAGAGATTATGTCTGATGGGAATAGCAGATGAAGCAAATCCGGGTGTTAGCCCAGTACTACGTTGATTTGATGGTAAAACTGGGGTTGGTGCGCTTTTCGCTGTTGCTGGCTTCAGCGCTGGTGATACTGGCGATGGTGGTGCAGATGGCGGTCACCATGCTGCTGCGTGGAGAAGTGGAAAGCATCGATGTGGTGCGCTCTATCTTCTTCGGCCTGCTGATCACGCCGTGGGCGGTCTACTTCCTTTCGGTGGTGGTAGAGCAACTGGAAGAGTCGCGCCAGCGCCTGGCCCGGCTGGTGGATAAGCTTGAGGAGATGCGCAATCGCGACCTCGCACTGAACCAGCAGATGCAAGAAAACATCAGCCAGCTCAATCAGGAAATTGCCGACCGAATCAAGGCGGAACAAGATCGCCAACAGGTGATGGACAAGCTGACCGAAGAGATGGAGCAGCGTGAACAGGCACAGGTGGAGTTGGGCCAACAATCGGTATTGTTACGCTCTTTCCTCGATGCCTCCCCCGATTTGGTGTACTACCGCAACGAAGAAAAAGAGTTTTCCGGCTGCAACCGGGCGATGGAGCTGCTGACTGGCAAGAGTGAAAAACAGCTGATTGGCCTGACCCCCTTTGATGTCTACAGCAAAGAGATCGCCGAAAAAGTCATCGAAACCGATGAGAAAGTCTTCCGCCACAACGTCTCCCTGACCTATGAACAATGGTTGGAGTATCCAGATGGTCGCAAGGCCTGTTTTGAACTGCGCAAGGTGCCGTTTTACGACCGCGTGGGCAAACGTCACGGGCTGATGGGCTTTGGCCGCGATATAACCGAGCGTAAGCGCTACCAGGACGCGCTGGAGAACGCCAGCAGGGACAAGACCACCTTTATCTCAACGATCAGCCACGAGCTTCGTACGCCGCTTAATGGCATCGTCGGCCTGAGCCGTATTCTGCTCGATACCGAACTGAACGATGAGCAACTGAAGTATTTGAAAACCATTCACGTCAGCGCCATCACCCTGGGCAATATTTTCAACGACATTATCGAGATGGATAAGCTCGAGCGGCGCAAAGTCCAGTTGGACAATCAGCCGGTCGACTTTACCGGTTTCCTGGCGGATCTGGAGAACCTCTCCGGTCTGCTGGTACAGCCGAAAGGGCTGCAGTTCGTGATGGAACCCGAGCTACCGCTGCCGCAGAAAATCATTACGGATGGCACACGCCTGCGGCAGATCCTGTGGAACCTGATCGGTAACGCGGTGAAATTCACCCAGCAAGGCCAGATCGTGGTGCGCGTCAGGCGCGAAGGGCAGGAACAAATCGTGTTTGAGGTTGAAGACTCAGGCATGGGGATCCCGCAGGATGAGCAAGACAAGATTTTCGCCATGTACTATCAGGTCAAAGACCAGAACGGCGGCCGTCCGGCGACCGGCACCGGGATCGGGCTGGCGGTCTCCAAACGGCTGGCGCAGAGTATGGGTGGGGATATCACGGTAAACAGCGCGCAAGGGCATGGTTCTTGCTTCACCTTGACCATCAAGGCGCCAGCGGTGGAGGAAGTGGTCAATGAGGTCCAGGCGGTGGAAGAAATGCCGCTGCCAGCGTTGCATATCCTGCTGGTGGAAGATATCGAACTGAACGTGATCGTCGCCCGTTCGGTGCTGGAGAAGCTGGGCAACAGCGTCGCGGTGGCGATGAACGGCCGCGATGCGTTAGCCATGTTTGACCCGGACGAATTCGATCTGGTGCTGTTGGATATCCAACTGCCGGATATGAGCGGGCTGGATATCGCCCGTGAGCTGCGCGAGCGTTATGCGGACCGCTCACTGCCGCCATTGATTGCGCTAACGGCTAATGTACTGAAAGACAAGAAAGAGTATCTTGAAGCGGGCATGGACGATGTGCTGAGCAAGCCGTTGTCGGTAACGGCCTTAACCAAGATGATCAAACATTACTGGGATCACCAACCCCAACATACCACAAAGAAAACGGAGCAAAAGTCGATGCAGATTAATGAATCGTTATTGGATACCGCAATGCTGGAGCAGTATATGGATCTGGTGGGGCCGCAGTTGATCCATCAGAGCCTGGCGATGTTTGAACAGGTGATGCCGGGGTATCTGGCGGTGCTGGATTCCAACATGACCGCCAAGGACGAAAAAGGGATCACTGAAGAGGGGCACAAAATCAAGGGTGCCGCGGGTTCCGTCGGGCTAAAACATCTGCAACAGCTGGCCCAGCAGATCCAGACGCCAACGTTACCGGCCTGGCAAGACAACGTGCAAGAGTGGGTCGATGAGCTGAAGCAGGAATGGCGCAATGATGTGGCTGTGCTGCGAGCTTGGGTAGCGAACGCTGAAAAAAAATGACCCCAGCCGAGGCCGGGGTGCGCGAATATTGCGCCAACACCAGGGAAATCATTAACCTGCGTATTGGTTTTTAGCGTTCTGGTAGAGCAGGTGTTTCGGAATTCGTGTACATCATACAGCGAACAACATAGCAAATGTAAGCGCTCTTGTTAGAAGAATCATTAAAATATGTGATGTAGTTAGTATTTGTTGCCTCTGGGCCTGCCTTTGCTGGCGGTCCTGGCTGGGAGAATATCGATGAAACAGGTCGCTGTAGTGCTGAGTGGTTGTGGTGTTTATGACGGGGCAGAAATCCATGAGGCAGTGCTCACCTTGTTGGCCCTGGATCGTGCCGGTGCGCAAGCGGTCTGCTTTGCACCGGATAAGCCACAACTACATGTTATTAATCATTTATCCGGCGAGGAAATGCCAGAGAGTCGCAACGTTTTGCTGGAATCGGCACGTATCGCTCGTGGCAAAATTCAGCCGCTTTCGCAGGCTGATGCCGAGCAATTGGATGCCCTGATTGTGCCCGGTGGATTTGGTGCCGCGAAGAACCTGAGCAGCTTTGCTACGCAAGGGGCGGAATGTTCAGTGGATCCCGATTTGTCTAAGCTTATTCGAGAAATGCATAAGAGAAACAAACCAATGGGGTTTATGTGCATTGCACCAACGCTGTTGCCGAAAGTTTTCGATCAACCGTTGCGATTGACCATTGGTAACGATCCCGATCTGGGTGAAGTGATTGATGCCATGGGGGGGGAGCCGGTGATTTGCCCGGTAGATGACATCGTGGTCGATATTGAAAACAAGGTCGTCACGACCCCGGCCTACATGTTGACTCAGTCGATCGGCGAGGCGGCACAGGGAATTGATAAGCTGGTTTCACGAGTGTTGGATCTGGTGGAATGATAAGGTTTTCACGTAAATCGTGGCTTGTTCGCCTGTGGTTGTGGTTTAAACGCGGCGTTCTTGCGGTGGTTGGCCTGTGGCTGGCCGGGATCATCTTGTTTGCTTTTCTGCCGGTGCCGTTTTCTGCCGTTATGGTGGAGCGGCAACTCGGTGCCTGGCTGAGCGGTGATTTCAGCTATGTGGCGCATTCCGACTGGGTAGCGATGGATGACATTGCTCCCTCGATGGCATTGGCGGTGATGGCGGCAGAAGATCAGAAATTCCCCGTTCACTGGGGGTTCGACGTGGCGGCCATTGAAAAGGCGCTCAGCCACAATGAAAAGCGGCCAACGCGCATCCGTGGTGCTTCTACCCTTTCTCAGCAAACGGCAAAGAACCTGTTTTTGTGGGATGGGCGTAGCTGGGTGCGCAAAGGGTTGGAGGCTGGGCTAACGGCGGGTATTGAGCTGGTTTGGACCAAGCGGCGTATTTTGACGGTGTATCTGAATATCGTCGAGTTTGGTGACGGCATCTTCGGCGTGGAAGCGGCGGCTCAGCACTTTTTCCATAAGCCGGCAAGCCGTCTGACGGCCTCGGAAGCGGCCCTGTTGGCGGCGGTGCTGCCTAATCCACATCGTTTCAAGGCCGGAGCCCCTTCGGGGTACGTGATCCAGCGCCAACAGTGGATCATGCGCCAGATGCGCCAGTTGGGTGGGGAAGGATTTCTTACGGCGAACGATCTGAAGTGATGACCCCTCACCCCAACCCTCTCCCACAGGGAGAGGGAGCTGAACGGAGCGCGTGCTTGCCCCGTGCGGCTTCGGAAAGTCGGGCGTAAGAAGAAAGATAGGTCATTACTCAGAAGAGGCAACGAACTCGATCGGTCCCCTCTCCCTGTGGGAGAGGGTTAGGGTGAGGGCACCAGACAACGCCGATCTCACCCCGACTCACGAGATTATTTAACGTAGGTAAACGCCGTTGTCACGTGCTTCACGCCGCTAACCTGGCTGGCAATCTGCGCCGCAGACTGGCCCTCTTGCTGTGTCACCAAACCTAACAAGAACACTTCGCCATTTTCGGTAGTGACCTTCACGTTCGAAGATTTGACGGTATCACTGGTCAGGATCTGTGAACGCACCTTGGTGGTGATCCAGGTATCGGAAGAGGCAGTGCCCAGGCTGACCGGCGTGCCCTGGCGGATTTCGTTATATACCTCGGCCGCACCATCGACGCCAAGTGCGATCTGCTTCGCCCGGCTGGCGAGCTCGGTGGTAGGAGCCTGGCCGGTCAGCAGTACTTTACCTTGATAGGCAGTGGCTACGACACGGGCTTCTTTCTTCAGTTGCTGATCTTTGCCGATGGCATTTTCGACCCGGGCTTCCAACGTACCGTCATCGACCTGTGTGCCTACGGTGCGTGGATCGGTCGCCGTTTTGGTGGCAACCGCGGCGCTGCCAACGACAACGCCCGCGACGCAACCCTGTAACAGTAAGGCGCTGAACAGCACTGCAAATGTGGCTCTTAGCTTCATCTCGGTTCCTCTAATCGTCCTGGTGGGGGAACAATGTGTTATCAATCAGGTCGCATAGGCAATTGACGGTCAGCATATGCATCTCCTGAATGCGTGCACTGCGGTGAGAGGGGATACGTATCTCCACATCCTGCTGGCCGAGTAAACCCGCCAACTCTCCGCCATCGTAGCCGGTAAGCGCAACAATGGTCATATCACGCGTTACCGCAGCTTCGACCGCTTTTACAATATCACGGCTATTGCCGCGGGTGGAAATTGCCAGCAGCACGTCACCGGTGTGGCCGAGTGCTCGCACCTGTTTAGCATACATTTCATCATGCAGACGATCGTTGCCGATGGCGGTCAGCACCACGTTATCGGCGTTTAGCGCGATTGCGGGCAGGCTTGGGCGTTCGGTTTCAAAGCGGTTGATCATGCAGGCGGCAAAATGCTGAGCGTTGGCCGCCGAGGTGCCGTTGCCACAGCACAGGATCTTGTTGCCGTTCAATAACGATTGAACCAGGGTCATCGCGGCACGGGATATCGCGTCAGGTAAGGCTTCCGCCGCCGCAATCTGGGTTTGGATACTCTCGGTAAAACAGACTTTGATTCTATCCAGCACGTTGTTTTAATCCACTAGGTCAAAGGGCCGGCATACACCGGTAAACAGGTTTAATCCGCATTGAAGGCATTGGGTATCCATTCTAACTGGCTACCGGTAATGGCTAAAACATCAAAACGGCAAGATGATGTGTCAAAACTGGCTCCTCGCCCCGCCAGCCAAACGGCGGCGGCATGCAGCAATCGCCGTTGCTTGCGGTAAGTCACGCTGGCCGCTGCGTCACCAAAGGCGGCACTGCGGCGGTAGCGGACTTCGACGAACACCCAGGTTTGACCATCACGCATGATGAGATCGAGCTCACCCCCACGTACCGCCACGTTGGCGGCGGTGAAGGTAAGCCCGGCGCGCTCCAGGTATTGGCGGGCCAGGCTCTCATAGCCCGCTCCCTTGGCGCGTTGACTCAGGAGGCCGGAACGACCGAGCCCTGGCGGTATTGCAGCCAAGTCAGTTTCCTGGTGATCACACAGTTAGGTGAAGATGTCAGTACACCGGTGGTTCCTGAGATTTGGAATCCTGGCAACTGACGCATTTGAGCAAAGTGGTTGGCCAATGTCCAGTCATCCATCCCCATGGCGTAGAGGCGCACCAGGGAATAGTCGTTGCGGAATTTGGCGGTGGCTTGCTGCTGCAACTGTGGATTGGCCCCTGCCAGCAGAGGAATATCACTGAATTGCAGGCCTTCCATTTCCAGACGGAAGTCTGGACCAGCACCGGCCTGATAGCTGCGCGAGCTGGCAAACATGGCGGGCTTGCTACGAGAACTGGTGGTCATGTCGATCATTGGCTTGATCAGCGTCAGTTGGCTCTGCGTGGCGACGATATACACCGAATCTACGCCGCCGCCGGTAGAGGCTGGGATATCACTGGGTGGCGCTGGAATAGTCAGGCCTGCGATAGTCACCGACTGTTGCGCTGGTGCCTGGGAGGCCACCGGGGTGCCGCTCATGCGGATCCCGCCGCTGTTAACCATCTGACGTAGCTCACCGGCAGAACCAATTCCTTGTTGCAGCACGGTCTGGCCACCGAGTTTCTGCCACTCTTCGGCGAAGGCTTTGGCTATGCGATCGCCAAACGCGCCGCGTGGCAGCAGCAGTAACGGCTGGCGCTTTTGCTGTTCCCAGATATGACGGGCGGCATCGCGGGCTTCATCTTCCGGCGACAGGGCGAAGTAACAGATATTCGGGCTGTCCTTCGGCTGCTCAGGCTGGTTGAGTGCCAGCACGTTCAGCGTCGTTGGGGTAGTGGCTAGCTGATCGACTTCGTTTTTCAATAGCGGCCCGACGATCAGGGTTGCGCCATCTTGCTGGGCCTGAGCCAACAACGCTGGCAGAGGCTGGCTGGTGGTATCGTAGACCTTCACCTGCCCACCGGTTGCCGGGGCTGGAGCTACAGGAACTGGGGCGGTGGGTTCTACTGCGGCTACCTGAGTTGCATCTGCGGCAGGTGCCGAAGTGCTTACGGCTCCATTGGCATTGTCTGGCGTTGCCGCCACGGTCTGGTCTGGATCATTGGTTGGTTGCGGTGTCTGAACCGGCGCGGCGAGCGTTATGCCACTTTGCGCTGCGTTAAAGCCCTGCTGGATCGCATCGGCAAACACCTTGGCCTGGCCGTTCAGCGGCAGCAGCAGGGCGATATGCGCAGTCGAAGCCTGGGTGAAATTCAGCACCTGATTCAACTGGGCTGGCAGGCTTTTCGCCGCCGGATTCTGCGGATAGCGGTTCTGCCAGTCTTTGATCCCGGCCTTCAGCAGATCGGGATCCTGACGGTTATCCTGATAGACACGTAACAGATCCAGCCAGCCTTGCAGCACGTTTTCGTTGGCGTTAATCACCAGGCTGTTCATGTCAGCCTGCTTCAGGCCAAGCAGCGTTTGCCAGGTTTTATCCAGATTATCCTGATGAGCCTGGCCACTTAATAACGGCTCCTGGGCAATATAGGCGCGGATCAGCGGCAGTGAGGCTTGGCCCTGGTTAGCCGCGATCTGCGCCTGATACAGGCGAACCAGCTGATTTGGTGACAGCGCGCTGCTGTCTATTTTATTTAACGCATCGCGGGCTGGGCCCAGATTCTTGTTGGCCACCTGCAGTTCTGCGCTCAATAGCTGGCGTTCAAGCTGTTGGGTATCCGTCAGGTTTTGCGGCAAGGTGCTTAGTTGCTCGTTAGCCTGTGGCAGTTTGCCTTCGCGAGTTAATGCGCGAATCGCAAGTAATTGCCAGTCAGCCTTGTTATCATCGCTGCTTTGCTGCAACTGTTGCAGATAGTAATCAGAGTTGGCACTGGCTTCGTCCTGGATATTTGAGGGCGGAGTTTGTGGAACCTGACTTGGACAACCAGCTAACAGCAAGGCTGCCAGTACAACAGGTACTAATCGCCCTGCTTTGGTACGAAGGAATGTTGAGGAAAGCATACTGTATCCAGTGATGTTTTTTTCAAGATGCTCAATATTAAATCGGCAATCCGGATGAAACAATGAATCAACACCAACAATCAGCTATTTCTGCATCGACACTGTACGTGGTGCCCACCCCCATCGGTAACCTGGGGGATATGACTCATCGGGCCATAGAGGTACTGAAAAGCGTCGATCTGATTGCGGCGGAAGATACGCGCCATACCGGGTTGCTGCTGCAACACTTTGCTATTAGCGCGCGGTTGTTTGCGCTGCACGACCATAACGAACAGCAGAAGGCGGACCAACTGCTGGCAAAACTGCAGGAAGGCCAAAGCATAGCACTGGTGAGTGACGCAGGCACGCCACTGATTAACGATCCGGGTTATCACCTGGTGCGCCGTTGTCGTGAAGCGGGGATCCGCGTCGTACCGCTGCCAGGCGCCTGTGCTGCTACCACCGCGCTGTGTGCCGCCGGTGTGGCTTCCGATCGTTTCTGCTATGAAGGCTTCCTGCCAGCCAAAACCAAAGGCCGTAAGGATACCCTGCTGGCGCTGGCAGAGGAACCGCGAACGCTGATTTTCTACGAATCCACCCACCGTTTGCTGGAAAGTTTGCAGGACATGGTTACCGTGTGGGGGCCACAGCGCTACGTGGTGCTGGCGCGTGAACTGACCAAAACCTGGGAATCGATTCACGGTGCCCCGGTGGGGGAACTGCTGGCTTGGGTGCTGGAAGATGAGATGCGCCGCCGGGGGGAGATGGTGCTGATTGTGGAAGGCCACAAGGCGCAGGAAGACGATTTGCCGCTCGAAGCGCTGCGTACCCTGGCTCTGCTGCAAAAAGAGCTGCCGCTGAAAAAGGCGGCAGCGTTAACCGCGGAGATCCACGGCGTGAAGAAAAATGCGCTGTATAAACATGCGCTGGAGCAGCAAGAACAGGCTGACTGAGCTCCAGCTTTGTGACTCAGCTATGCCGAATGATGTTGAACCCTTCCTGGTCATTCGGCTCAACAAAATGGCGGGTGATGAGATCAAACTGCTCATCGGTCGCGGCAAAATCATGAGTGCCCGACTGATTGCGGGCATGAAGTCTGGCCTTGCAGACATCATCGGGCGCGTTGAGATAATGCAGTTGGTTATCGGCACCCGACTCGCGGATGATATCCATCATCCATTCACGGTTGGCTACGGTGTTGGCCGGAAAGTCCAGAATGAGGGTTACCCCGGCGTTAAGCAGCGCGATCAGATGGGGTTTGATGGCGTTTTTCAGCTTGGTACTACAGCGGACATAGTCTGCAACGGTCTGCATCTCCTCTGCGTATAGCTGGGCAAGCCAGCGATCTTCCGCGATTATCACGCTACCAGGCTGGGTTGCCAACGTGGCTGAAAGCGTGGATTTTCCTGATGCTATTTTTCCGCACAGAAGATGCAGGGTTGGTTTCTGGGGCGAACGGGTCATGGTTAACCTCACTGGAGTGATGCCGGTAAGGCCCGCCTTACCGGCGGGAACAAACTGACGAGCGTCATCCCACCTTGGTTGGTAAGCGGTAAATAATAATCTCGACGCAAATCAGAGCTGAAGGTCTTGGTTTCATATCGCCAAGCTAGCATATCCATAGGGCGCGCCTCTAGATCTGTTTTCCTTTCCCCTAAAACGGTTGACCTGCCGCAACCACAACGCTACTATCCGCGCCGGAGTTGACCAGACAGTCGCCGCTTCATTGCCGTCCTCTTCGGGGGAGACAGATGGAGGGGAGGAAAGTCCGGGCTCCATAGGGCAGGGTGCCAGGTAACGCCTGGGAGGCGCAAGCCTACGACTAGTGCAACAGAGAGCAAACCGCCGATGGCCCGCGCAAGCGGGATCAGGTAAGGGTGAAAGGGTGCGGTAAGAGCGCACCGCGCGGCTGGCAACAGTCCGTGGCACGGTAAACTCCACCCGGAGCAAGGCCAAATAGGGGTTCACATGGTACGGCCCGTACTGAACCCGGGTAGGCTGCTTGAGCCAGTGAGCGATTGCTGGCCTAGAGGAATGACTGTCCACGACAGAACCCGGCTTACCGGTCAACTCCACTCCTCTTTAAAACAGTGGGTTGGTGTGTCCCAAGCGTATTTCACGTCACAGTGATAGACACCTGGGATACACCAGCCGTTGTTCACTTCCTTGAAACGGTTTGTCATCAATTAAAGATAACATCGACAGTTGCTGAGGCGCTGACGTTGCCAACCGGTAATGTACTGCCACCGGAGCATAGCCGCCAGGTGAGTGAATTTGAGAAGCTCTCGTTGCCTGCTCCCGCATTTATGGAACCTAATCTTACTGGGTCGCTATTAAACTTCAGCCCTCCCGTCGAATTGCAGGCTCCATTGTCAATGCCAGCTATTCCCGCTATTTCACCCGTGATATAACCGCCTCCCTCATTAAGGGACAACCGAGTGGCTTCACCGTCGTAGAACCCTGAGTTGGACTGAAATTTTACGTTAATATTCGCTGCGGGATTAACGCTACTCTGTGTGCAACCTACCACCAGACTGTCGTTCACTCGTCCTAGTTCAGTCCTGATAGTCGAATTATGTTCTACGTTGCCAAAGTCGATCGAGTTGTTAATATTAATCGAACATTGTCGTGTGGAGACTTTAATTTGGTTGCTAGGTATAAATAAAGACCCATTTTCAGCGGGTATTGTGACTCTGTTATGAAAAGAGCCACTAGGCATATTATATATACCATCTTGTTGGGTCCCATCGGTGATGATGACCCAGTTACCGGTTACCGTGGTAGTTCGTGTGCTATTTGCCTTGAAAAATGAGACTATCTCATATCCTCTAGGCATTAAACACCAGGCTGAATTTTGCACGGGTGTAACCGGAGAACCTGCTCCTGTGTTAGTAACTCCCTTTGTTTCCGGTTTACCAATAGTTCCACTCATGGTTTCTGTGATTCCACTATTTAGCTGATAAGAGATAGAGAAGGTTATCTGTGGAATCACAAAAATCCCTTGGGCAATCTGATATGTCTGTAATCCACCAATATCAGTCATTTGGCTAGGAGAAAAACAGCCTGACCCTCCCGTCCCACTTGATGACAGAGAGATGCCGGCAAAGGCATAATATGCACTAAGTGTGGTAGATTGAGGGTACGATCCAGTCTCTGCGGTAAAACTCCCATTAATAGGCGGGCCGAGCCATTCCTGGCTACCACTGCCAATATCAATTGTGACCGCCTGTGATGGCATAATAACTCCCAACGACAGCAGGCAAAGCCCTGTGCGTAACCACTGAAAACCCGTGGCGCTTATTTTATCTGTCACTGTGTTTGACCCTCTATAGAGTGAATGCTTGATGCTTAACATGTTAAACACCACAACTTAATGGCAAATGACGTATTGGGTTAGCCGCTGACGGGGCTGGTGTTTTCGCCAAATTGAACGCTACATTGCATTGCTGGCCCGTATCCTTACCCCATTTAACCTGTAGACGACCACTTTCCGGCAGCCCGCTGAGGTAGACCTGCCCGGCATCGCCAACAATACTGGTATGTGGCTCTTCACTCGCGCTCCCTTCAACGGCAACCACGGCGCCGAAAGGTATTAATCCGCCACTGTGACTCAACGTGATCACTGCCTGATAACCGATACGCGTGGCAAAGTTAGCCTTAACTACCGCGCCTTTAGTCGGATAGACATTTTGGCTTGAATGCGTCATATCAACGCTCTCAGGGAGGGTTGATGGGTCCAGGCTAATATTATTGCGCTGATAGTTTGAGAGATAAGGCACTACCGCATAACCACGACTGTCCACCCGATTATTACCGCT
The DNA here is from genome assembly GCF_046715635.1 of Serratia sp. (in: enterobacteria). Taxonomy (GTDB): domain Bacteria; phylum Pseudomonadota; class Gammaproteobacteria; order Enterobacterales; family Enterobacteriaceae; genus Chania. The sequence continues at coordinate 14,959 of NZ_JBKJYW010000556.1, forward strand.
CATTACCTTACTTCCCCCGGCGCCAGGGGCACTCACTAAGGCAACGGTATCACCCAGAGGTTGACTCAATGTAACCCCTTCAGCATGTGCCACTACTCCGCCGCTGGCATTCATATTCACTGCGCTATAGCCACTACCATAGCTATATCCCAAATTCGCGATGCCCTTGCTGCCACGATAACCGGTATTCACCGATCCCATGTCACTGCTGCCGTCGTTAGACCAGCCTTGTGTCACACCGTAAGAAAGGCGGTCATCCATGGCGCTCCCGTTGATACCTGCCTGATGCTGAACGCTGCCTTGATTGTTATTGGTCATCTGATAGCTGGCGAAGGTGCGGTCAGCCAGTGATGAACCACTGAACAAACTTAAGGGTACTTGAACGTTCATCGATAACTGTCTGTTCTCCGGCCAGCTGTTGTCACCTTTAATGCGGTCAATGCTGTAATTGACACCGTAAGACACCCCTCGGTAGCTATTGGTATAACCCGCAGTCAGGTTGTTGTTGACCTTGCCGTTGTCCCAAAAATTATCCCGCATCCCAGAGAGATAGAGCGACCCTAAGTCACCCATATTCTGCGATAACCGCAGTTGGTAACTATTACGCTTACGGTCTTGTGACCAGGGAAGTTGGTCGTCACGTAATTGGTAGCCATTGTTGTTCACATCGGAAAAACTGTAATAGTCACGGGTCGAGTAACGCATCGTCGCGACATCAATGGATGTGCCGGTACTGGCAATATTCTTGGCATAGCGCAACCGATAGGATTCTCCCCGCTGCCGGTCATCCATGTCCTTGAGCTTTGCGTTCGAGTGAGTCACATCCGCAGACAGAGCCCCAAAACTCCCTAACGACAGCCCGCTCCCCACTACGCCTGAGAAGTAATCATCTGCGACCAGCCCGCCGCCATACAGAGTGAGGTTATAGGGCAGACCATAAACCAGAGTGCCTAGCCCAAAGGTTGATTCCTGCGAGCCAACCGTAGTGCTGCCATTATATTTGCCACCGGTCAGCTCATACTTGAAGGCGCCTGGGCGTAACATTACCGGTAGCGTTGAATAGGCAACCGTCTGGGTGCGAACCGAGCCATCAGCTTCGGTTATCGTTACCGTCAAATCACCAGAAGAACCACTTTGCCCCAGGTCCGTGAGCGTAAATGGACCTGGGGCAATATAGGTTTGATAAAATATGTTGCCATTCTGGCTTACTGTTACCCTGGCATTACTCTGCGCAATACCGGAGATAACCGGTGCAAAGCCTCGCAGGTTATTGGGCAACATCTCCTCGGTTGAATTCAGTTTGACGCCACGAAACGGAACACTGTCAAAAATATCCCCTCCGCTGCTGCTTTCACCGGCCAATATTTCCGAGTGCCAAGGCTGGATATCCCGCTGTAGGTAGGTATTGATAAACTGGGTGTCTTGCGTACTTTCACCCGCACGATTATCACCATTGGTCGTGTTCCGGCTATGGGTAATAAGGCTGCGTAAACGCCAGGCATCAAAGTTCAACCCCGCGCGTAAGTTGGCAAAGAAGTTTGTTTGCTCTGATGTTCCCAGATCGGATTGGGAAGAACGTCGGCTACGGCTGCCGTTCAAATTATAATTAAGCAAAAATGCCGGAATACCTTGATTCCACAATGAGGGATCCACCTGATTGCTACTATTCGGCTGCATGGCAACCTGGGGGATACTGAGATCCAGCCGCAACTTGGCCAGCGAAAATTGCACCTGCGCATGAGGGATCAAGGCAGGCAAATCCTCCACTGGTTGATCCAATGGCAAATTTGAGAAAGTCGCCAGTGCAGTAGTGTTCACACCTAACTCATTCAATAGCTCTGGCGTGAGGGATGGCTCAACCTTGCCCCCTGCGCCTTTTTTGAAAGTGATATTTTGTTCACCGCGCTCAGTTTGGTTAACAAATATCGTCACCAGATAGTCCCCTTCGGGCACCTGACCGGTAGTCTCAAATTGAGTCAGATCTACTTTTGCCGACTGTTCTTGATCAAGCATTAGCAGCCCGGCATCAAAATAATCCCGGCCCCAAGCGGGCAAGACAGACGTAAGTAATATTGCACCTGTGAATATAGGTGAGATCTTTACCCTTCCAACGTATAGTTTCATGATATTCAGCTCAACCTGGTGTTTATGTTTTGCCAATACGCTGCATTGGAATTAAAAACATAGGATTTACCAGCAGTTAAAGTAGTTCATCGATAAACGGGCTCTCATTGCCGAGATAAGCCAGTCAGTGATTTTTGTTGCTCTAGTGGCGTATCCCATGCTGTCTCATCGAGCAATTGCCACTCAACTGGCCCCTTGGTACCCGCAGGCAAGTTATAACGTTGCTGCCCTTTGGGTGGGACCATCAGGCGCATAGCTGCCTTATCGAACAAGTAGTTACCGACTTTTAACCGGGAAAATGTCAACCAAAACGGCGTTGGGTTCTCAGCAACTAGCGTATTACCCTCCAGATGGAAGCGTAATTGTGGGGCTGCACCGGCTACTCCACTGTCCGGCAGACCGGACGGGCGATAAAATAGTTTAAGGTTGCTGACGACAGCTAACGTTAATTGGCCGCCGTTTTTCGACGTATTCTCAGGCTTTGACGGTATCGCCTTAGTGGCAATATAAAAGACTGACTCCCTATCCTGCGGTAACTCCCCTCCCGTGCGGCGAATACGCAAGGTTAAATCACTATTAGGCTCTAGCCGTTGTAGTGGCGGGGTGACAATAAATGGCATAGGGGTAGCGACTTTACCCTGCGGTACAACACCACCAGTTTGCGGATCCATAGCGCGGATCCAAGATTGCATTAAAAAAGGCTGATCGCTTTTGTTATAGACGGTTAATGCCACCCCTTGGCTGGCTTTCTCCGGGTAAATAACCCGCATCACATAAAATGAAATACCTTTGGATTCAGCCTGATTGGCGCTCACCGATAAACTGTTCAGCATCAGTAAGCCTCCTGCCATGATTAATGGTAGGCGAGTTAAGAAACTTTTCATTTACTCTCCAAAAGTTATGGTGGTGAATATTCGCATTTTGGCGAAAGTATCCCGTAATCGGTAATCATTCGCCAGTCAGCCAGAGCCAACGGTGCAGTCACTGGAAAAATTTGATTGCCATGAGGGGCAATCATTGCCGATTGCTGCTCGAAGCTGATTGCACGATGATTAATACTCAATTGACCCAGCGTTAAAAAATAGGGTGTAGGGTTCTCAACACGTACACCATTAGCGACTTGGGTAAACTGTAATTTGCAGTAAGCCTCTTCCGGGGTCATACTCAAACCCTCTGGGCGATAGAACAGCTTAATAAGAAAGCGAATTCCCATTGAGAGCTGAGCCTGCTCCGTAACCTCGGCGGTTTGAGCTGGGATCGCCAGAACCGATAAATAAAACACCGATTCATGCTGCTGCGATAACTGCCTTTCATTCTGGCGCATAATACGTAGTGAGTTGCGGCTATTAGGCTCTAGGCGAAATAATGGTGGCGTCACGATAAATGGAGCAGCCTGTTGATTATCTGAGCCCAGTTGTACCAGAGACTGAATTAAATAAGTTTTGTCTCCGCCATTCTTAATCATGACAGTACGCGCCCGATCGGCTTCATTAAATATGACCCGCGTTTGCCCAAGGCTTATTCCGCCATCATCAGCAAAAGCGATATTTCCCCAGAGGCTAAGGAGTAAGCCGCTGATAATTTGCAAGTCTCGGAAACACAGGGCTTTGATCATAATGAGCTCTTAATCGTAAAGAAAATTAAAGGTCACTCGAGCAACGAGTTTACCGGCTGTGGGATGACATCCCCCAGAGTCAATACAAGCTACCCCTGCGGAAAATGCCATAGTGGCACCTGCGGCTGGCGGGAGTATTCCTTGAAATTGCAGCTTGTCACCAGCGCGAACGGTAGTCGTGTTTTGAGTTAGCAGTACTCCAACCCCTTGGGCCTCTGAGTCAGCATCACGAAACAGCCATTTACCGTTATTGTCATCACCATTCCCACTGACTTGGATTACGGGTTTCTGGTGACTGGCTCCCGTCCCGCTACAATTTTGTACTGCCAGAGAGAAAGTATCGGATGCAGCCACGGCTCCCGATGACAACGAATTTGCCTGGATGCTTCCCAACTGCAAAATCTCTTTATCTAGCTTGATTTCGCAAGTTCCAGGAACAATGGTTGCACGGAAATCCACTGTTTCAGCTGCTTGTCCCTGTATAGTGGTAACACAGATGAAAAGGCTCGCGTTACGGCACCATTTTAGTAAAGGCATCGATACCTCCAAGGTCGTTAATTACCCGCCAATCGACCTCCCCTTGTTTGACTTTGGTCGGAAAGATATGGCTACTGAAAGGGGCAATCATATTGGCTCCAGGGCTTGCCAAAGACAGCGTCTCTGCGCCAAAACGGATGCCGGCAAAGTTAATAAAATAGGGTGAGGCGTTATAAACCTGTAATCCCTCTTTCACCAGAGTAATTTGTAGGTTCTTATGTGCATCGGCGACGGACGGGGTTAACCCGGAAGGGCGATAAAATAGCTTGATAACATTCGCCACGCCCAGTTTTACCTCACCACCCACATTCTGCTGTTGGTCTTCTTCTGTTCCTGCCGTGCTACTTGGTATCGCCCGTGCATTAATATAGAAAACCGACTCACGGTCACTAGGTAAACCCCGACCATGGGCAGAAATCCGAATCTGGTTGCTACTATTGGGTTCCAGGCGAAACAGTGGAGGGCTCACCAGAAAAGGTGCAGCCCCTTTCCCATCAACAGAAGCACTGACGGTGGTATGCACTAAATAAGGTGAAGCTGATTGCGTATTGCGCAAAGTGAGTGAAACACTTGACGCTCCCTCTGGGTAAATGAGTCGAGTGGCACTAATGCCAAATCCACCGGCTTGTACGGTTTGATTCGCCGCCAAACCAACAAATAGCAAAGACAGCGTGCGAAATAAAAATCTCATGGTTCAAACTCCTCTTGCCTGATGGCAGGGAGTTATCGTCACCTGCCATCAGAAATGGTTAGTTATAAATAAAGCTAAATGTAATGGGGACACTAATAATTTCATTTGCGATGGCTGAGATATTTTTTGCTGCTAACGCGACACTGAAAGGAACTGATTTTTCAAAGTCGCCAATTACCGGCGTAGTGCCCGCAGTTCCGACAAGAATTTTGTCTCCACTTTGCAAGAGGGCACCATTGTTTTTGACCATCACACCAATATTGGAACTATTATTGGGGTTAAAGATGTTGTTCCCGCCACCACTTAATGTCGAACCCGAAATGCGTAAGCTCGCGGTATCACCCTCCGCTAAGGGTTTCTCACAATTCGAAATTCTCACGTCAAAACTTTGTGCGGTCGTATCAATAAAGCTATTAGCGACGGTGAAAATTCCTTTTGTATGGTTACCCAGGTTCAATCGATCGGTCACGGAAACATCACAGGTCGCAGTGACGATGTTAGCTTCTATTGTGATCATGGCATTACTCGCTGCAAGGGCAGTTCCAGTCGAGGCCAACAGTAACAAAGCGGCCGGGGATAAATTTAAAAGTGCTGTACGCATGTGTTTATTTCTCCAGTAACACGTTGATTAAGGATTTTGAGTGTGCCCTAGAGGGAGCGATAAACTTAATGATTTAGTCTCATTAAGGTTTAGTTAAGACTCTTCAGGTTTTCCCTTAACGAAATGTTTATTCAACTAATTGATTTTAAATAGTTTGTTATCATTATTAAGTATGTTATTTATAACGAGCAATGTAGAATATCAGCCTGAAAATGTTTGCAGCATGACCTCTAAGTTCTCTTGCTGAGGCTACTTTTTGAAGCCAGTTGCTTGCACATAATCGTCTCATCCAAAAGCGCGGGGCTAAAGTTGTCAGATGTCTAAGTATGAATGGAGAAAATATGTGGAAAAGTGACCAGCAATGAAACTCTCAATATGCAGATAGATATCTATTGTTAAAAGTATTAGTGCTACTCATCTATTAAAAAATTAGAGCAGTATATATAGGGCATTGTTTTAGTTGAGATGTAATAACTGCCATTACGATTTTTAGTGAAGAAGAAAACCATAGGGTAATCATCTACTAAATAAAATCGCGATAATATCAGGTCTAAAAACAAGGATTCATCCACATCATTGGTTTCAGTCACCCAGTTTTTCTTTGATGTTAATAAAAAATCATCATTAATCGCAGTCACATCAAAAAATGTTCTTCGGCTCACGGTGCCTATTCTTTCATTGTTTTTATAAACAATGCCATCGATATAGACAATTCCATTTTTATCATTTATGGAAAACTCGAGCGTCAGTTCTGTCATTAACCCCAGTTCTTCTCTATGAATGGCCATGTTCGCATTGCAAATAATAACATCACTTTTATCAACTCTAAATTTCAATAGTAAAAATGAAGCTGAAGAGACAAAAGCGATAGAGAGTATTATTTTTAATATAAAGTAAAATTTATTTGCAATGGCGACGTCTTTCATTAAATAAAAACCTTATTTTTTTAAGCTTATTGCCCAGACTTTACTTAAAAATAGTTGTTTCTTGTTTTCATCAATATGCGAGCTGAAAAATTAGAGTGGCAAGTAAAACATAAATTAAAAAATAGTATGAATTATAAAGTCTTAATAAAAGAGTAGTTAATGAGTTCATAGAGAGATGCCCATGTCACAGCGGAAGCTGTTTGTTATATATCATTGTAATTATAGGTTTTTTGTGTGAGTGGGTTACAACATCTATGAAGCTCGGTTGGGTTTTATTTGAACAGAGGTCTATCTCATTAAGAATTGATTAATATTCAGAGTGATGATGATACCCTGAGGTAAGAAAAATCAAAGCATAGAATCAAATAAAAACAGTTTAATTTCCTCTATTTTAAATAGAAACATCTATGCCATCGGTTAAACAGAATGCTCAAAAATCAATCCTTATTGCAAATCAAACTCGCCACATCATTAGACTCAATAATATAATTATTATCGTTAACTCGATAAATGGAAATTAAGATGTTGCTACCCACCTGAGACATAAAACTAGGTAGCATTTTCTCTAGGTCTGTTCGGTTCACTTCATCAGAAAGACTAATTTCAATTGAAGTAAAAGTCAAAATGGATTTTTTATCAATATCGGAGATGTCAAACAATATCTTCCTGGTTAACCGATAGGATATATCTTTATTAGTAACAACGCCATTGATAATCATATAACCATTTTTACTAAAAAAATTGATCTCAACGTTAGTATTAATGTTTAAATCCTTGCTGTACGTATAATGAACGCCGTGGCAATTTAGTTTTTTATTATTATTATCCACTAAAAAATAAGCATAAGCTATAGCGGAAACAATCATGATGACTGCGATGAAGATCGGGAGTGTGTATTTAGTGTTTGATTTCATTAAAGCCACCATGATTGATGAATATTTCAGTTTTACAATTATTTTTCTTGCTATAATTAACTTCATGCTCACAAGAGATGATTGATATTGAAGGATGCCTTGATGTAAAACTTAAGTAAATATAAGGGTATTTTTTACAGTCTAATGGTTGCGTACTAAGAAATACGTTGGCTTTCTCCCTACTTTCCACGTTAGTTAATTCAGTGCTGGTAAATATACTGCACCCATCAATTTTTGATAAAAAGGTGAAGCTTTTCGGATAATCAATTATTCTTTTAGGAATGCTTTTATGAATAAAATAAATAACAACCCCAAATAAAATTAACATGGAGGCGATCAGCAATACTATATTATGTGTTTTATATTTGCTTTGGGCTATCAATTTCTCATCTTGGTGTTGAGGGGCAATATTTTCACTAATAACGTCATTAACTTCATCTTCAGGGTCAATATCGACTTCGCACTCTGCCACTTTGGCGACCGTAAAGATAAATCCTTTGCCTCTTACCGTCGTGATCGTGTCCCCAGATAACCCTATATCTTGTAATGCTTTACGCAGCAGTGAAATATTTTGATACAAGGTGTTCGGTGTGACATTGACGCCATTATCACCCCAAGCAATTGAATACAAGTCACTTTGCGATATTATCAAACCAACGCGATTGACAAATGCCTCGAGTAATTGTGCTGTTGGCACGTTGATTTTAATGCGAGCGCCACTCAAAGAAGATGAGAGGGTAGCATTTTCAGGGTGAAACGAAATATTATCATTTATAGTATAACATTTACTCATGCCAATTATTTCCAAAGATACGTATCAAAACTTTATTATAGATTGTCATCAACAATAAGCAATACCATCTACATGTGGCAAACGCCAGAAAGTCACATGTTGTAGGCATGGTTTTTGTGCAGTCACATCACCGCTAAATCGATTTTCTCAATTTGCAGGGTAAATCATCGGGTTCAAGAAGGGCGTGGATACCTTGAGTCTCAAAACTATAAGGTGTGTTTTCAAAGAGGAAAGTTAGGCGGGGTGATGACATGATATTTGAGAAAGGCGGGTATGCATGATGCCTCCAGTGTGGGATCGCCAGGCGGCACTGTTGATTTATATGTAATACAGTAGAAAAAGAAGAAAGCCAAACCGACGGTAGCAACATTATCTTTTGATGTTTAGCCGGGTAATTGTTATGGCATTGAATATTAATAAATCTATAGGAATTATGAGGTGCAGATAGAGATACACTTGAACTATTAGCCCCATATGTATGCTGCGGGAGTCAGCCTTTGGGTTTGGCTAGTGGGTTTACCGGCCATACAGATAACCCCGCGTGACGAGAGTCGCGCGGGTTTTTTTACCTATATCGGCAAATCAATCAGCAGCGCACGTAGCGGCGCTTCGGCTTGGATGGTGAGGCGGTTTTCCTCGCGGATAAACGCACCATCTCCACAGGTCAGGCGCTGGCTCTGGTGATGGTCGCCATTGACCTCAACGGTACCGTGGATCGATTGCAGGTAGGCGCGTGGCCCATGCAGGTTCAGCGTCTGCTGCGCTCCCGCCGGTAAGTTCAAATGATGGATCCAGACCTGTTGGCGCAGTTGCAGGCTGCCCTGGACCCCATCCGGTGAGGCCAGCAGCGTATAGGGCTTATCTGCCAGGCTCAAACGCTGCACACGCTCATTGCTACGCTCCGGGCAGGCATCCAGCCACAGTTGCATCCGGGTCAGTGGCGTGCTGCTGCTGACGTTCTGTTCGCTATAGCTAAGCCCCGGCTGCGTAGCCAGCAATAACGCCTCTCCTGCCGCTGCGCGTACGGTATTGCCGTCGCTGTCCCGGTATTCGGCTTCACCCTGCAGGATCAGATTCAGGATATCTACGTTGGGATAGGTGCGTGGCTGGAAGGCGGCACCCGCTGCTAATACCTCTTGATTCAATACCCGCAGCGACGCATAGCCCATCAGTTTGGGATCGAAGTAGTGGCCAAAGGAAAAGGTATAACGAGCCTGTAGCCAACCAAAGTCAGCTTGCCCGCATTGTTGTGCTGTTCTGCATGTGATCATGGCAATCGGCTCTCTAAATTCATTCTCTTGATGGTAAGCATCTGGACGGCGGATTGTTAGCCAGTTAATCTGGTCGGTATATTCAAATTTCCTGAAAGAGAGTTTCGATGGCCAGAGATCGGGCGTTAACGCTTGAAGCGCTTAGGGTTATGGATGCGATCGACCGCCGTGGCAGCTTTGCCGCCGCTGCCGATGAGCTGGGGCGAGTGCCTTCTGCGCTCAGCTACACCATGCAAAAATTGGAAGAAGAACTGGATGTGGTACTGTTTGACCGATCTGGGCATCGCACCAAATTTACCAATGTTGGGCGCATGCTGCTTGAGCGTGGCCGCGTACTGCTCGAGGCGGCGGACAAGCTGACGACCGATGCAGAGGCATTGGCGCGGGGGTGGGAAACCCATCTCACCATCGTCAGCGAAGCGCTATCCCCTGCCTACAAGCTGTTCCCCTTGGTCGATAAGCTGGCGCTGAAGGCCAATACCCAGGTTTCGATCTTTACCGAAGTGTTGGCTGGGGCGTGGGAGCGGCTGGAGCAAGGGCGCGCTGATATCGTTATTGCGCCGGATATGCACTTTCGCGCCTCTTCTGAAATCAATACCCGCAAGCTGTACAAGGTGATGAGCGTGTACGTTGCCGCACCGGAACATCCGATCCACCTGGAGCCGGAGCCGCTGTCGGAGCTGACTCGGGTGAAATACCGTGGTATTGCGGTGGCAGATACTGCGCGGGAACGGCCAGTCTTGACGGTACAATTGCTGGATAAACAGCAGCGCCTGACGGTGAGCACCATCGAAGATAAGCGCCGCGCCTTGCTGGCCGGGCTGGGGGTTGCCACCATGCCTTATCAGATGGTGGAGAAGGATATCGAACAGGGGCGCTTGCGCGTGGTGGGGCCGGAATACAGCCGTGAGGCAGACATCATCATGGCCTGGCGGCGCGACAGCATGGGCGAGGCTAAATCCTGGTTCCTGCGTGAGATCCCGCGCCTGTTTGCACGCGAGGAGAATCAGTAACTTCTTCGCACTTTCGCATTGTGTAAGGCCCCTCACCCTAACCCTCTCAGTTAGTGAGAGGGGACCGATCGAGTTCGCTAATTGCTCTACGTAATACTTTGCCTTTCTTGTTTTTAATCCCTACTTTTCGAAGCTACACGGGCCAACCAAGGTCACCGGACAGCTCCCTCTCCCTGTGGGAGAGGGCTGGGGCGAGGGGAAACAGCAATTGCCGGATCCCCTGGCTCACTGCAATCTGCAATCAACCAAAACGCACATCGCGCCCGTGGGGTTCATCCAGATCCTGCGCTGGGCCGATCGAAATGATCCCGTGCGGGTTGATGGTGGCATGGCTGCGATAATAATGGTTACGGATATGCGCCATATCGACCGTTTCGGCAATCCCCGGTATCTGGTAGATATCGCGCAGGAAGCCGTACAGGTTGAGATAGTCGCTGATGCGGCGCTGGTCGCATTTGAAATGGGTGACATACACCGGATCGAAACGGATCAGCGTGGTCCACAGGCGCAGATCGGCCTCGGTGAGTCGATCGCCCGTCAGATAACGGTGCTGGCCGAGGATCTGCTCAAGCCGCTCCAAAGAGGCAAACACGCCGTTCACCGCTTCGTCATAGGCATCCTGGCTGGTAGCAAAACCGGCTTTGTACACCCCGTTGTTCACCGAGTCGTAAATCCAGCCGTTGAGCGAGTCGATCTTTTCACGCAGTTCTACCGGGTAGTAATCCCCAGCCCGTGCGCCGACGGCGTCGAAAGCGTTGTTGAACATGCGGATGATATCGGCAGATTCATTGCTGACGATGGTCTGTTGCTGTTTATCCCACAGCACCGGCACGGTAACGCGGCCGCTGTACTGCGGGTCGGCCCGTAGATAGAGTTGATAAAGAAAATCGGAGTGATACAGCGCATCGCCGGTTGCTGCCGGGAAATCCTGGCCGAAGGTCCAGCCGTTTTCCAACATCAGCGGATGTACCACGGAAACCGGAATGGTTTGCTCCAGCCCCTTCAGCTTGCGCATCAGCAGGGTGCGGTGCGCCCAAGGGCAAGCCAGGGCAACATACAGATGGTAGCGATCTTGCTCGGCCCTGAAACCCGCTTTGCCATGCTCTCCTGCAGCGCCGTCCGGCGTGACCCAATTGCGAAACTGGGAGGTTGAACGCTTGAAACGGCCCCCGGTCGATTTGGTGTCATACCAGGTGTCTTGCCAAACGCCATCAACGAGTTGTCCCATGAGATCCTCCAATGTGTCCGAGAGTGTAAGTCAAAAGGCCCGGCATAGAGCCGAGCCTTTTGGCGATATTATAAGCTTACCACTTTTTGTTCAAAATGCGGTCAATGCTGAAGCCGCCAGGGCCTGCAATCGCCAGTACGATGAAGCCACCGGCAATGGTCAGGTTTTTCATAAACATCAGCTGGTTCACGCCTTCGGCAAAGTTGGTATGGAACAGCAGCGCGGTCAGGATGGTGAAACCGGCGGTGAACAGCGCCACGGTACGGGTCAGGAAGCCGAACAGGATTGCCAGGCCACCACCGAACTCCAGCAGGATGGTCAGTGGCAGCAAGAAGCCAGGTACGCCCATCGATTGCATGTACTGTTGGGTGCCCGCATAGGCATCACCCATTTTGCCGTAGCCTGCGACGATAAACAGGATTGGCATCAGAATACGAGCAACCAGCAAACCTGCATCTTCTAATTTTTTCATCATTAACTCCAAAAAGTGTTGTTGCTTGCCAATCTTGGCATTTGTACCGCCAGGGGGGCCTGTAGCCACCATGTCCGGTTGATGGAGTGAATGTTAGACGGGAACGCTGCGGGTTGTTAGCAAGTAAAACTGTCGTAATTTTTCAAAAAATCTGAATATTGGCTGCGAAGTAAAAACACCATTTAATCAGTGTGTTAATTAATTAAATTGGATATTTGGATAAAAACCACGCAGAGGGGAGGGATTACCGACGGAATAATTGAACCAGTTGCAGCGCGGTTATTTTTTGGTAATGGCGTTACGGATCAAACGAACGGTACCCCAGACGCTGAGCGCCCGACGTGACCAGCGGATCAACTTGCTAGGATGGCGGATCCCGTACAGCGCAATCACGCTGGAACCGATAGCCATATATTTACGCAGTCCATACAAGGTCTGCCAACTGCGATCGAAGGATTCGGTCTTTTGCAGCCACTGGCTTTTGTTGGCGGCCAGATCCAGGCGTTGCTGCTGGATCTGGCGGATGAGTTGCTCTTTTCTGCGTTCACGGTACTGGCGGTGATTCATGTTTCTCCTCCAGTTCAGCGCGATCGAGTTCCAATTGCTGACGTGTTGCCCCTAACAGTGTTGAACGGCGAGCCTTGGACAGTGTCCAGACGATGCCCACAACGGCCAGGAACAGCAGAACGGCGGTAGTTGTGCCCAATGCCATCAGACGATAAGCGGGATCGATGGCCCAGAAGATGAGGATTAACAGGCTCATCAGGCCGAAGGCGGTAAACAGCAGGGTAAGCCCCGCCATCATCAGTAGCTGAATGAGGTTGGCTTTCTCCTCTTCCAGCTCGACAACGGCCAGACGCACCCGGGTTTCCACCATGCCGACCATGATGGTGACAATCCGTTGAGCGATATCCAGGACCCCTTTACCGGGGCCCTGTGCGCGCGTTTGCGGCTGCTCTGCCATAATCAGCGGCGCGCGAGCAGAACGCCTAACACCACGCCCACCGCAGCACCGATACCGATACCGGTCCACGGGTTTTCACGCACGTAATCATCGGCCTGGCCAGCCATCTGCTTGGTTTGGTGAGCCAGTTTGTCACCGGCATCGCTCAGACGGGCACGGGTTTCTTTCAGTGCGCCTTCTGCTTTGGAGCGCAGTTTGTCCAGTTCAGCTTTAGGTTTATCGGTGGAAGAGTTCAG